>JBAWFN010000062.1:0-7999 GCA_049591935.1 Terriglobales bacterium | reverse complement strand
GACCACACGCGTGCTGCTGATTGAAGACAACCCGGGCGACGCCGATCTGGTGCGGCTCCGTCTGGTCGAAGGCAACTCCAGCGTGGAAGTGAACTGCGTGGAACGCCTTTCCGATGGTATGGCATCTCTCAGCCAGCACCCGCCTTCGGTGGTTCTGCTGGATCTGAACCTTCCCGACAGCCATGGCGCGGAAACCTTCCGCACCGTGCTGGCTCATTCGCCGGACGTGCCCGTGGTCATCCTTTCGGGGCAGGACGATGAAACCCTGGCGCTCAAAGCCGTCCACCAGGGGGTGCAGGATTACCTGATCAAGGGCGACATTACCAGCAAGCAACTGGAACGGGCCATGCGTTACGCGGTCGAACGCCAGGCGCTGCTACGCTCTCTCGAAATCACCCGCAAGCAACAGTTGGAATTCAAGAACCAGTTTCTTTCCCACGTCTCCCACGAACTGCGCACTCCCCGGACCTGCATCCACCAGTACGTCACCATTCTGCTCGATGGCCTGGCCGGGCCGCTGGCTCCGGAACAAAGCGATCACCTGAAGACGGTGCTCAAAAGCGTGAATCAACTCCACGCCATGATCCGCGACCTGCTGGAAGCAACCCGGGCGGAGAGCGGCAAGATTCGCGTAGAACCGCGCTGTATCTCCATCGGCGAACTGGTGCAGCAGGCGGTCACCATGATGCGGCCCATCGCCGGCGAAAAGCAGGTGGGCATGGAAATCGGCCTCGACCACCGCATTCCGCTGGTGTACGCCGATCCCGACCGCATTCTCGAGGTGCTCATCAACCTGACCGATAATGCCATCAAGTTCACCGCTCCGGAAGGCGCCGTGATGGTCAGGGCCTGCATGGTGGAAGCCGACGAGGACGCAGTCTATGTCTCGGTCACCGACACCGGCCGCGGCATCACCCCGGACGCCAAGGCCCTGATCTTTGAACGCCTGTACCAGGACCCCGAATTAATCGACGATAACCGCACCGGCCTCGGTCTTGGCCTCTACATCTGCCGCGAGTTGGTCAAGCTGCATGGCGGAAAAATCTGGGTGGCCAGCGAGCCCGGCCAGGGCAGCACCTTCACCTTTACTCTGCCGGTGTACTCACTGGCGAAACTGCTGTCTCCGGTGATTGTTCATGAGCAGCACTTACGAGATCATTTCGTACTGGTGAAAGTGGAACTGACCCCGCTGTCCAAGACGCCGCGCGGCAACTGGCGGGAAACCTGGCAGCAGGCGCTCGCGACCCTGGAGCGTTGCGTCTACGTGGACAAGGACCTGGTGCTGCCGCCGATGGGCGGCTCGGTCGCGGGCCAAACCTTCTTTGTGGTCGCCTCCACCGACCTCGAGCGCTCCGGCATCATGATGGCCCGCATTCGCGGCCAACTCGAGCGCAACCCAGAACTGAAGGCCGGCGCCAGTTTGGTGATCTCTGCCGTGCCCGTCGACTTCACCGCGCCGCCGCCGGATACCTCTTTGGACAAGCAAGTCCAGACCGTCGCCGACCGCGTCACCGAAATCATCATGGCCAGCATGGTGCCGGAGACGGCCCAGCCCGGCGACGGCCACGCAGCTTCCCATTCCAGCCGGAAAGTTCAATCCAACCATTAAAAGGAGAGTTCCCAATGTCCAAACCAAAAATCCTGATTGTTGACGATGATCCCGACCTGCGGCGCGCCCTGCGGCTGCGTCTGCGTGCCAATAACTATGACACCGTCCATGCCCCGGATGGTTATAGCGCCATCGCGGTCGCCCAGAAAGAGCATCCCGACCTCATCGTGCTTGATCTCGGCTTGCCCGCCGGGGACGGCTTTGTGGTGCTGGACCGTCTGCAGAACATCGATACCTTGGCCGGTATTCCGGTGGTGGTGTTGACGGCGCGGGATCCACAGAACAATGAAGAGCGCGCCTTGAAAGGCGGCGCCGCCGCTTTTTTTCAGAAGCCGGTCGACAACGCCGAATTGCTGGACGTGATCCGCGCCAGCCTGACCGATTCCCGCACTCCGGGAATACGTCCGTCCTGACGCGACGGAACCCGGACGAGCGCCGGTAACTCGACGCAGCGTGGATTCGCTAGGCCATGGCCAAGTACTTGGTCAGGCGCTCCCAATAGTGTTCTTTCCATCCCGAGCTTAGGGATGCGAAATGGCCTTCGGGAAAGCCGGTGTGATCCAAAATCACACGGGTCTGCGAATCCTGCGGCTGGAGTTCAAACTTGACCAGTGAATATACCCCTGGCTCCCAGTAGGCAGGACGCCACGCCTGCACGATTCGCCGGTCGGGGACGAGTTCGATGTTTCGTCCCACGATTACTCCTTTGAACAATGCAAAAGCGCCGCCGGCTTCTGGGCTGATCGTCGCCGGCTCACCGGAGAACGCGCTGAACTTCTTGGAATCCAGCAGAATGTCGTAGATGCGATGGGGATCGGCTTTGAAATTAACTTCCTGGTGGAGGTAGGTCCGTGTTTTGTCCGCACCGGTGCTCGGCGTTTCGGTCATTGTCTGCTGCGCTCCAGCCCGGACGGCCCCCAGGGCTAAGCACGCAAAAGCAACCGCGCCGCCGCCGATCACCTGCCGTCGAGTAGGCGCGTCCGCCAGCACTCCCATCTTCTTTCTGTCGCTCATGACTTCCTCCCGCATTCGTCGATTGGCCGAAACTAACCCCGGCGTCCCCATAGGAGCATGGCGCCAAAATATGTTCAAGATAATGTTTTGCCAGGCAACCTGGGCCATTCGAGCCATACTTGCAGCCCACCACGATTCAAGGAGAAGCATCATGCCTTATCCCGCTGGTCACCGCACCGACGTAAGAAAGAAAATCGTCAACAGCGCGCGCCGGCTGTTCAATCGGCACGGCTTCGAGAATGTCTCTGTCAGCCAGATCATGGAAGGCGCCGGTCTTACTCACGGCGGATTTTATAGCTATTTCAAGAGCAAAAGCGATCTGTATGCGGAGGTGTTGGGTTGCTTTCTCACCGATCCGGAATGGAAGAGTTGTTGGGAGGGAGTGCACGTGGATCTGTCATCGGCGGATGTGGGCCCACAAGTGGTTCGTGCCTATTTGTCCCGCCAGCATTTCGACGACGTCGAGAACTCCTGTCCCATGGTGGCGTTGCCGGGGGACATCGCGCGTTGCGGCAAGAGCGCAAAGCGCGCCTTCGAGACCGTGTTCCGGGCCATGGTCGATGTTCTGGAACGCAGCTTGTCAGATAAGGACCGGCCGCCCCACGCCCGGGCGCGCGCCATCGCGGCTTTGTGCGTTGGCGGCATGGTGCTGGCCCGCTCCATTGCCGACACCGCTCTGGCCGATGAGCTGCGCGATGCCTGTATGGCAGTCGCACTCAAGCTCGGAGGCTGGGACAAAGACAGTCGATTGGTAGCGTGACAGGTTCAGCCAGCTACGGTTATCTCATCGATTCGTTGTGCTCAGACCGCGGAATGATAGAGGCGCTCCTCCTGCTTCGATAGCAGCTCGGGACGCTGTCGGCAACCTGTCCTTACCGATGAAACGCAGTCTGATAAATTACCCACGCGATAAAAGCAAGTGTACACAGGAGAACAATCGCGAAAATCATCGCCAGAGGCCAGAAAGCCCAAGACCCTGATGGTTTTTCTCTGATGTGTTGTATGGCATTGCGCAAGCAGAAAGCCGTGGCCATTCCGCCAAACGGAATGAGCAAGAAGGCGGGCATAAAAGCATCCAACTCACCCGGCCCCTTGCAGCCATGCCGGAAACAGTAAACAGAAGGCAGCAGAATCGACAACATGTAAACGCTTGCGATGAAATACGAAATCGCGAGGCCCAGTTTGCGTAGCATCGACCTAACCCTATTCTCGTTGGCGTACCGATAGCCACGTTAGCACAGGGGCCTCCGCGGGGTAGAATGCCGACATGAAATCGATTCCTCTTTGAGCGCAGACTGGGTCTGGTGGCGGCAGTCTGTGCCATGACTCAGCGGGGAACTTCCCATCTGCCTACCCATGGAGAGTCACTTTATGGAGAAGATCGATCACAGCAGCGGCAAACTCAACCCCAAGGCGCCCGCCGCGCTCTCTCGTTTTGCTTTCCTCATTGGCAAATGGCGGTTCCATGCGAAATTTCAGTCGGGCAGTGGAGGATGGCAAGAGTTCGAGGGGACTTGGGAGGGCCGCTCCATCCTCGACGGTTACGCCATTGCAGACGAATACCGCATGACGAACTCGTCCGGAGACGTGATCGTTCTCGGCATGAATTTCCGTGTCTATGACTCTGCCAGGCAACTCTGGAATATCAAATGGCTAAATGCTTTGGATGGAACGTGGATTGATCTTACGTCGCCAGAGTTCGGAGGCGCGCACTTCGATGACCACTCGGTCAGCTATATCTTCAAAGATCCAGCAGCGCGGTGGGCATACACGCGGGCGACGTATACAAGCATCTCTGGCATGCACTTTACATGGCTTGGGGAAAAATCCGACGACAGAAACACATGGACTGAGTTCATGGTCATTGACTGTCATAGAACCGGAACCGGTCACGGCTAGCCGTACACCGCTTCTTTGGTTTGTAGGAGGCTGTTACCTGCGAACGCCCAGAATCGCGAATCGATAGTCTTTATCTTTTGAAAAAACCCGGCTCGTTGCCAGACATGGCCCTAGGCTCGCGGTAGCTGGGGCAGGGCGTCAAAATGGGCGTCGCGGGCGAACAGAATGAGCGAATGTTGCAGGACGAGGGCCGCGATCCACATATCGTTGGTCGGGATGGGCGTGCCTTGCTTCCGCAGTTGGCGGTAAACAGCGCCGTAGTGATGCGTGGTCTGTTCGTCGGCATAGAGCACATTAATGCCTGGTTTCAGCAGAAAGCGGCGCAGGACGGCTTCGTTGCGCGGTCCTTGACTGCCCACAGCAAATCCGGCCCGCAATTCTCCAAGCACGATGAAGGGCAGCCAGACTTCCTCGGCGAGTTCGATGGTTTCAACGACCGACACATCGCCCCGGCACAGGTCGGTATAGCGATTCGTGTCGAGCGCCAGCTTCACCGCCACATCTCTTCATCGATCGTATCCTGCGCGGCCAATGCGCGATCGAAAGCGGCGTCTTTCCGCCAGCTGCCCGCGATGTCGCCGAGGTCGCGTTGCGGGCTGCGCTCCCCAGCAATGCCAGCGCCCCGGGCCAGGGCTTCAATGGCTACTTCATTCAAGCTCTTGCCTCGCTCCCGCGCAGCCCTGCGAAGAGCTTGGTCCAAGGTTCCCGGTATCTTGCGGATGGTATACTGCATGCATATATTATAGGCAGTGCAGGCACCAAATGCAAGCATCAGCGGGGAGGCTGTGTCAAAGCGAGCGATCACAAAAGAGGGCGCCGCCGAGTTTCCCGATAGCGGGCCCGCTAATCATCCACTCCCTTGCCCATGAGAATTTGCGGCATACATTTCTCGATCCTCGCATCCCGCGTTTTGGATTGTTTGGCGGCAGAGAAATAAAAAAGGTATCCTCTTTGCCGTCCCGGGGTCAGTGCAGCAAAGGCCTTTTTCAGCGCTGGGTTTTTGCCCAATTTCTTTTGAAACTCTTCCGGAACCTTGACGTCAGAAGTTTTTTTGAGCTTCACCTTCAAACCCGCCTTTTCCACTTGGATGGCTTCGTGGATATAGGCTTTCAAGATGAGTTTCATCGCAACGATTTCTCGAACGTTGGTGAAGCGAATCTGGCGCGCTGACTGCACATTCTCGGTTTGCTGGATGAGAATCGCCTTGGGATCTTTCAACAAGGCGCCTTTGAAGAATAGAAGCGCACAGTATTCTTTGAATCCATGGATTAAGACCACGTTTCTTGCATCAGAGGTGTAACAAGCCTGGCCCCACTTCACCTCCTCGGTCAGCGGAGAGTCAAGAACGATCTCTCTCAATGTTTCAAATTCTTCCTGCCACTTCTTGGCTTTTTTTAAGAGTCCATCCACCTTGGGATTCATTCTGTTCATGGCTTGATACTCCGAAGAAAGTGATCTTACCCCAGGTTAAGCGCCGCGCGCTGACTTGGAAACCCGAGCACCCTGTCTGGCCGAGCTTTTCCAAATCAGTTGTCGCACTGCATGGCCTTTCCACATCCAAAGCCCCGAAAGGAGCAGTACGGGGAGAAAGACATACCTGACACTGGTGGCATAGTTGTGAGTGTCCGAAGGCGAATCATAAATGTAACCGAGTATCGGAATGCCACAGAGGATGTGTATCCAGCGAAAAATAGAACGTTTGGTGGTCTCTTTCATCATTGGTGCGATCCTCCTCGATTCACGATTTTTGAGCCGCCTTAGGCGGCCAGTTAGGCGCTTCGATACCGAACTGCTTGGCGTACTCGGCGTTCAGCCCCTGCCAGCCGCCGAACTTCATGGCGTCGGGGCCAACCATGCGGCCGATGGGAGTTCCGCTCAGGAGCCGATCGAGAACATCGAAACAAATGTGCCACCCGGCAGCGCCCATGGAGACGAAGCGGTGACCGATGTTGGTCCACAGCGTCAGCCGCGTGCCGCCACCAAAGGCTTCGAGTTCCCACCGCATATCGAAGCCACCCCATTTGTACTCAAGCAACTCGGGAGCGTCGGCTCGCGTCACGGTGGTTTCGCTAACACGCAACTCGGGCGCTCCCACGGTGGTGAGCTTCACCGTCGCTCCAACCGTACCCAGGCTCCCATCGGCGTCGAACGGGGCCCACTCGCGCAGCTGCGCCGGGTCGGTTAGTGCCTCCCAGACTTTGTCCGGCGAGTGGCGCAGTTCCCGGACAAGAATGAGCGTCCACTTCTCTCCCTCTTTTCGTAGTTGCGCCCCTCTGGCCGGACCCGGTATGTACTGCTCACGATCGAGCATCTTCTTCTCCTTAGCTTTCCCAGCGTGCCAGCTGAGTGAGTTGGATGAGGTTGCCGCAGGTGTCGTTCAGCCTGGCAATGGTCGACCCGGGCACGTTGGTGGGCGGCATCGGGAATTCGGCGCCGCAGGCCTTCATCCGCTCGTAGTCTCCCTTGACGTCGTCGGTGAAGAACATGGCCGCGGGCTGGCCCTGTTGAAACATCGCCTGCTGATACGTTTTGCCCGCGGGGTTGTTGTTCAACGCCAGCTGCAGCTCAGTGCCGTCCGGCTCCTCGGGTGAGGCCACGGTCAGCCAGCGATATGGGCCCTGACTGAAATCGGCCTTCTTCACGAAGCCCAGCACTTCGGTATAGAAGCGCAGGGCCTTGTCCTGGTTGTCCACGTATAAGCTGGTCACTTTGATTTTCATTTCGTTCCTCCTTTATCAGTTCGCGGTTTCGGCCGCCTCGTCTTCTTCGTTTTGGTTGACGTTGGTTCTTTAGGGGGAAAACGGTCCATGCGGTCGAGGTGGCGTTCGAGAGCGTCGACGTGAGCCGACCAGAACCGGCGAAACTGAGCCAGCCAGGCATCCACCTCTTGCAGTGGTCCTGGCTTCAGCCGGTAGAGACGGCGCTGTGCGTCCACCGTGGATTCCACGAAACCGGCGTCGCGCAGCACGCGCAGGTGCTTGGAGACGGACGGCTGCGGCATATGAAGCTGACGCTCGATCTCTCCCACCGACTGCTCGGACGAAACCAGCAGGCTCAATATGGCGCGGCGGTTCGGCTCCGCAATAATTTCGAATACGGATTCCACGCTCGTAATATAACCAATAGAGTATATACGTGTCAAGGTATATAACGCGGCCCCAGGCAGCGGGTTCAGTCAGGATGCGGGGATGTAGCGTCTGATCCGTTTTTGGCGAGTGTGATTACGCTGGCTGCGTCGCTCCGGCCATTCCAGTGGGAGTGCTCTACGCGCGTTTCCTGGGAGCCGGCTCCTGTCCCGGAATAACTTCCGGGTTGCGCGTAATCCGCCCAGGATCGACGCCAAGTGCGAGATCAGTTCCTGCCAGCCGACTTGCCGGTACCTGATCCTTGGTATTATTCTGGCCCCCAGTTGTTCAGGTTGAAACTCCGAACGAAAGGAAAAAAACATGTTCAAAGTCATAGTGCTTGCTTTCGCAG
>JBAWFN010000061.1:0-3226 GCA_049591935.1 Terriglobales bacterium | reverse complement strand
TGTCACCCCCTGTCGATTAAGTAACGGCCGCTAAAGCCGGGCGGCCGGAGAGGTTGTAGATACGCGGAATCGGGGTTTTTCTTTTCTGCGCCGAGGTCAAGCGCTTGGGACGGCGTTCGGCGTGTTCTTCAAGCGGCAGCGACAGGGTGAGAAGAAGCTGATGGCCGCGATAGACATGCAGCCGGCCATCCAAGTGATGCGCGAGTTCGACGGTTTCTCCGGCATAGCCGCGGGCGCCGGGCAAGGGAGGCAGGGCGATGGAGTTCGCGCCCAAGGTGACGGTGTGATCGCCGGCGACGACGCGTCGATAGTGCAGGCTGAGGCAGCGGGCGAGATCGAAGCGGCGCGGCAAGGAGCGGAAGTCGCGCGCCGAATCGGCGGCGGGACGGGCGAAGCGCTGGTTGTAATCAGCGCAGAAGCGGGTGAGCACAGGGTTGGCTTCGGCCAGAGTAACGGCTTGTGCGAGACGAAGTTCGCTGACCAAGCGGTCCTGGAAGGTGCGCCAGGCGCGTTCGATGCGACCCTTGGCTTGGGGAGAGTAGGCGGGGATCTGCTCGATGCCGAGGGCTTCAAGCGCGCGTCCGAGTTGGGTGGGAGCTTGTTTTCCGGCGAGTTGTTCGGCGAGCGTCCAGTGGGGGTCGTTGCGCTGAAAGATGGAATGGCGGTCGCGGTAGAGGCTGAGCGGAACGCCGTGGGTAGCGATCATGGAGTGCAGAGCGCGGAGATAGCCCAGGGTGTTTTCGGCTTCGAGCTGAAAGTGAGCGGCCAGGATCTGGCCGGTGGCGTCGTCCTGAAAGCCGATGAGAGTGAGCACCGGACCGCGGCCTTCGAGCCAGTCGTGACGGCTGGCATCGGTCAATGCCATCATGCCGAAACGCGGGCGGGGCGGGCGGCGGGAGCGATACTGGCGCGGCCGGCGTTTCTGCGGGGAAGCCAGTTTGGCGGCGCGCAAGAGGCGGCGCACGGTCTCGCGGCTGACGATGAGATTTTCTTCGGTCCGTAGTTTTTCCGCCAGATGAGAGTCGTTGAAGCCCTGGTACTTGCCGCGAGCCAAGATCAAAATCAACTGCTTCTGGGGAAAAGGTAAGGCCCAGGGCATGGGGCGCCCGCGATTGCCGTGCTGCACCCAGCCAAGGGAATCGGGCCGATAACGGCGCTTGAGGCGCTGCACCTGGCGTTCACTCAGTTGCAGCAGACGGGAGGCTTCGCGTACGCTCAGCCTCCCGCCCGCTGCATTCTCAATCACTTTCACCCGTTGGAACTCTTTCTGACTCATCGTCACCATCCTTCGAGGGTGACAGAATCTCGTTGCAGTTATGGGGTGACATTATCTTGGAGCATTTACATATGGGGCTTGGCGGGTTGCTGAATCCTTGGGGTATCCTTTAGAATCAAATGGCTTCGATAGAGGTCAGGAAACCATGAAAACAGCCATCCATCCCGCTTACAACGACATCCGGGTTTTGTGCGCGTGCGGTCACAGTTTTGCCACGCGATCGACCCATCGCGGCGACATCCACGTAGAAATCTGCTCGAATTGCCATCCGTTCTTTACTGGCAAGCAGAAGCTGCTGGATACCGCCGGCCGAGTGGAGCGCTTCCGGCGTAAGTATGCCAAGGTGGAAACGGTTAAGAAGTAAGGCTCGGCCACGGATTTGCACGGATCAGCACGGATTTAAGAGCCTCCTTTTGGAGGCTCTTTTGTTTTGGGAGTCCGGTAGAATTGACGGGTGCGCAAGTTCTGGGACACTTCGGGCGAAATCGCGGGTGAGGGTGCCCGCGCGACACGGGCGGTTGCTGTTCCTGGCAGCCTGCTCATTGGCTCGGTTCGTATCTCCCCGGCGACTGTTCTGGCTCCCATGGCTGGCGTCACGGATACCGTGTTTCGCCGGTTTATTCGGAACCTGGGTGGGTGCGGGTTGATCATGACCGAGTTCACTTCGGCCGACGGCGTGCTCCGGGCTAAGGATCAGAAGGCCAAGCGGTATCTGCATTTCTACGAGGACGAACATCCTATTTCGGCGCAGCTTTTTGGGAGTGATCCCAAGGTGATGGCGGAGGCGGCTCGGATCGTGGAGGGTTTGGGATTCGATGTGGTGGATTTGAACCTGGGGTGTCCGGCGAAGAAAGTGGTGAAGTGCAATGGTGGCTCGGGACTGCTGCGGGATTTGCCGGCGATTGGGCGGATTTTTGAAGCGGTGCGCGGGGCGGTGACGATTCCTTTCACGGTGAAATTTCGCGCGGGATGGAATGACGAGGAGATTGTTTGCGTCGAGTTGGCCAAGCTGGCTGAAGAGTGCGGCCTGTGCGCAGTGGCGCTGCATGCTCGCACGCGAGAACAGGGTTACAGCGGCCAGGCGCGCTGGGATTGGATTGCGGCGGTGAAGGACGCGGTGAAGATTCCGGTGATTGGAAACGGGGACATCCGCACGCCGGAGGATGCCTGTGCGATGGTGGGGCAGACGGGATGCGATGCGGTGATGATTGGGCGGACGGCGCCGTCGAATCCGTGGATCTTCCGGCAGATTGAGCAGTATTGCGCGGACGGACGATACGACGAGCCCAGCGAGGGCGATCGCTATCAGATGATTCGGACTTATTTCAGCATGCTGATTGAGGAAGAGCTGCCGGATGCGGTGGGCAAGATGAAGCAGTTTGCTTCGTGGTTCACGCATGGCGTGCCGGGCGGGGCGGGGTTGCGTAAGGCGATCTATGAGTCGAAGAGTGCGGTGGAGATTTTGGGGCGGGTGGAGGAGTTTTTTGAGGCGAGGCTGCAGGTGGCTGGCGTGGGTGCGGAACAATAAACCTTACTCGAATTGCAGCACGACGATTTCGGGATTCGATCCCAACCGCAGAGGCGGTCCCCAGGTGCCGGCGCCGCTCGAAGTGAAGACCTGCATTTTTCCGATGCGACTTAACCCATAAACGAACTGGCGGTAGATTCGCCTCGCCATCCAACTCCAGGGGATGAACTGACCAAGATGAGTGTGGCCGGAGAGCTGGAGTGAAACGCCTGCGGCCTCGGCGGCTTCGGGATGGTCGGGGGCGTGAACCAATAGGATGCTGGCGCGGTCGCGATCCAGACCGACCCCTTTCAGCGCCGAGGTGAGATGAGCGTCGCGGGTGGCGTTGCGATAGGGCACGCCGATGATCTGCATGCCGTCGACTTCCACTTTTTCGTTGCTGAGCACGCGCACGCCGGCGGCCTCGATGGCGCGCAGATATC
>JBAWFN010000060.1:0-2011 GCA_049591935.1 Terriglobales bacterium | reverse complement strand
GACCCTGATTGTAGACACCCAAACGAAGTCTCATGGCCCATCGGAACAACTTTCACGAAGAGGCTAGCATGACAGCACGCCCTCCGAAGAAACCGCCGCGACACATCAAGGTCACGGATGCGAGAGTGTCCGTGCACGCCGGAAAGCACAGCAACCGCCTGCACATTGATGTGACGCTGACCCGAGACGAAGAGAAGCGGCTGTTCAAGATGCTGCGAAAGCGCAACGGGAAGAAGAAATAGGAATGCCTGACCTGATGGATGAGGACGATGAGCAGCCATTGGCTAAACCGATGGAGTTTAACTGTCAGTCTTGCGGGAAGCGTTTCAAGGTATCCCGTGACGACTGGAAGGCGAAGCACGGGAAGCTACCGTGCCCAAGCTGTGGGAAGCCGCATGACTACGGGCAAAGAGACGACATAAGCCCGCCTCCGTCGTAACTCGTAGCGCGGAAAGCGTTGTGTATTCCGATTGTGTATTCCCAGTCAGGCTGCCCAAAAGCGCCCATAGCGGACACTGGGCTACCTGTGCAACTCCTTGGATTATTGTGGAAGCTGCGAAGGAAGGATATTTAGCAAACCGCCGCATTCGGCCACTCTGCCACCTCTCCGGCGTTGGTTTTGGTTAGTTTACCATGCGCCATCGCAGGTTCGCCGGACGCAGGTCTCTTCGCGCTGACTCGGCCCTGGCCTATTCCATCTCGCTGGTCATGAAAAACAGCGGTTTCATCTCGAAACTCTTGTAGTACGGCCGCAGGCGTTCGGTGTTGTAATGCTCCTTCACATTGACCACTTTTTTTGTGGCGGTCACGACCTCAATGTCCATGTTGTCGTAACGGCCATTCTTCAGCACCACCAGCCTGCCGTGGACCTTGCGGAGGATCAAGTCGAGAGCAAGATTGCCATAGGCCATGGGTACGACGGAGTCAATCGCGTCCGGATCCCCGCAGCGGACGAGATAGCCCAGCTTCTGGTTGAGGACGTCTACGGTGGTGCCGCGATTGTACTTGGGCGAAAGCTCCTGCAATTTGTCAGAGACCAGATCGCCGATTCCGCCCAGTTTCTTGTGGCCGAAAGCATCTGTGGTGTGACTTTCGAACACCATTTCTCCGCCGGCGAACATCGCTCCTTCTGAAACCAACACCACGGAATACCTGCTGGGATTCTTGCGGCGATCGGCCACCAGCAACTCCGTGAGTTGCTCAATGTCGAATCTATGCTCCGGGATGACGCAGCGGTTTGCCGCCCCCGCCATGGTTGGCAGCATGGCGGTGAACCCGGCATAGCGTCCGAATACCTCGATCACCAGAAAGCGTTCGTGCGAGCCCGCAGAGGTGCGCAGGCTATTGGTCATCTGGATGGTACGGGTAATGCAGGTGCTGAACCCAATGCAGTAATCGGTTCCCGGAACATCGTTGTCCATCGTCTTGGGAATGGCGACCACGCGCACATTTTCCTGGACCAGGCGGACTCCGTAGCTGAGAGTGTCGTCACCCCCAATGGGAATCAAGAAGTCGATGCCCAGCCAATCGAGATTCTTGAGCACTTCTGAAGTCAGGTCGTTCCTCTCAGCCGTATACGTTTCCTTCAGATGCGCCGGAACCGCTGACTTCTTCACCTTACTGGGGTTGGTGCGGGAACTGTGCAGGAAGGTTCCGCCGGTGCGGCCGGCGCGGTTAACGATTTCCTCCGACAGCATTTGGAAGTTGTCGCTGTTGTCATAGTCCTTTTCGCGCACCATGTCGACCAGCCCTGCCCATCCCCGACGCAGGCCGATCACCTGGTAGCCTTCTCGAACCGCCCGGATGGTCACGGCACGGATGGCGGGGTTCAAGCCAGGTACATCCCCACCCCCGGTCAGAATTCCGATCACACCTTTTTTGGCGATGAGATTTGACATTGGGTTCGTCCATTCTCGATCGAGTAGTTAAATGGACCGCACGACACCAAACTCGCTTTCCACTCAAGCCTACACTGAAAAGAATAGTCCGCTTTCTGCTCCGCCGTCTAATC
>JBAWFN010000059.1:0-31413 GCA_049591935.1 Terriglobales bacterium | reverse complement strand
ATCCCGGTCTGCCTTACTCCGGTAATTCGCAGGGCGCGAACTGCAAACTCGATATCTACGGCGAAGTCGTAGTCTCGGTCGGCTCCTGCCCGCAAGGTCAGGGACACGAAACCACTGCCGCCCAGGTGGTCGCCGATGTGTTGAGCATTCATCCCGACATGGTCACGGTACGCACCGGCTTCGATACCGAACGCAACGTGCACACCGGATTTTCCGGGACCTATGCCAGTCAGTTCGCCGTCTCCGGACTTTCGGCCGTCCATGGCGCAGCTCAGAAATTGAAGGCTGAGATGAAGCGTCTCGGCGCATTTGTGCTGCAAGCCACAGAAGACGATGTCGAGTTCGGCACCGGCGCGCAAGGGCCGGAGCTGAGTGCCAAGAGCACCGGCAAGTCGATCAACTATTGGGGCCTGGCCAACCTGGTCAACGCCAACAGCGCGGTGCTGCCCGAGGAGCTTTACCAGCTCACGCTCAACTGCCGTTACATTTGGCGTGCGCCATTTAAGGTTCCCGACAAGCAGAAGAAATACGGCAATCTCACCATGACGTATGCGTCGCAGCTGCATATCGCGGTGGTCGAGGTCGAGCGCGACACCTTCATTCCCAGGATTCTTGACTACGTTGCCATCGATGACTGCGGCACCGTCATCAATCCGCCTATCGTGGAAGGCCAGGTCTACGGCGCGACCGCCCACGGAATCGGCGCGGCGCTCATGGAAACTTGTGTGTATGACGCTGTCGGCAACATGCTTACCAGCACCTTCAGTGACTACATACCCATCACCGCCATGAATATGCCCAAGGTAAAGTATGGCCATATCTCTACCCCCTCGCCGCACAGCTACAGTGGCGCGAAAGGCATGGGCGAAGGCGGCGCCGCGCCGGTGCACACGATTTCGGCGGCGTTACAGGACGCGCTGTTCGCGGAGGGGGTCTTCATCGACGATTCCTTCAACAATGCGGACAGTCTGTTCCGAGCGCTGGTGGCGAAAGAGATCAGTCAGATCGACAAGCTCGTGAAAGTGGAGAAGTGTTAGGCGTGTGTGGTGCGGGCGCCCTCGCCCGCAGGTTTTGGGTTGAGTTTTAAGGCGCATGAAGCGAGTCTGCATTGTCGGCTGCGGGGCCATCGGAAGTCTGTACGCCGCGCATCTGGCGCGTGTGGCGGAAGTCTGGGCGTTCGTTCGGCGCGAAGACCATGCCCGGGCGCTGAATCATGATGGACTGCAAGTTTCCGGCAAGCATGAATTTCATGTACCGCTGAAGGCTACGACGAACCCTGATGAGCTTCCCGAGTGTGACCTCGCCATCGTCGCCACTAAAGCCACGCAGGTCGCGGAATCGATGACGCTTGTCGGTTCCCGTTTCGATCATGGCGCGGTGCTATCGGCGCAGAATGGCTTGGGTAGCGAAGAGATCATCGCTGCCCACACGCGCGGTCAAGTAATTCGCGGAACAACTTTTATGAGCGGGACCAAACACAGTGACACCCACGTGCAGATGGAACTCGACACCGCTACCTGGATCGGTCCGTTTGAAGCGCGCCACACACCATTCGCGGTCGTGAAGGAGATTGCCGAACTGATGAAAGCCGCTGGCCTCAAGGCCGAGGCGCTGCCGGATGCCCGCCCAGCGCAGTGGTCGAAACTGATCTTCAACGCCTCAGTAAACGGGGCGTCGGCGCTGACCGGACTTCCGCACTCGCCGCATTTCGCGGATGAATCGAAGGTTTCCAGTCTCGGTCACCTGTTGCATGAGTTGATCGACGAAGGCAAGGGCGTGGCGGATGCGGTTGGGGTTAAATTGACCGAGGATCCTTGGGAGATGAACAAAATCGGCGCCATGACCAACCACCCTCCTTCCATGCTTTACGACGTGCGTCATCATTTGCCGACGGAGGTGGACTTCCTCAGCGGCGCTATCGCACGCGAGGCGCAACGCTGTGGAGTCCCGGCGCCGCTGCATACCACGGTGTACCGCTTAATCAAAGGAAAACAGGCGTCGTGGAATTTCAAAGATGAGAACCGTGCGGTCGCTACACACAGCAAAGGCACTTCACACTGACCATGTCCTGGCCTATTGATCAATCTAAGTTGGACCGAGTGCGCTCTCTGATGAAGGATCAGGAGCTCTCCGCGCTGGTGGTGCGGGCCCCCGATAATCTCCTCTACCTCACCAATTACTGGTGCATGAAGGGCTACGACATCGCCGTCTTTCCCCGCGAAGGTGAGCCTACGCTGATTGCTCTCGAGCCCCAGCTCGCCGATGCTCAGCGCAACTCCTGGACGAAAGACATCCGGCTATTCAAAGGCTATCACCCCAGCGATCCCCGCCCGCCCCAGTATCGTGCGCTGGATATTGCGCTGGATGTCCTCCAAGAGCGCAGCCTCACCGACAAAGTCGCAATCGAACTCAATATGGGGACCCAATCCGCCGATCGCATGGTGGGCGAACCTACCACGCCAACACAAATGTTCTTCGATGCCTTCGGCGAAGTCGGTGGGCAGGTGGTTGACGCAACGCCGCTGCTCAATGAAGCCCGCGCCATCAAAACTCCGCAGGAGATTGAGCGCATGCGGCTGGCCAACGAACTGGCGGCGCTGGCTATGGAATACACTCGCGAACACATGCGTCCCGGCATGAAGGAAAGTGAAGTTGGAGGTATGTACGAGAGTTTCGTGCATGGGCTGGGCGTTGGCTACAAAGGCAAAGTCGAAATGGCACGTGCGTTTACTCTGGTGTGGTCGGGGAAGGGAATTGCGACTTTTACCGCGACCGGGGACCGCCCGATCCAAAAGAATGAGCCCACGTTGTTCGAGATCTGGGTATGTGTGGACGGCTACTGGACCGACCTGACCAAGAATGCTTGCCCCGGCGAGCTGACGTCTCCGTATCAGAAGCTGCTGGATCTGCTGCTGAAAGTTTTCCATGAGGCGATTGGTTTCGCGCGCGACGGCGCCAGCTTTCCCGAACTCGATCGCCTGGTGCGCGCTCGCATTGCTGAAGGCGGATACCCTGGCCAACCGTCGCATCCCATCTGCCACGGAGTCGGCGCGCGTGCCCACGAGCCGCCCTATGCGCATCAGGCCGGAGGCGGTACCATGAAAAAGAACATGGTGCTGGCCATTGAGCCGGGTATTTATTGGGATGGCGGAGGCGGCCTCCGCCTGGAAGATGATTTCTTAATCACCGATCAGGGGAGTGAAAAGCTGTGCAGCTATCCGGATGATTTCCGGCTGGCACGGTGAGAATTGTGCCCAAAGCAAACTCCAAACTCGATCCCCAACTGATCTCCCGGATCATCGCCGAAGTGCGCGAGGACGAGATCGTCGCCATGGCCAGCGACGTGGTCAACATCCCCAGCCCAACCGGGGAAGAGTTGTACATGGCGGAATACATGCAATCCGCGCTCCGGCAATTGGGCCTGAATGTTACCTGGCAAGAAGTGGAGGAGGGCCGCGCCAACGTGGTTGGCCGATGGACCGGTTCTGGCGGCGGCAAGAACCTGATGTTCAACGGCCACATGGACACCTCCAACACCGGCCGCGAAGATTTTCTCACCGGCATCGGTTACAAACCCAGTGCTGTGGTCAAGAACGGCTTCCTCTACGGCCTGGGCATTTACAACATGAAGGGCGCGTTGGTCTGCTACACCCACGCTGTGAAAGCGCTGCAACGTGCCGGAGTAAAACTGAAGGGCGACGTCATCATTGCCGCCGTCGCCGGGGAAATTGAAAAGACCCAGTGGGGCGATTTCAAAGGCAAAGAATACCGCGGTTATGGATTCGGCACGCATTATCTGGTAAATCACGGTGTCCTGCCGGACATGTGTATTCTCGGCGAGCCCACCGACATGCACGTGGTGCTTGAGCACTTTGGATCCATGTGGGCGCGCATTTCCTGCACCGGCATCTACGTTCACACTGCTTTCTGCGAAGGCCGCGAGGAGATGAATTCCATCCGCCGCATGCACCAGTTGATGGAAACGATTCTGAAATGGATCGCAAACTGGGAAAAGAATGCCGCGCACGGGGGAAAGAAAGCATTGGTCAATTTGGGCGGAATTCGCGGCGGCCACGCCTGGCGCGCCAGCCGCACACCCGAAAAAACTGACTTGTTTTTGGATGTTCGCGTGCCGCCCACCATCCCCATGAACGACGCCCGGAGAAATATCCAGCAGATGTTTTTCGAGTTGGAGAAACAGCATCCCGACTGGGGCCTGGAATTCGAAACCTATGTTTCTGTTCCTGGCGCGCGCATCAGCGAAGAGCACGAGATGACCAAAGCCATCGACGCCAGCCACGAGCAAATTATGGGCAAGCGCCCAGACCGCGAAGTGGTCACCTGGTGCTCCGATGCCAGTGTGCTCAGCCGCTACGGCATTGAAACCGTAAACTACGGACCTTCCAGCGGACCGCGGGACCAAGAAGGCGAAAAAGTCGAAATCAAGACGCTGGTGGAGATCACCAAAATTTACGCATTGGTTGCCGCCGAACTCTGCGGTGTGCAATCCTAAGCAGCTAGTCTGAGGACGCATTGCCAAGCCAGCAGGAAATCGAACGCCGCTATAAGAATCTTCGTGCCGCAATGGAGCGCGAGAACCTCGACGCTCTTATTGTCTGTGGCAATCAGTACGCCGGCTTCGAGGGCGCTGTCCTCTATGTCTCAGGATTCGAGATCGTCCACCGTTACGTGTATGTGGTGTTGCCGCTCTCAGGCGAACCCACACTGGTCTTTCCCCGCGAGGCCCGCTGGATTGGCGACAAAAAGAAGCCCTGGGTAAAAGATCACGTCTGGCCGGATGTTCCCGGTCAGTCGATTCGCGATCGCGCCCGCGAGCGCGGCTGGAAGAGGATCGGCGTGTACGGCATGAATTTCGTGATGGCGGTTCGCGACTACCGCGAACTCGCGAATGCTCCGCTCGAGTTGGTGCCGTTCGACTATCAATTTGACATGGCCCGCGCGGTCAAGAGCGAAGAAGAACTGGCCGAAATACGCGACGCCATGGACATCATTGTGGACGGTTTCTGGGCGCTGGTCGCGGCTTACGAACCGGGCAAGACCGAAGCCGAAATCATGGCTCCCGCGGTGGAAAGATTTTTCGCCCGCGGCGCTGGTCCTCGCATGATGAATATTCTGCTCTCGGGTACCCACGGCGAGGCCGAAGCGTCTTTCAAAGTGCCCGGACATCGCATCGTCGCCGCCGACGACCTGCTGCTCTACTCACTCGAGATCACTGGCGCCGGTGGCTACTGGGTGGAATTTTCGCGTCCGCTCATTCGCGGCAAATTGAGTGCGCGAACTCAAGCCATGGCGGAAGCCTATCCTCACGCGCTCGAATCAGCCCGTAAGCTGATGCGCGCCGGAGAACTTGCCAGCACGGTGCATCGCGCCGTCGCCGATACTTTCGCCAAGTACGGTTTTGCCCTCGGCCACCTCTCCGGCCACAGCATTGGCGCAACCATGCTGGAATATCCCGCCATCGGAGCTAAGAGCGATGTGCCGCTGCAAGAGGACATGATTTTTTCACTCCATCCCCAAGTAGTGGATCAAGACGGCAAAGTTTGTCTTTATACTCAAGACACTTATCGCATCGGCAAGACGGAAGGCGAGTGTCTGGCGGATGTACCCTGGAAGTTCTTTACCGGCGAAGAACTGAGAACGAGGAACTGAGAACTGATTTCTTACAAATGGTCTGAATGAAAATCTGCATCATCGGTTGCGGAGCCGTAGGCAGCCTGTTCGCGGCCCATCTGGCCAACGCCGGCGAAGCCGAAGTCTGGGCCTATGACGTCTGGAAAGAGCACACCGACGCCATTCGCGCCAACGGACTGCGTCTCTCCGGCGCTGCCGATTTCACCACCCGGCTCCACGCCACCAGCGATCCCAAAAGCCTGCCCCGCTGCGATTACGGCATCGTGGCCACCAAGGCAATCCACACGCGATCCGCAATCGCGCAAGTCGCCCACATTTTCGATGAGAACAGCGCAGTCTGCTCGGTGCAGAACGGAGTCGGCAACGAAGAAATCATCGCCGAGCACGTAAAGTATGTAATGCGCGGCACCACTTTCCCAGCTGGGCACCCGATCGCCCCCGGACACATTGGGTACGACATCAAAGGCGATACCTGGATCGGTCCGTTCGAGCCCACGAATACTCCAATGGCCAAAGTCGAAGAGCTTGCCGGTCTCATCACCCGCGCCGGAATGAATACCATCGCTCTGCCAGACGCCCGCGGAGCGCAGTGGACCAAGCTGATTTTCAACGCCTCCACGAACCCCGTAGGCGCCCTGACGCTGCTTCACCACGGCGCTGCTACCAGATTCGCGCCTACCGGTCAGTTGTTTAACGATCTGATTGCGGAAGGCGAGGCCGTCGCAAAAAAGTTGGGCATTGCACTTCACGGCGACCCCCGTACCCTGGTGCAGAAGGGCGCGAACGCCCCCGGAAAGCACCGGGCGAGTATGCTGCAAGATGTCATCGCCAAGCGTCAGACGGAAGTCGATTTCATGAACGGCGCCATCGTGCAGTGGGGTGAAAAGATTGGCGTGCCCACCCCGCTCAACCGAACGATGTGGGCGCTGATCAAGGGCCTCGAGCATTCGTGGAAAGATCCCGACTAGCTAGAAGCTAAGAGCTAAGAGCTGAAAGCGATTTATGTCGATTCCATTCAACATCGGAGTTCTGCAACTCAGCATGGAACCGGTGCGCGAAACCGTCGCCATGGCGAAAGCCTGCGAGGACGCAGGTTTCGACGCATTCTGGATCGCCGAGGCCTACCCCTGGTGGCGCAAGCATGGGTTCGAAGCCCGCTCCTCGACCGCCATTTTAGCCGTGATGGCGGCCCAAACCCGCCGCATTCAACTGGGCTGGGGAATCATTTCGCCTTATACTCGCCATCCCGTGCAGATCGCGATGGAAGCCCGCGTCATGCAGGATCTCGCCGCTGAACGCTTCCTGCTCGGCCTCGGCGCGTCCAAAATATTCATGAAAGAGATCGGCGAAGGTGAAGGCGAAAAGGTCGGTCCGGCTACGGTGATGCGCGAAAGCATCGAAGTCATCCGTGGCGTGCTTTCGGGCAATGCCTTCGAATACCAGGGCAAGGTTTTTGCGGCCAGCGTTCCCGCGTTGCAGGCCGACGCTCACACCCCACGCGACACTCCACCGATCTATGTTGCGGGCACCGGCCCTGTAATGCAGAAAATGGCCGGCTCCATCAGCGACGGCCTTCTCACTGCCAGCATCACCACGCCGGAGTTCGTCCGCTACTCGCGCAAGAATATGGAAGAGGGCGCGCGCAAAGTTGGCAAAGATGCATCGCAGCTGGCGCTGGGATCAGTAATCGTCGGCAGCATTGCCCGCGATTCCGCCCAGGGTAAAGAAGGCGCGCGCGAGCAGGCAGCGATGTATCTTGCCAACAAGGTGCAGAACATCAAGGGTTCAGCCGACGAACTGCTGCGTTGTGCCAACCTCACCTTTGAAGAACTACGCCCTGTCGCCGATGCCATGGAAAAAGGTGGACGCAGAGCCGCCGCCAAAGCCGTCACCGACGACATCCTGAAAAAAGTCTGCGCCATAGCTGGAACTCCTGAGGAGTGTATCGAGCGCATTGAGCAATACCGCGCCGCGGGATGCACCCACATCATGCTGGAAATTTGGGGAGACGACCGCACCGGACAGGCCAAGTTGTTTGGCGAGGCGGTGCTGCCGCATTTTAGGAAGTAGTGGCGTCGAAGGCCCGCTCGCTCCCCACTCGAGAACCCACCGGTCCGAACTTGACTCGCTACCATCTCTCGCGTTTCTTCCCTGATACAATTGCCCCATCCTAAGGAAAATACTTCGTGGCCTGCCCATTCTTTGTGCCGACCCGTAAGCTGGATGATGCAGGCTGGCTGCATCCGACACGCCTGCCCTTGGGGGCAGGCTGGCAGGGACACTGTTCCGCCCCGGGCCACGAAGGTTCCGAACCGCCTGAGCACGAGCTTCGCCAATTTTGCAATCTTGGTTACGCAGCGGGCTGTTCGTGGCTGCCGCAGGAGCGTTCCTGCGATGCCGTCCGCTTTTCCGTGGCCTATGGTCGCGGTAACCGCCTGCTGCTCTGGTTTGTCTGTGAGTCCGGCCATCGGCCGGCGGGGCACGGCATGCTGGAGTTTGACGTGCTGCTGGAGAAATGGATGACTCCTCATCCTGATGCCCACATTCAGAGAATGGCGGAGTGTTATCTGGAATCTTATTTATTGCGTAGAATCCGGTCCGCTCCGGCGGACCCCACTTCGAGGGCCAATTCATGACTCAGACTGATGCGCTGCACCTGCTGCCCCGTTCTGTCCGCGATTCCCAGTCCGAGATGGCGGAGATTGTCCTGCCCAACGATACCAACCCGCTCGGCGCGCTCCTCGGCGGGCGCCTCATGCACTGGATCGACCTGGCCGGCGCCATGGCCGCGCATCGCCACTCGCGCAACTATGCCCTCACCGCCTCCATCGACCATCTCGACTTTCTAGTTCCGGTCCATGTGGGCGATCTGGTGATCCTCCGTTCCTCCGTCAACCGCGTGTTCAACACTTCCATGGAAGTTGGGGTGAAGGTGTGGGTGGAAAACTTTCTGCAAGATGAATGTGAGCACGTTAGCTCTGCCTATCTCACCTTTGTCGCGGTCGATGCGGGCGGACGTCACATTTCGGTTCCGGCCATTATTCCCGAAACTGACGAGCAGCGCCGCCGCTATGATGAAGCCGGCAAGCGCCGCGAGATTCGCCGTGAACACCTGGAACGCCGCCGCCGCGCTTCGCGCTAGCGGCGCACCCTGTGACGAACGTCACAGACGGCTACTTAGTCGATTTGAGATATTTCTTTACTCACTCAAATGAGATTTCTCCATGGATAGCGCTCTACTGGTTCATCGCCTGCACTTTGCCTTCACCGTCACCTTTCATTACTTGTTTCCCCAACTCACCATGGGGCTTGCGCCGCTGATTGTGGTGTTGAAGACGTTGGGGATGCGCCGCAAGGACGAAACCTACAACCAGGCGGCCCGGTTTTGGGCACGCATCTTTGGCATTAACTTCGTGCTCGGCGTGGTCACGGGCATTCCCATGGAGTTCCAGTTCGGCACCAATTGGTCCCATTTCTCGCGCTTTGCCGGGGGCGTGATTGGTCAAACCCTCGCCATGGAAGGCATGTTCGCGTTCTTTCTGGAATCGGCCTTCCTCGGACTTTTCCTGTACGGGGAGAAGAGACTCAGCCCTCGTGCTCACTGGTGGTCTGCGGTTGCGGTATTTCTCGGCTCGTGGCTTTCCGGATACTTCATCATCGCCACCGATGCCTGGATGCAGAATCCCGTCGGCTACGAACGTGCTGCCGATGGCTCGCTCCAGCTCAGCAGTTTCTGGGCGCTGGTGCTGAATCCGTGGGCCTGGTGGCAGTACGCACACAACATGAGCGGCGCGGGGGTTACGGGCGCGTTTGTGATGGCTTCGGTGGGAGCGTTCTATCTGCTTTCCGGGAAGTACCGCGAGCACGGACAGATTTTCCTGCGCACCGGTGTTGTGGCTGGCTGTATCTTCAGCCTCCTGCAGCTCTTCCCTACTGGAGATGGCCAGGGCCGCATGGTGGCGCAGCAACAGCCCGTCACCCTGGCCGCGATGGAAGCGTTGTTTGCCAGCCAGCCTGGGGCGCCATTGGTGATCATCGGCCAGCCCGATGTCGAGAGACGAAAGATTGACAACCCGCTGCTGGTCCCCAAAGTGCTCAGTTTCTTGACCTACCGGCGCTGGCAAGCGCAGGTGCAGGGTCTCGATTCGTTTCCCGAACGGCTGTGGCCGCAGAATATCCCCTTGCTCTACTACAGCTACCACATCATGGTCGGGCTGGGGACGGTCTTCATCGCCATCATGTTGATGTCCGTTTTTCTGCTGTGGCGCGGCCAGCTGTTCAACGCGCGCTGGATGTTGTGGATTCTGCTGCTAAGCCTGCCCTTTCCCTATATCGCGAACACCGCGGGATGGATGACCGCGGAATTGGGCCGTCAGCCTTGGCTGGTCTATGGCTTGATGCTAACCGCGGATGGCTACTCCAAGACCGTCTCCGCCGGAAACGGCATGTTCACGCTGCTGGGTTTCATGGGAATGTACACGGTGCTGGGAATTCTCTTCCTGTTCCTGGTCCGCCGTGAGATTGAGCACGGACCGGCTGCGGAACCGGTTTCTGCCCACTAGAGGATCTATGGAAACGCTTTGGTTTATGGTGGTCGCGGTCATGGTGGCCGCTTACGTGGTGCTCGATGGCTTCGATCTCGGCGCTGGCGTCATCTATCCCTTCGTGGCCAGGAGCAGCGCGGAACGTCGCATGGTGCTGCGCGCCATCGGCCCGGTGTGGGATGGAAACGAAGTCTGGCTGCTCGCTGCCGGAGGCACGCTCTACTTCGCCTTCCCGCAACTCTACGCCTCCAGCTTCAGCGGGTTTTACCTTCCTCTGATGATGGTGCTTTGGCTGCTTATGCTGCGCGGCATTGGCATCGAGTTCCGGGCCCACATTGAAGAACCTGTGTGGCAAGGCTTCTTCGACCTGATCTTCTTCGGCTCCAGCGCTCTTCTAGCCATCTTCTTCGGTGCCGCCTTGGGCAACGTGATTCGCGGAGTCCCGCTCAGCCAGGATGGCTACTTCTTTGAACCACTCTGGACTAATTTCCGTGTGGGTGCGCATCCCGGAATCCTCGACTGGTACACCGTCATGGCTGGCGTGATTGCGCTGGTGACCTTAACGGCGCACGGCGCGCTCTACGTCGTAAGCAAAACCGAAGGCGAGTTGAATCTTCGCGCCCGCAAAGTGGCTTTGCTCATGTGGCCCATCCAAGTGCTTCTGACCGTCGTCAGTCTGATTGCGACCTATTCCATCAAGCCCCAGGTTATGGACAACTACCGTGAGCATCCCATCGGCATATTGATACCGCTAGTGGTACTGGCGAGTTTGGGAGCCATGCTCTGGGCTACGTCACAAGGCAAAGAGAAGCCCGCGTTTGTAGCTTCCGCCCTCTACATTGTCGGCATGTTGGTGGGCGCCGCATTTGCCTTATACCCGGTGGTGCTGCCCGCCAGCACCGACCCCAGTTACAGTCTGACGATTTACAACTCGGCCGCGGGACATCATGGCTTGACGGTCGGGATTACGTGGTGGTCGATTGGGTTTGTGCTGGCAATCGCTTACTTTGTTTTCATCTTCCGCATGTTCCGCGGCAAAGTAAGCCTCGAGGGTGGAGGATACTGAACCACGGGCGCTCTAGCTCACCGCCAGTCGTCGGCGCATCAGTACGGCGGCTGCAATCAGACCTGCCAGCACAATCATGATGGCCAGGATCCAGCCGTAGTATTCTCCCGGATGGCGCAGCGCGCGGATGAAATGCCGCCCATAGTGGAAGGCAATCAGGGCAATCATCGAGTAACGTAGTCCTCTGAAAACTGTCACCACCACAAGAAACTTGCGCGCCGGGTATTTCAGTACTCCCGCTGCCGCAAACAGAGTGCTGGTCGGAAACGGAAAGGGTACTGCCGAGGACACTGCCAGGCTGCCGGTTCCCCATTTTTCAAAATAAGCCAGGGACTTCTTGACCCTGCGCTTCCCGAATTTTTTCTGCAGGTAGCCCGCCCCGGCCAGGTGCGCGGCGCGATAGGTCAAATAGGCTCCTAGGACTGAGCCCAGGGTGGCGACCGCCGCGTAGTAGTACCAAGGCTCAACATGGCGGGCCGCGAGGATCGCGGTCAGAATATCGGGACCGCCGAACGTCGGAAGCGGCGAGCCATCCACCACCGCCACCATGAACAATCCGAGTCCTCCCAGATGGCGAAGCACGGCGGCATAATTCACCGGGTGCGGCCTGGCGGTAGGCTTCGCACGCGGCGCAAAACTGGCGACGATGTCGAGAAGAGATGAGATGGTGCCTCTGCCGGCCAGCTTAGATTGAGCGACGGTGGCCAAAGTTGCTTCATTCTGAAAGTAGCACAGCTTTGCAGACATTCGTCTAAACTGATGTCGCCATGAGTTCACGTTTACAGGGAAAAATCGCCATCGTGACGGGGGCCGGCACTGGCATCGGGCGCGCCTGCGCTCTGGCCATGGCCCGCGAGGGCGCATACTTGGCGCTCGTCGGACGACGCCAGGAAAAACTTCAGCAATTGGCGCGCGAGATCGGCGCTTCCGCGTTGGTGATTGCTGCCGACGTCTCCAAGAAATCCGATGTAGAAGACGTGGTGGCTCGCACGGTTGCGAAATTTGGCGGCATCAATGTGCTATTGAACAATGCCGGTGTGCTTCACGTCGGCAACGTCGAACAAATCACCGAGCAGCAGTGGGACGAGACCTTCAACACGAACGTTCGCGGCCTCTGGCTGCTTTCCCGCGCTGTCCTGGCTCCCATGAGAAAGGCCGGAGGCGGATCGATCATCAACATGGCCTCCGTGTTGGGCATCAACGGTGCCCGCAACCGCGCATCGTACGCGCCCTCGAAAGGCGCTGTGGTTCTGCTCACCAAGTGCATGGCCATCGATCATGGACACGAGAATATTCGCGTGAACGCCATCTGTCCGTCGTTCGTCGAGACCGATCTCACCGCCGCCGTCCTCAGCACCGCCGCCGATCCCCAGGCCGTACGCCGCGAACGCATCGCGGGTCACCCCATAGGACGCTTGGGCAAGCCGGAAGACGTCGCCGGTCTTGCCGTGTATCTCGCCAGCGACGAGTCTTCTTGGGTCACAGGCGCTGTGTTTCCCGTGGATGGAGGGTATTTGGCGGTTTAGAACAGCACTCAGCACTCAGCATTCAGCACTCAGCATTCAGCGCTCAGCATTCAGCTACTTCTGGAGTGCGAAGTGCCACCAGGCGGAGTCATCCTAAAGGCGCGTCCTTGGCTGAATGCTGAGTGCTGAATGCTGAGTGCTCGTCTCACCCCTGTATAATCAAGAGGTACAAGCATTCCGAAAGGCGACTCCTTGAACGCACACATGCATCCCGGACAAGCTCCCCCACAAGGGCCGCAACCCCTGCCCGGCGTAGAAGCCATCATTGCCGTGGGTTCCGGCAAAGGCGGGGTCGGCAAGACCACGCTCGCCGTCAATCTGGCTATCGCGCTGGCGAAGCTTGGCCACAGAGTCGGTCTGCTCGACGCCGACGTTTACGGTCCGAACGTTCCCCTCATGCTCGGTACCAGCGCTCAACCCAAAGTGCTAGCCGAGAACCGAATCGAACCGCTGGAGGTCCACGGACTCAAGGTGATCTCCGTCGGGTTCCTGAATCCCGGGGACAAGCCGCTGATCTGGCGCGGGCCGATGCTGCACTCCATCATCAAGCAGTTCCTGGGTTCTGTGGTATGGGGACAACTGGATTATCTGGTGGTTGATTTGCCGCCGGGAACCGGCGACGTGGCTCTGTCACTGATTCAGACCGTGCCCCTCACCGGCGCCATCGTGGTCTCGACTCCTTCGGATGTCTCTTTGCAGGATGCCCGCAAGGCCATCGAAATGTTCCGCCAAATGAAAGTGGACATCGTGGGCATGGTGGAGAACATGAGCTACTTCGTCTGCCCGCACTGCCAGCATGAGATCGACATTTTCTCTCGCGGCGGAGCCGAGAAGACCGCGAAACAGTTCGACGTCGCGTTCCTCGGAAACATCCAGCTCGACCCCGAACTCCGCAAGTCGGGAGACAGCGGCAAGCCCTCCGTCCTCGAAGGCGAAAATTCTCCCCACGCCAAGTCGCTCTACGACTTCGCCCGCAAGGTGGTCGCACGGGTAAGCGAGATCAAGGCCAACGCCCCCGAAAACGTCATCCAGATTCAGTAAGGCTCCTCTGTGGCCTCTGCGGTTGGGGGTTGATCTGCCCTGGCTGTCTGTTGACACGTAATTTTCCTTAATGATATCATGATATCACTTAGGCGAACGGTTATGGCCCAATTTGTCGTCCGTAAAATCGATGACGTTGTCAAAGCACGGCTGCAGCGCCGAGCCAAACGAAACGGCCGCAGCATGGAGGAAGAAGTGCGTGACATTTTGCGCAACGCGGTCGTCCAGGAAGAAGGCCCAGCGGGCGGGCTGGGCACGGAAATCTCTGCCTTGTTTGCCAAGGTTTGCATGGACTCGGACATTCCCGAGCTGCGCGGCCATGAGCTCAAAGCCCCATCGTTCGACGAATGATCATTCTCGACACCAACGTGCTTTCGGCGCTCATGCGTCAAACGCCCGACCGGAATGTCGTTACCTGGCTTGACCAACAGCCGCGGTCATCCATCTGGACAACTTCCATCACGGTTCTTGAGGTTCGCTTCGGACTCCAGAGCATGGCGGTGGGCAAACGGCGATTCGCATTGATTCAGGCGTTCGAGAGCGTTCTCGAAACCATCGGCCAGCGAGTCGTTGCTTTCGACGTTTCTGCGGCTGAGCAAGCCGGTGACTTGATGGCATCTCGGCACCAAAAGGGCCGCCCTCGCGATCTTCGGGACACCATGATCGCCGGAATCGCTCTTGCGCAACATGCCACGCTGGCGACTCGCAACACGGCGCACTTTGACGACACTTCCGTTCCGTTGATCAATCCCTGGGTGGAGGAGCAAAATGGTTCTGCATGAACAACGGAACGTTTCCGCCTCATGGCTTTTGAAATCACCACCCGAGAGCTCGACCGTATCATCGTCGTGGACGCGGTGGGCAGACTCACCCTGAGCGATAGCCGCACACGGCTGCGAGACCTGATCCACGTCTTCACCGGCGACGGCCATAAGAATTTTCTTATCAATCTGGCGGGCGTGGATTTCATTGACAGCGACGGCATGGGCGAACTGGTCCGGTGTTATAGCGTCATTAGGCAGAGGGGAGGCGAGATGAGACTTGTCCACCTCCAGCAGAGAGTGCAGGATCTGCTTCAGATCACTCGGGTGAACACGATCTTCGAAATCTACAGCGATGAAAAGATTGCGCTGCAAGCCTTCCGGAAAAGTGCTTAGCCTTTCGCTTTCCCGAACCTTTTCAGCTGGAATAGCGGATCGGCGCTTTTTCCTTCCATCACCAATTCCGCCACCATTTCCCCGAGCGCCGGCCCATGTTTGAACCCGTGACCCGATCCCCCTCCCACGATCCAAACGTTCTCAGCTGCCGGGTGCCGGTCAACGATGAAGTGATTGTCCGGTGTGTTCTCATATTGGCAGACCTGTGTCTCCACCAGCGGCGCACCCTTCATCGCGGGGAAACGAAAGCCGAGGTAGTTGCGGATCATGGTGAGGGTTTCCGCACTCACGGTTCTTTCACCAGTAGTGGGATCGAACTCCGCCCCGCGAGTATCGTCGGCGATTTTGAAGCTGCGTCCATCGCCCGCCGGGATCCCATAGAGGAACCGGTGACGATGATCCGCCCACACCGGCAGCCTGTCCTCTGAGAAGCGATCGTCTCCTGCCGGTGTTCCGAAGAAGAACACGTCCTGCTTCGTCGGCCAGATGAGATTGCCGATGGTTTCCGGAAACAGTTTTCCCTGCCATGGCCCGCAAGCGAAAACGTACTGGTCGGCCATCCGCTCCGAACCATCCGACAGCTTCAATCCCCGTCGATCAATGGATTCCGATTGGTTGAGCGCCACGACCGCCTGTTGGTACTCGCCACCCTCTGCGACAAATCCCTGCACTACTGCCTGGCACGCAATGCTGGCGCACAGGAACCCGCTATCAGGCTCATAAATTCCCCAGCGCACATCTTCAAAATTGATTTGCGGCCATCGCCTCGCCATTTCCGCTGACGACAGTTCTTCAAACCGGATGCCAGCATCGTGCAACAAAGGCAAAGACCCACGCTCAAACTGATCGTCGCCCGCGGTCGCCATCCACAACACGCCAGTCGGACGAAAGAGCCGGCGGTTCCAGCGGCGTTCATGCTCCTTCCACAATTGCAGGGCGTGCGCGGCCAATTTCGTGTACGGCTGATTGGGTCCGTAGGTGCCGCGCATCACCCGCGTTTCTCCTCCCGACGACGAGCGTGCATTCCCCGGCCCCCAGGCATCGAGCAGTGTGACCCGAGCTCCCCGCCGCAACAGATGCAGGGCAGCCCATCCCCCAAATACACCTGCCCCGACAACGATGATGTGAGGTTTGGAGGGCATTTTGGCCCAAGCCGCCTAACGATTATCCACCGATTTCGCCGGCAACGCCGAGATCATGGCGGCGTGAGCAAGGTGTTGGCCAGTGGCTTCTTTTGCGATTTCCATCGGGTATCGTTTGTAGTGGGTCAATTTCACGGTTGAGGGCTACTCAGACTTTGTGTCCTTCGCGGCGGTTCTTTGCGATCTTTGCGGTAAGAAAGCGGTTAACCGCAAAGGCCGCCAAGAATTCGCAAAGCCCGCGAAGCATTGCAAACCAAACTGACCCATTGCCGTATCGTCCCGCTCTTTGACAATATGCTCCCACGGTTAATCATGGGCAATTGGCATTCTGGCATCTAGAGTGCTAAGTCTTGACAAGGGAGGGGCAGGCTTCCTAGAATCGGGCAAGTCCCATTTGCATCCTCCACGTTAACTATTGCATCTAAACAACTTAGTATAATATCGCAGAGACGCCCCGAGTCTCAGTGACTCAATGTGATACAAGAAGATATGCCTTCAGGAAGCCCCATCGGTGACCGGGAACGCGAGATTCTCACTGCCATCGTCGAGACCTTCATTGCGACGGGTGAGCCGGTGGGATCGCGAACTCTGGCGCGCTCCAATCGCGAAGGCCTCAGCCCGGCCACCATCCGCAATGTTATGTCTGATCTGGCGGAGGTGGGATTTCTGGAGCAGCCGCACACTTCCGCTGGCCGCGTGCCCAGTCCTGAGGGTTATCGTTACTACGTCGAACAACTCACCGGCGAAGCCCGACTGAGTCATGAGGATCAGAGCATCATCGAAGGCTCTCTCCACGGAGTCACTGACGTGCAGGAATTCATGGAGCGCACCTCGCATGTGCTGTCGCTGATCTCGAAGAATGTCGGAATCACGGTCGCCATCGGTGGGCCGAAGAACGCTCTTGAACACGTTTACTTTTCGCGGCTGGGAGATCAGAAGGTTTTGGCGGTGGTTGTGACTCGCTCGGGAGTGGTGCGAGACCGGGTGCTGCGGCTGGACCTTCCGCAGGCCGACTTGGATGTTGCTGCCCGCTACATCAACGATAATTTTCGTGGCTGGACCATCGACGCCATGCGCGCGGAGCTCGATCACCGCCTGGAAAAAGAGCGCAGCGAGTACGACCGGCTGATGACATCGTTGGAACAGCTCCATCGTCAGGGAGCTTTGACCGCTGATGAAGGGCCGCAAATGGTTTATGTGGAAGGCGCCGCCAATCTCCTCACCGGGGACGAGGACCGCCAGCGCTTGCAGGATATGTTGCGGACCCTGGAGGAGAAGCAGCGCATCGTCGAGTTGCTGGGTGCGTATCTCGACGCCAAGCAGGAAGCGGTACGCGTCGTGATTGGACTTGACCACACCCTGCCTTCCATGCGCAACTTTGTGCTGATCGGAGCCCCCGCTCGGGTTGGCGGCGAAGTCATGGGATCGCTGGCGGTGATCGGTCCCACCCGGATCGACTATCAGCACACGATGACCGCGGTCTCCTATATTGCACGGCTGTTTGACAAAGTTTTGAACGAATACGAGTGAACGAATCCTTATGGCCAGGGGTAATGGAAAATCCGAAGTGCAGCCGCAGGCTCTGGATGTTGAGCGCGGCCTTCCACCAGCCGACGGGTCGGAAGACTCGCCGCAAGCTGCAGCCGAGGTTTCTACCTCCGGCGAAAGCACTGCGTTGCAAAAGCTGAAAGCAGAACGAGACACGCTGCTTGACCGGCTGGCCCGCATGCAGGCTGACTTTGAGAACGCCCGCAAACGCGCCGCCCGCGACCAGCAGGAGTTCCGCGAATACGCCCTGGCGGATGCGCTCAAGTCCTTGCTGCCGGTGCTGGACAGCTTTGACCGCGCCTTGCAAGTCCACTCCGGAGAGAAGTCGGAGCTTCGCAACGGGGTGGAACTCATCTCTAAGCAGTTGCACGACGCACTGGGAAAACTTGGCTTGCGCACCATTCCCGCGAAAGGCGAACCATTCGATCCCCGTTGGCACGAAGCCATCGAAATGGTGGACACGACCGAGGCCGCCGACCATGAGATTATCGATGAACTGCAGCATGGCTACAAAATGAAGGACCGCTTGCTGCGGCCGGCGATGGTGCGAGTAGCGCGCAACCTCAAGCATTGATTTTCATAATCTCCGGAAAGCGAAAACCCTATTCTGGCCAGCAACGTAAAACGCGATTACTACGAGGTCCTCGGGGTTGCCCGGGCGGCCAGCGAGCAGGAAATCAAGAGCGCCTACCGCAAGCTGGCGCTTCAGTTTCACCCTGACCGTAATCCCAATAATCCCGATGCGGAAGAAAGATTCAAAGAGTGCAGTGAAGCCTATGCCATTCTGGCGGATACCGACAAACGCTCCGCCTACGACCGCTTCGGCCACGCCGGCGTAAGCGGAATTGGAGGATCGGCGGGATTCGATCCCACGGTCCAGGATTTCAGCGAGATTTTTAGCGACTTCTTCGGTTTTGGCGATCTTTTTGGCGGCGGTGGGCGCGGACGCACCCGTGCCCAACGTGGTCCCGATCTGCGCGAGGACATCACCCTGGAGTTCGAGGAGGCAGTATTCGGCAAGGAGACCCAAGTCTCCATCCGCCGCCACGAAGCTTGTGAAGATTGCCGCGGTTCTGGCGCTGCTCCCGGCAAGGCCCCTGTCACCTGCCGCTCCTGCGCCGGACGGGGACAGGTGCGCTACCAGCAGGGATTCTTCAGCATGGCTCGTACCTGCCCCACCTGCCAGGGTGCCGGCAGTGTTATCACTGATCCTTGCTCCAAGTGCAAAGGCCAAGGCCGGGTTTTGCGGCAGAGGACCGTCGAGGCCAAGATCCCGGCAGGAGTGGAAGACGGTACTCGCATCCGCTTCACCAGCTTGGGCGAAGCCGGGGCCTTTGGTGGTCCGGCTGGCGATCTTTATGTGATTTTGCATGTTAAAGAGCATCCCTTCTTCGAGCGCGAAGGTACCGACCTGCATTGCGTCATTCCGGTTTCCTTCAGCCAGGCTGCGCTCGGAACTGAGATTCGCGTTCCCACCCTGGAAGGCGAACACACTTTGAAAGTCCCCGAAGCAGTGCAGTCGGGCACTACCATGCGCATCCGTGGCAAAGGCGTGCCCGTGCTGAACGGCCATGGCAAAGGCGATCTATTCGTCGAGCTCCGCGTCCAGACACCCGGCAAGTTGAACAAGCGGCAAAAGGAATTGTTGCAGGAACTGGAAGGCACCATCCACGTTGAGAACAAGCCGCAGCGCCGCACCCTGCTGGGAAAAGTGAAAGATATCTTCGGCTAGACTCCACCCCCAAAAGCGTGCCAGCATCGGCATTCCTTTGTGTACCTTTGTGTCCTTCGTGGTTTAATTGTTTTCCCATGACCCGCCGCCGCTGGATCGCCGACGAAGTTTCCGGAAACCACGCGGCCCTCGTTGGCCGCCACGCAGATCACCTCTCTCGCATTCTGCGTGCACGGATTGGCCAGGAATTCGATATCGCTGCCGGCGCTGAAGTCCGCCGCGGCCGCATCACCCGCATCGAACCGGATCGTGTGGAATTCGAACTGGGAGACACGGTCCCAGGCTCAATCGCTTCCCAGGTCACGCTGGCACTCTCCATCTTCAAGTTCGACCGCATGGAGTGGGCAATCGAAAAGTGCACCGAGCTGGGCGTGGCCCGCATCGTCCCAGTGATCGCCAGCCGCACCGAGTCTCACCTGGCGGCCGCGGCGGCCAAGCGCGTGCAGCGCTGGCAGCGAATCGTCCGCCAGGCAGCCGAACAGTCCCGCCGCACTTCGCCTCCCGTGGTGTCTCAGCCGATCAAGCTGAAGGATGCCCTTGCATGGCCGGGTAGCACTCGGATTGTTCTGTCTGAATCGGAAAAGGATGTCATGGTGAAAGATTCTCTACCGTCGGCAGCGTCCGACGTCATCCTCGCCCTCGGCCCCGAGGGCGGCTGGACAGCCTCCGAGCTAGATCAGTTCCGTGACGCCGGATGGTCGTCAGCATCTCTCGGCGACACCATCCTCCGCGCCGAAACCGCAGCCATCGCCGCCACCGCAGTCGTGTTCTCCGAGCTTCAGCGATAGCACTTCGGTTCTTCTCCCGTGTTCTCTGTGCCGCCTGTGGTGAATGGACTCTGGCCAGTTGGAGGATGCCAGGCCTGTTCTCTGATATCCTCCTCGCCAGTGGCGATGTCAAAACCCATTCCTGCCGCCCCAAGCTTCGAGCCGGACGATCGCCAGCGCGAGGCCATCGAGCATCTGCGCGGGCCGTTGCTCGTCATCGCCGGCGCTGGAACCGGTAAAACTACAGTTCTCATCCGCCGCATTGCCCGCCTGGTCCGCGGAGGCCATGCCCGCCCTGAACAAATTCTTGCCCTCACCTACACCGACAATGCGGCCGCAGAAATGCGTGAGCGTGTGCGCACCGAACTCGGCAGCAGTGCCCAGGCCATGCAGGTTGCAACCTTTCACGCCTACTGCAACAACCTGCTGATCCGGAATGGCAGACAGTTCGGCGTGCTCGACGATTTCGATCTGTGGATTTTCCTGCGCAAACGGCTGCGCGAGCTCAACCTGAAGCATTTCGTGATTCCAGCCAATGTCGGCAAGTTCCTGCACGATCTTCTCGACTTTATGCGCCGCTGCCAGGATGAACTGGTGGGCCCGGAACAATACGCACGCTACGTCGAGCGCCTGGAGAAAGGCGAGTTGCCCATTCCGCGCGTCAGCAAATCCAAGGAGGCAGCCGCGCTCACCGACCTGGAAGTCCTCGACCGCTGCCGTGAAATCTCACGTGTATTCACCCAAATCGAGAGCATGCTCGGCGAAAAGAACCTTGGCACTTTCGGCCACATGATCACCCGCGCCCATGATTTACTGTCCGGCGACCCTGCACTGCTCGCGCGTGAACGGGAACACGCCCGTTTCATTCTGGTGGACGAATTTCAGGATGCCAATTTCGCTCAAGTCAAGGTCCTTCAGAACCTGGCCGGCGACGACCAGAACGTCTTCGCCGTCGGCGATCCGGACCAGGCCATCTACCGTTTTCGCGGCGCTTCGAGCGCAGCCTTCTCACTCTTTCAGCACACCTTCCCCGGAGCCAGGGTCGTCGCTCTGGAGAAGAATCGCCGTTCCACCACCCCCATCTTGAAAATCGCGTACGGGCTCATTTCCAAAAACCCGGATTTCTCATCAAGCAGACCGGGCGGGGCTCGCTTCCAACGCGCCCCGCTGACTTCGGCCCGGGAAGAAGACGCCACTCGCGCAGGCAAAGCTTTTCCCAGCCTTCCCGTCGAAGCCGTGACCCTCGGACCCAAAGACCGCGACGTCGAATGTGCTGACGTAGCCACCCTGCTCCGCCAACGGCGACGCCAATCCCATTGCGACTGGAAAGACCTTGCGGTTCTTTACCGCCAGCACCTTCATCGTGACGAGCTGGTGACCGAACTGGCCGAGCAGAACATCCCCTTCTCCATCGAGAACATGGATGTAGTGGACACGCCGCAGGCCCGCGATCTGTTCGCCTGCTTGGGCGCGGTCGTTTCTGTGCGAGACGACGCCAGCCTGTTCCGCGTCGCCGCATTGCCCCAGTTCACCATCGACCCGGAGAGGCTCCGCGCGGGAATCCGCGCGCTGCCGCGCGATCAGGAAACCGGAGGTGTTGCATCCGTCCTGGAGAAAATCCCCGGCGGCGTGGCCGTGCTCGAGGCCCTCCAGCAGGTTCGAGCTGAAGTCACCAAGACGAATGCCAAAAGCCGCGCCGCAGTCGAGATCATCGTAGGCAAGTTCGGACTTGATCGCAGCTCACCCGCGCTGGCCGCCATTCTAGAGTTCATTTCCAAATGGGAGGGAAAGCCCATCACCAGTAGCGGTCAGATTTCCGAACTGCTCGAATACCTCGACTACTTTCGCGAGGCCGGCGGCACCATTCCCATGTCGTCGCCCGAGGTCGACGCCGTCCGTCTGATGACCGCTCACGCCGCCAAGGGCCTCGAATTTGAACACGTTGCCATTCTTCGAGCTAATTCTGGATCTTTTCCCGCGTCCTACAAGGAGTCCCTGGTGGAGTTCCCCCGCGAACTCCGCGACCTCGAGTCGCTAGTTCCTGAAGACGACAAAACCCTTTATGAACAGGAAGAGCGGCGCCTGTTTTATGTGGCCATGACCCGTGCCCGCGACTCACTTACCATCTATGCCAAAGGCGGTACAGGCAAGAACGACCCCACGCCCGCCGGCTACCTGCGCCCCCTTCTGAAGGATCCGGCCCTTTACCGCTATCTGCGTCAGCGTCCGCCTCTGGGCTTCCAGACCGATATCTTCGCCCACGCCAGCCCCGCGCCGATGGGTGTGGCCGCCTGGGTTGCGCTGCCCCCTGCTTCTGATTTAAGCGCCCGCCTCAGCGCCAGCGCGGTGCAGACCTACGAAATCTGTCCACTTCAGTTCAAGCTCGACCGCGAGTGGAGAATCCCCAGCGAAGTCCCCGCCGCCATGCAGTACGGCGGAACCATGCACCGCGTACTGCGTGCTTACTACGATTCCGTCCGCCAGGGTCGCGCTATGGCGGAGGAATCCCTGCTCGAACTGTTTCGCACCGACCTCAAGGACGCCAAGCTGCAAGACGCCTACCAGCACGACCTTTATCTGCAGCAGGGGATCGCGCAGCTCAAGGAGTTCCTGGCTTTGTGCCGCCGCCGAGAAATGCCCGAAGTCCTGCATACTGAGGAATTCTTCGAGGTGAAGGTCGGTGCTACCACGGTGGCCGGAAGGATCGACCGGGTCGACAAGCTTCCCGACGGCCGCGTGGTCATCACCGACTACAAGACGGGAAGACCGCTTTCGCAAGAGGACGCGGACGAGAGTTTGCAGCTCTCCATCTATGCTCTGGCAGCCCGCGAGACGTGGGGATACCGCGCCGAGCATCTCGCCTTCTACAACCTGAGTGAGAACACTTCCGTCTGCACTCACCGCAATGAGGCCCAGCTTCAGGCAGCCAGAGCCAAGGTGGAACAGGTGGCAGAAAGCATCGCGGCAGGAAGGTTTGACGCCAAACCCAGCTTCAGTTGCCGTTTCTGCGCCTATCGGGTCTTGTGTCCTGCAACTGAAAAGCGCCTTTCGGAAAATTCACAGAAGTCCAGTGACTAGGATTCAAATTTCTCCCACCAAAAAACTTAGGGGACGCTTTCCGCGTCCCCTTTGCTTTTTGCCTTGACTGAAGGCTTAGTGTTTCTTCTTGCCAGCCTTCTTTGCTTTCTTCTTGGTTGCCATTTAACTATTCTCCCTTTCCATTGTTCATGGATTCGCAACGCTGGTTTGTTGCGACTGTTTGAAATTTAGAGTCAATGAAAAGTGATGTCAAGAAAAAAATGAGGTCACCGTGGCATCCGGCCACCACACCAAAGTCACTCGAAGCGCGATGCAGAAGAAAATTTCTCCGCACCGGCGACGGCACAAGTGCGACGCCAGGGAATCTGCTCCGCAAAAAGGGACGCAACCCTCGCATACTCTTATTTTCTTCTGGCATGCTGACTTCTTTACGAAAATGTTCTTCCGCGTCACCCGTCGCTGCACAAATTCAACTTTTTCTCACCTCGCGCATCTATAATTTGACAAGTACAGATACTTGCAGGAGCACTCATATGGCCGCTTTCGACGAGGTTGTCATCATTTCCGGCTGTCGCACCCCGGTGGGAAAATTTCAAGGCAGTCTCTCGGATTTGACTGCTCCTCAAATTGGAGCGGTTGTAGTTCGCGAAGCCGTGAAGCGCGCCCAGCTCGATCCTCAACAAGTGGACGAATGCATCATGGGCAACGTCCTCTCCGCCGGACTCGGGCAGAATCCCGCGCGGCAGGCTGCCATCTTCGGAGGTCTCGCTCCTGCAGTGGGTGCCATGACTATAAACAAGGTTTGCGGCTCTGGGCTCAAGGCAGTCGCGCTCGCGGCGCAAGCCATCCAGACCGGCAACAGTTCCATCGTGGTCGCCGGTGGCATGGAATCCATGACCAATGCACCTTACTTGCTGCCGCAGGCGCGCAAAGGCTACCGCCTCGGCAATGCGCAGGTAGTCGATTCTATGGTCAACGACGGCCTCTGGGATATCTACAACAACTACCATATGGGCATCACCGGCGAGAACGTGGCCGAGAAGTATGCCATCACCCGCGAGGAGCAGGACCAGTTCGCCGTGAACTCGCATCGCAAGGCCGTGGCGGCCATCAAAGAATGCCGCTTCAAGTCGCAGATCGTGCCCGTGGAATTGCCGTCAAAGAAAAAAGGCGAAGCCCCGGTGATCTTCGATAAAGACGAATCCCCGCGCGAGGACACCACCATTGAAATTCTGCGTGCGCTCAAGCCCGCTTTTAAAAAAGACGGAACCGTCACCGCCGGCAATGCTCCCGGTGTGAACGACGGCGCAGCCGCCGTGGTCGTCACCAGTGCCACTCGCGCCAAAGAACTCGGCGCGAGGCCCATGGTCCGCATCCTCGCGCAAGCCACCAGCGGCGTCGAACCCAAATGGGTGATGATGGCCCCCGTTGGCGCTGTACGCACGATTTGGGAGAAAACCGGCTGGAAGAACGAAGACGTCGATCTCTACGAACTGAACGAAGCGTTCTCGGTGCAGGCGCTGGGGGTTATGCGCGAGCTCGGTCTCGATCCCAACAAAGTCAACGTGAACGGTGGCGCGGTTGCCCTCGGGCATCCCATCGGAGCCAGTGGCGCGCGCGTGCTGGTCACGCTGATCTACGAAATGATTCGCCGCGACGTGCATCGCGGGATTGCCGCTCTTTGCCTCGGCGGAGGCAACGCAGTGGCGATGGCCGTAGAGCGGTAAGGCCTGCTTCACCGGTCCGCATACTCATCCAGCCAGTTCAGAATTGTCCTCATGAGATTGAAAAGAAAGACTGAACAAAACAGGTGGGAAACTGAATTTTCAACCTGAGGGCGAAACAAGGTGTGGCGCCCTATTCCGGGTCGCGATGCCCATGGGGTGACGACTAAAGATGAAGAAAGCGCAAATCATTGCCGTCCTCTTGTGGGCTGTTCCCATGTTCTCACAAAGCTACATCGGGGAATTGCGTTTAACGGTCACCGATCCCGCTGGGTTGGGGTTGAAGAGCACCGTGCAACTCGTCAGCCAAGGCAATGACTATCGCCAAACCATCACGACCGACGAGCAGGGCAATCTGGATGCCAGGCGCCTGCCCTATGGAATCTACCAGGTCCAGATCCGAGTGAAAGGTTTTGCTGAGGTTTCCGAGTCGGTTGAAATACGGTCCGCTCTCCCTCTGGACCGCACGATTCGGCTGAAGATAGCTTCCGTCTCCGAATCGGTGAAGGTCAGCGCGCCTGCCACCCTGGTCGATCCTTACCGGGCAGGTTCGGTGAGTGAAATCGGTTCCGAGACGATTGCGAATCGACTGACCGCTCTGCCCGGCCGTTCGATTCAGGACCTGGTGAATTCAGAACCTGGCTGGCTTTACGAAGGCAATGCCGTGCTCCACCCGCGCGGATCGGAATATCAAACGCAATTTGTAGTGGATGGGATTCCCCTCACCGACAACCGTTCGCCGAGTTTTGGCCCGGAACCCGTCGAAGCCGATGACGTGGACTCGCTCAAGATTTACACCGCCGGCATTCCCGCGGAATATGGCCGAAAGATGGGCGGGGTGGTGGAGGTCAATACTCTCAAGAACCAAGACCCAGGATTTCACGGGCAACTCACCCTCTACGGCGGCAGCTACGAGTCGGCCGGGGCCAGCACGCAGGACCAGTACACATGGAAGGGAAATACACTTGGCATCAGCGCCTCCGGCGACATGACGGCCCACTATCTCAATCCGGTGGTCCCTGAGAATTACACCAACCATGGCACCTCCGGCATTTTTTTGGCCAGCTATGAGCGTGAGCTCACGCCCAAAGACCGTCTCACTCTGATTGCCCGGCACGAACTCGCGCGCTATCAAATCCCCAACGAACTGGTACAGCAGAACGGAGCCTATCTACCGAACGCCAACAACACCACCGGCTGTCCACTCGCGCCCCCGGAGCCGAGCGATTGCGTGTTCGTTCCCGGGGGACAGTTGCAGACCGGCGATGACTTTGAAACCATGGGGATCGCCTCCTACCAGCACATTTTTTCCTCCGATGCGATCGGCTCGCTGCGAGGAATGGTCCGCGATAACTCCACCGATTTCTTTTCCAACCCGTCCTCCTGGCCCCTCAACGCCGCCCAGCACAACGACTTCAAGGAGATCTATTTCCACGGCAGCATCTCCATTCATCATGGCAGGCAGGAATTTAAGGCGGGTATTGAATCCGATGCGATCTTTCTGCACGAAAACACCAGCTACGTGATCCCCGACTGTGCCAGTCCCACCGATCCGCGATGTCCTATCAACCTGGGGATTCTCGATTCCGGCGCGCCCAGCTTTGCCTTTCAAGGCCACCGTCCGGATCTTGAACAAGCGGCCTACGTTCAGGATTTAATCCGCCTCGGCAACTGGACGGTCAGTGCCGGGCTGCGCTGGGACCACTATCAGTTGCTGGTGAACCAGAACGCGGTGAGTCCGCGTGTCGCCATCGCGCGCTACTTTCCTTCCGCCGGCGTCAATGTTCACTTCTCCTATGACCGCATCTTCCAGACACCATCGTTCGAAAACATACTTCTAGCCAGTTCTCCGGCTGCCGAGGCCATCGACACCAGCGTGCCCGCACTGCAATTGCCGGTCCAGCCTTCCCACGGGAATTATTTCGAATGGGGAGCCACGAAAGCATTCTTCGGAAAACTGCGGTTGGATGCCAATGCGTTCCGTCGTGACGTGAACAATTATGCCGATGACTCCCAAATCCTGAGTACCGGGATCAGTTTTCCCGTCGCCTTTGACCACGCCATTCTTTACGGCGCGGAAGGCAAACTGCAACTCCTCGAATGGAAGGGGTTCTCAGGCTTCGCCAGCTACTCCTATATCGTCGGGAATGCGTGGTTCCCGCTGACCGGCGGACTGTTCCTGGGCGATGATGCGATCAACCCCACCACCGGACATTTCCCCGACTCCCAAGATCAGCGCAATACCGTGCGTGGCCGTGTCCGCTATCAGGTGGTCCCGCGCCTGTGGGTCGCTTTGGGATGTGATTACAACACCGGGCTGCCCTTTGAACCGGATTTGACCCCGCAGCAATATGCTACGGAATACGGCCAAGTAGTGGTGAATCACCTCAATTTCAGTCGTGAGCGCATCCATCCCTACTTTACGCAAAACGCTTCGGTGGGCGTCGATCTCTACCAGCGGGAAAAACGCTCGGTACGCTTTCAGGCCGACGTCGCGAATCTGAGCAACACGCTCGAAGTAATCGATTTCGGTGGGCTCTTCTCCGGTAACGCCCTCGGACCGGCGCGGCAATATACCTTTCGCCTTGTAACCACCTTCTAGAACCCGGTCCCCAGGACGCCGAGAGCGGCTCTATACTGACATCTGGGAAAGGATGCGTGATGGGACCAAGAACACTCCGCTTTTGTTTGTTGACGGTTATCGTAATCGCCCCAATCGCGAGAATCCACGGGACAGACTCCCCGAAAGTTCCGACCAACGTTGCCTACGTGAGCGAGGAGGAGGGCGGGGTCAGCGTGATCGACCTGAGCACGCTGAAGGTGGTCCGCCGGGTCCAACCAAGTGATATCGCGCCACGAGGCCTGGCGGTAACGTTCGATGGAAAATACCTCATCACCTCGAACAAAAACACCAGCGACGGTGCAATCTTCAGTACGGCGGATTTGAGCTTGCTTAGACGAATCCACATCGGTCGGAGCCCTGAGTTCATCAAAATCAATCCTGCTGGCGACCGGCTTTTTGCAACTTTCGAACCTACGTCGGAAGGCGGACCTCCCGGAGCTTCAAAAGCCAAGAACGACCGCGATGACGTAAATGGACCGCCCGCTCAGATCGCTTCGTTCCATATCGGAGATTGGGTCCCCGGCCCGGTTTCTACCGCCGGACAGGAAACCGAAGGCATCGAATTCTCGCGCGATGGCAAGCTGATGCTGGTCGCCAACGAATCGCAAGAAACCATCGGAGTGTTCGAGGAAGCCAGTGGGCGTCATCTGCGAGACGTCGAGCTGAAGTCCTACGGAATCCGTCCGCGAGGCCTGAGAATTTCGCCGCAGGGTGATAAGTACGCGGTGACCATGGAGAGCTCGGGGACGTTACTGACCATGGACCCCAGCCTCAAGGTAATCAAGTCTGTGGCAACAGCAGCGAAACCCTACGGAGTCGCGTTCGACCGCGCGGGCAAGCGCATCTTCGTTTCCGCCGCACAGGCGGGGAAACTCCAGGTGTTTTCGGCGGATTCTCTGCAGCTCCTCGCGGAAGTGCCTACCGGCAAAAGATGCTGGCACTTCACATTTACGCCCGACGATTCCAAGGTCCTATTGGCCTGCGGGCGGTCGAACAACATCGTTGTGATCGACGCCAATTCCTACCAGCCGGTCGGGACCATCGAAGGGTTCAAACTGCCCTGGGGCATTGTGACCTATCCCAGGTCTTACGGGAGTTTGGGTCTGCCCTGAGGTAGCGGTTACGAAGATGAAGGGAAGAGACGAGAACCGCGGATCGGCTGGTCCGGGACTTGAATTTCCAACCCCAAAGCAGCTCTCTGCTCGAAAGCCTGCAGCGTACTTGTGTCCGTTCGCGGACGCGGCTGTTCGGAAGCGAACATTCCCGCCGTCAGCGTTGACTGCTTACTCGGCCCTGAGCGCTTCTAGGGGATTGACCGACGCCGCCCGGTGCGCCGGAATATAGCTCGCGAGCAGAGCCGATGCCGCCAGCACGACAGCCACCGCAGCCAATGTCAAAGCATCCCACGAGCGGACGCCAAACAGCAGCTTGCCCATCAGCCTGGACGCAGCCACCGAGCAGACTAAGCCGATGGCAATCCCGCCCGCGGTCAGCCGGCCGGCCTCCGTCAATATGAGCCTGTACACCGAGCCGCGCTGAGCGCCCAACGCCATGCGCACGCCAATCTCGCGCGTTCTCTGACCAACAGAGTAGGCTATCACTCCGTAGAGTCCGACGACGCCAAGCAACAGCGCTAAAGACGCGAAGCCTCCCACCAGCAACGCCGAGGAACGGTGCAGATAGGCGGTCTGCGATTCGTTGATTCTCTGGTTCAAGGTGGCTTCATCCGACGTACCCATCCTCGGATCGATCTGGTGAATCGTGCTGACCAGGGTCGGGAGCATCGACTGCTCGTCCTGCGAAGTGCGCACCACCAATGTGAAATAGGGATTGGGCGCCTGGTTCAAAGGGTAATAGACGGCGGGCCAGATCTCCGAATCGAGGGGGCCCTCCTTAATATCATCGACAATTCCAATAATTTCCCGAATCGTCTTCGGATCGAGGTCATAGTGCACAATTTTCTTGCCGATGGGATCCTGCCCAGGAAAATATTGTCTCGCCAGCGCCTGATTAATGATCACCACTCCCGGCTTCGATGCGTCTTCAGCGTCGGTAAAGTAACGGCCGCGCAATAGCCTCGCCTTCAGAGTTGTGAAATATTTAGAGCTCACATCGCGTTCGTTCACTTCATTGTGTTCGCCGTGATACGGGCGATCGGGAAACCTGATCCAGGTTGTGTTGCCGTTAAAGCTTACCGGCAGCACGCTGGCGAGGGCCGCAGATTTCACGCCTGGCAGGCTCGAGATGAGGTTTACCACACGCCGCGCTAATGCCACTGCCCGCTCGTCGTTGGAGTAGCTGGAATCCGGGGCTGCGATTTGCAACGTAGCTAGGTGATCCGGTTGGAATCCCAGGTCGACATGGAGCAATCGGTAGAAGCTCTTGCCGAGCAGACCGGCGCCCGCCAACAACACCACCGCAACCGCCAACTCCACCACTACAAGATTGGCGCCAAAACGCCGCCACAAGGTTCCCGCGGAACCGCGCCCGCCTTCGGCCAAGCCTTCTCGCATCTCCGTCATCACCAGCCGCAAGGTGGGAGTGATGGAAAACAGTCCTGCCGCCAGCAACGCGATCGCGCCTGTAAACGCAAGCACGTGAAGATTCAGACCGAGGCCATGGAGATAGGGCATGTCAGCCAGCATGCCTGCCGGAATCAGCCGTGCGAGTAGCTGCATGGCCCATACGGCAAATGCCAACCCCAGCACGGTTCCTCCCGCCATCAACACCAGACCCTCGGTAACAAATTGAAGAACCAGCCGCCCGCGAGATGCCCCGAGCGCGCCGCGCACCGCGATCTCGCGCTTACGGCTCTCGGAGCGAACCAGCAGCAGGCTGGCAACGTTCAGGCAGGCGATCAACAGCAACAGGCCGGCTCCCCCCAACAACACCAGCAAGATGGGGCGAACATCACCGACAATCATTTCAGAAAGCAGCATCACGCTTGCACCCTGGCCCTGGTTGGTGTCGGGATATTGCAATTCCAGCTGTCGCGCCATCGTCGTCGCATTGGCCAGAGCCGCCTGGACGGAGACACCATCCTTCAGCCGCCCTATACCGTCAAGATTGTGGCAACTTCGCCGTTTTTCGCAGGAACCGGAAGCCCGCAGCGTGGTCCAGAACTCCGCCTGCCCGGTGGGAGCAAAGTGAAAGTTCTGCGGCAGCACGCCGATGATGGTGTTTGCCGCATCACTCAGGGTAACCGTCTGGCCAATCACATCCTGTCGGCCACCGAATCGCTTCTGCCAGGTCGCGTAACTCAGCATCACTACGGGGACAGCAGCCGGCAGATCCTCCCCCGCATAGAAGTCACGGCCGAGCATCGGCGCAACGCCCAGGGTGCGAAAGAAGCCATCGCTCACCCGCGTACCGGCCACCAGCTCGGAACCTGTCGGTGTACCGAGGGCGAACCCGTCTTCGGTGAAGACATCCATTGAGCTGAAAACGGTGTTGAGTTTCTTCCAGTCGAGATAGTCGAGATAAGAAAGTCTGGCGCGCGGAATCAGGGCGATTCTCTCCGTAACGTTCACGAGCCGAGAGGGGGCCCGGTAGGGAAGCGGCTTGAGCAGCGCGGCATCTACAAAGCCGAAGATCGCGACCGTAACGCCCATCCCGAGGGCCAATACGAAAATCGCCGTGCAGGCGAAGCCCGGATTCTTTCTCAACTGACGCAAGGCGTAGCGAAAATCCTGCACGGCACTCTCAAATCGAAATCCGACGGTATCCAGACTCTTTTCTTTCAGCCGTGCAGCATTTCCAAATTGGCGCATGGCAGCGTACTTCGCCTCTTCAGGAGGGATGCCCTCGTCCCGCAGCGTTTTCTCCTGTTGTTCGCGATGGAAGGCCATCTCT
>JBAWFN010000058.1:0-4582 GCA_049591935.1 Terriglobales bacterium | reverse complement strand
CCAAATAGTCAGCCGCGGCAGAGTAATTCTTCGCCACCAACTCGAGTTGGCCCAACTGCACAAGAGCGGTCGGCGATTTCGGATTCATCTCCAAAACCTGCTTAAACGCCTGGCGCGCCGCATCGGTCCGCTCATCGTCTACGGCCAGCATGGCCTTGTGCAACAGGTTTTGTTGTTCAATCTTGTCCTTGGGATCGGGCAGCAAAGACGGCTCCGCCAGGTTGGAGGAACTCAGAGCCTCCGCCGGGCCGATGTAGCCCAAAGCGCGCAATTCGTCGCTCGTCCCCTGGCCCACTGCGCCCCTGGATGCCTGCGCCGGCATCTTCTTTCTAAGCTCGGCCAGCAGGGCGCTTAGTCTCTGGACCTGCGCCTCCCCGGGCTCATAGGCATTGTGCAGTTCTTTCGGATCGGAATGCAGATCGTAGAGTTCAGGCCGCGGCGCTTCGATGAACTTGACGCCACCGTCGCGCACCGAGCGCAACGGCGCCCAACCAAAACGCAAGGGATAGTCCGTTTCGCCGAAGGCGGTGCGGCCCACAGTGTCTCCGCCGCCGAAATACGGCGTCAGTGATTCCCCATCCAGCCGTTCAGGAAATTTCGCGCCCAACAGATCCAGAACCGTCGGCAAGATGTCGGTGGTACGCACTTGTGCCGCGACTTCCCTCCCCTTGGCGTCTTCTCCCGGCAATTTCACCATCAGGGGAACGTGCGTGGTCGAGTCATAGAGAAAGATTCCGTGGGTGTCTTCGTTGTGCTCACCCAACCCTTCGCCGTGGTCGCCCACCACGATGATCACCGCGCCGTCGTACCATCCCTGCTTCTTCAAATAAGCCACAAAATGACTCAACGCGGAATCGGCATAGGCAATCTCGCCATCGTAGAGCCGCTCCCTATATAAGGACGCGAACGGCTCCGGCGGTTCATAGGGATCGTGCGGGTCATACAAATGCACCCACACAAAGCGTGGTGCGGAGCGATGGTTGCTCATCCAACTCTCCGCATGCTGCACCACTTCCATGCCCCGGCGCTCCACCCGTCCCCAGCGCGATTTGCTGGTCGCATGCTCGGGAAAGTTGTCGTAGAAATCAAATCCGCGGTCGAACCCGGGGGCAAGAGTCTTGCTGTCCAGAATCACAGCGCCGATGAACGCCGCCGTGTGGTAACCCTGCGGCTTGAGCAATTCCGCCCAGGTGGGATGATCGGGCGTCAGCGGCACGCCGAAGTCGGTGACGCCGTGTGCGCTCGGTAGCAACCCCGTCAGAATCGAGGCGTGCGAGGTATTGGTAATCGGGCTGGGAGTAAACGCCTGCTCGAAGCGGACGCCATCCTTCGCCAAGCTGTCCAGTGCCGGAGTCTGTATCTGCTGGTAGCCATAACAATGAATATGGTCAGCCCGCAGCGTATCGATGGTCACTAGAAAGACATCGGGCGGTCCCGTCTTCCCGGCAGCCAACCCCACCCCAGCCGCCGTCGCCAAATAACATAAGAAAAACCGAAAAACCTTCATTGGCGTCAGCCTAGCACAGAGTCCAGCGTTTCCCGATCTGCAACCCCTCCCAGGATGGGTCAAACCACCTCGTGCTAGCACCTCCGGGAAGGCTGACTCTTCCTCCACCTGTGCTCGAATGAGTCATGTCCCCCGCCTGGGCGACCGAAGGAGAAGTTTGGAACCGATTCGTCAGCTGCTTTCACCGGATTTCATGCCGCACGGCTACTGCTATCTCTGGGATCCGTGGCTCGTCTGGCTGCACGTTGTTTCCGATGCTCTCATCACGCTGTCCTACTATGCAATCCCGGTAGCGCTGATTTACCTGGTCCGCAAAAGGCATGATCTGCCCTTCCATTGGCCCTTCTGGATGTTCGGCGCGTTCATCCTCAGTTGTGGCACCGCCCACTTGTTCGAGGTCTGGAATGTCTGGCACGCCTCCTACCTGGCCTCGGGCGTCATCAAAGCGATCACGGCGGCGGTCTCAGTGACCACCGCGATTGCACTTGTGCCGCTGCTCCCCAAAGCCATCGCGCTGCCCTCGCCGGAAGAATTTCGCAAGGTCAATTTGCAACTGAAAAACCAGATGGCGGAGCGCGACCGCGCCCACACCGAGCTTTCGATCCAGAAGTCCACCGTAGCCGAGGTTTACCGGGCGCAGCAGGCGCTGCGCGACAGCCAGGCGCAGATCAGCGCCATCGTGCAGTCCGCGATGGACGCAATTGTTACGCTGAACAGCGACCAGCGGATTGTGCTGTTCAACTTCGCTGCGGAAAAAATGTTCGGCTGCTCCGCCGCCGATGCCGTCGGCCAGCCCATCGAACGGTTCATCCCGCAGCGAGTTCGCGCGGCCCATGCCGGACACATCCAGCGCTTTGCCGAAACTGGGGACAGCAACCGCAGCATGGGAACGCTGGGGGCGTTGTGGGCGCTGCGGGAGAGCGGCGAGGAATTCCCCATTGAAGCTTCCATTTCGCAGGCGTCGGCGGGCGGGCAAAAACTCTTTACCGTCATCCTGCGCGACATCACCGAGCGCCGGCAGGCGGAGGAGCGCAACGCCCGCCTGGCCGCCATCGTGGAATCTTCCGATGACGCCATTATCAGCAAGACCTTGGAAGGGACGATTACCGCATGGAATCGTGGCGCAGAAAAGGTGTTCGGCTACTCCTCATCCGAGGCCGTGGGCAAACCCATGCGGATGCTTTTGCCCCCGGAGCGTGCGAATGAGGAGCCCGCCATTCTGACCCGTATTCAGCGCGGCGAGAGCGTGGACCATTTCGAAACCGTGCGGGTCCGGAAGGATGGCAAGAAGATCGACATTTCGGCGACGATTTCGCCGATCCTCGACCGCAGCGGCGTGATCGTCGGCGCTTCGAAGATTGCTCGCGACATTACCGAACGGAGAACGTCCGAGCGGGAAATCCGCCGCTTGAACGATGAACTGGAACAGCGAGTCATCGAGCGCACCGCCCAACTGGAAACCGCCAAGAACGAATTGGAAGCCTTCACCTACTCGGTCTCCCACGATCTTCGCGCCCCGGTGCGCCACATCGCCGGCTTCTGCACAATTCTCATGGAAGATTGTGCTCCCCAACTCGACGCCGAGGCCAAACGCCACCTGGCTCGCATCCAGGAAGGCACCCGACGCATGGGCGTGCTGGTGGACGAATTGCTGGCCTTGGCCCGCGTGGGCCGCCAGTCGCTCTCCTGGCAGCCCACGCGGTTGAACACCCTGGTGGATGATGTGGTCACGCTGCTCAAACCGGATACTGAAGGCCGGCAGGTGGAATGGAAGATCGCCGAACTTCCACAAGTCAACTGCGATCCCACACTCTTGCGCCAGGTCTTCCAGAACCTGATTTCCAATGCTCTCAAATACTCGCGCACTCGCGACGCGGCGGTCATCGCGGTCGGATCTTTGCCGGGCAGCGCCCCCCCCACCATCTTTGTGCGCGATAACGGGGTGGGCTTCAGCATGAAATACGCCGACAAACTCTTCGGCGTGTTTCAGCGTCTGCATCGCGACGATCAGTTCGAAGGCACCGGCGTGGGCCTGGCCACGGTGCAGCGCATCGTGCAAAAGCACGGCGGACGCGCCTGGGCGGAAGCCGAAGTGGATAAGGGTGCGACGTTTTATTTCACCTTGGGTCAAGCGCCCGCAGTGAAGGCGGTGGGGCAAAGTGCGGGGGGATGAGGGAATGACAAAAAGTCAAAAACGCCACGCATCTACGGGGATCAACACCGATCCACCGCAAGAATTATCCGTGTCAATCCCTGCCCATCCGTGGCCTTGGGGCAGACATTTATGAACGACGTTGACGTGGACATTCTATTGGTCGAAGACAGCCAGGATGACATTGATCTGGCGCTGCACAGCCTGCGGCGGGAACACCTGGCCAACCAGATCTTTGTGGTGCGCGACGGCGAGGAAGCGCTGGATTTTCTGTTCTGTTGCGGCCTCTATGCCGGTCGCAATCCCGAACGCATGCCCCGGCTGGTCCTGCTCGACTTGAAGTTGCCCAAGGTGGACGGCATGGAGGTGCTGCGCCGGTTGCGCGGCGACCCGCGGACCAAGTTGCTTCCGGTGGTGATCATGACTTCCTCCAAGGAGGAGCGGGACGTGGCCAATAGCTACCGTCTCGGCGTCAACAGCTACATCCAGAAGCCGGTGGATTTCGACCAGTTCCGCGAGACGGTGAAGACCATTGGGCTGTACTGGCTGCTGATCAATCAGCCCGCGCTGAACGGGGTGACGAAGAAGACGGCAGAGCAGGCAAAGCCATGAGCGATACCGTCATCATCGATCCCGCGCAGGCGCAGGAGCCCAAGACCCAGCTGCGACTGTCGGCCCTGCTGGTCGAAGACAACCTGGCGGACGCCGAACTGGTGCTGCGTGAGCTGCGACGAGGGGGATTCGAGGTCACCTGCGACGTAGTCCAAACCGCCACCGATTTCCGGCATAAGCTACAGACCATCACTCCCGACGTTGTGCTTGCCGATTACAACCTGGGATCGTGGCGAGGCATGGAAGCGCTGGAAATATTGCGCACCGAAGGCCGCGACATTCCGCTCATCCTGGTGTCGGGCGCTGTGGGC
>JBAWFN010000057.1:0-30745 GCA_049591935.1 Terriglobales bacterium | reverse complement strand
GCGAATAGCTGGCGAAGGACGTAAAATTGAGTTCTGCCGATTGCTTCGGGAACAATATGCTTAACTCCCATTTCCAATAAGGTGGTGCAGGAGCTCCTACGTCATGCCAACAGTCGCATTACGCTGGATCTTTACGCTCAGGCGGGAATGCCGAACAAAAGGCTGGCGCAAAGCAAACTTGTTCGGATGATACTCAACAAGGGAGAAGCACTGGCCTAACTGGACCAAATTGGACCATGACGCAAATTGCCAATTCCCTGCAAGTGCTTGAAAGGAATGGCGGGGACGACGGGACTCGAACCCGCGGCCTCTGCCGTGACAGGGCAGCGTTCTAACCAACTGAACTACGTCCCCGGTTTTGCGACCGGACGCCAATCTGGTGGGCAGTGCAGGACTCGAACCTGCGACCTCCTGCTTGTAAGGCAGGCGCTCTAACCAGCTGAGCTAACCGCCCCTCGCTCCCGGCCATCCAGCGTAGTGGGAGCCTTGCGCAAGATAAAGTTGAGGGGCGCTTCTCTGGAACTCTCTTGCAGTATACGTGAGCGCCGAAACGGGGGCAAACCGGAAACCAGCATTCAGCACTTAGCACTTGGCATTTGGCCAGTAGAGGTTGTTGCCAGGGATCTGCGATCACTCGGCCGCCAAATGCTAATTGCCAAGTGCCAATTGCTGGCTACAATGTCGCGTGCGGCGTTTGATCGTCAATGCGGATGATTTCGGCCTCACCGCCGGCGTGAATCGCGGCATCGCGGAGGCGCACCGCGAGGGCATTGTGACTTCCGCCACCCTGATGGCCAGTTCTCAGGCCTTCGACGACGCTGTTCAACTCGCGCGCTCGAACCCCAAACTGTCGGTGGGCTGCCATCTCGTCTTGCTGGACGGTTCGCCGCTACTCGATGCCGGCCAGATCCCGAGCATCACGGACCGCGGAGATCGCCGCCGTTTCCGTCGCAGCCTTCACGGCTTCGCTCTGCGCTCCCTGAGTGGACGTCTCGAAGCCGACGAAATCGAAGCCGAAGCCACCGCCCAGATTCGCAAAGTGCAGGCTGCGGGCATTCCCGTCTCTCATATCGACACCCACAAGCACACCCACATGTTTCCCCGGGCACTGCGTCCGCTGTTGCGGGCGGCGCAAGCCTGCGGTGTTCGTGCCATTCGCAATCCCTTTGGCCGGGTGGTGTTCTCAGCCGTCGCGCGCCATCCCCGTCTCTGGAAGCGTTACAGTCAGGTCAGCCTGCTGAACACCTGGCAGAAACAATTTCGCCAGGCTGTGGCGGAAGCCGGTTTGATCACAACCGACGGCAGCCTGGGCATCGTTTCCACCGGCACACTGGATGACCGCCTGCTTCGCTTCACTCTGGAAAATCTTCCTGAAGGCACCTGGGAGTTCGTCACTCACCCCGGCCACAACGACCCGGAACTGGCGAAGATTCATACGCGGCTGCGCGACTCGCGTGAACTGGAACTCAGCGTCCTGACCTGCCCAGACACTCGCAGCCTGCTGGAGCGCGAGGGGGTCCAGCTGGTCTCTTATCACGATTTATTGCCGTAATTTGCAATAACACCGTGCCGCAACTCCACCCGTACACGTCCTTTGGGTATCCGAAGCCACTTACGTTGGTAACCAGCCGAGGTCACTGCGCCCGGTTATGATAAGCAAGTCTTTCAGATTACCTATCAGGTAGCGGAGTGCATGGATAAAAGACCGGAGACTCGGATCGACGCCCAAATCCTGGTGCGCGTTTGGGGCATGGATGCGGACGGCCGTCCCTTCTTTCAGAACGCCAACGCCAGCAAGATCTCGAGCGAAGGCGCGCAAATCTCGGGAATCGCTCATCCTCTGAAGGCCGGCGACATCATTGGCATTCAGCACGGCGACAAGAAAGCCCGCTTCAAAGTCATTTGGGTCATCGATGCCGGGGTAGCCCGGAAGATCGAGGCCGGCGTGCAGATGCTTCCCAACCAGCGTAGCCCCTGGCAGGACCTCGCCGCGTGGGAAAAACAGGAAGTTGTGTCTGGCGAGAACAAACGGCGTTTCGTACGGCACAAGGTCCTTTTCCCCATTGAGATCAGCTTCGAAGACAATCGCCGTACGCAGATGCACACCCACGCAACTGACATTGGAGGCCGGGGCTGTTATGTTGAGAGTCTGATGCCGCTGTCTTTAGGCACGAAAGTCAACCTCAAATTTTGGATGGATGAGGAAAAAGTCCAGACCAGCGGCGTCATCCGGGCCAGCGATCCCGGGGTCGGCATGGGCATTGAGTTCACTGCCTTGGACAACACCGTCCAGGAACGGTTGCAGCTTCATCTCGACAAGCTTGACGACGGGCTCGCCAACCGTGATGCCGCCAAGGGTGCCACCACCTCAGAAAGTTAGCCTCTTCTTCTACGCTTGCAACCCTGCAAAATCTGAATCCCACGAGACCGGTCGCCATCGAATCAGAGAGCCATGCCGACGGGCGTGGAAAGGACCGGCATGAAGATCGGGATTACCTGTTATCCCACCTACGGCGGCAGCGGGGTGGTCGCCACTGAGCTCGGTCTGGAACTGGCGAATCGTGGGCACGAAATCCATTTCATTACCTACGCCCAGCCCATTCGGCTGACCGATTTGCATCCCAACATCCACTATCACGAAGTAGACGTGTCCCGTTATCCTCTTTTTGAGTATCCACCGTATGACCTGGCGCTGGCCACGCGCATGGCGGAGGTCTCTGAGCTCTATGCTCTCGATATTTTGCATGTGCATTATGCGATTCCGCACTCGGTAAGCGCGTTGCTGGCACGCCAGATGCTCGCCGCCAAGCCGCGCGGACAGCGCCTGCCGTTTGTCACTACCCTGCACGGCACGGACATCACGCTGGTGGGACTCGACCGCTCCTATCTGCCCATCACCCGTTTTTCTATCGAAGAAAGCAATGGAGTCACTGCGATCTCGAAGTATCTGCGGGAACGCACCCTGCGCGAGTTCGACGTAAAGAACCATATCGAAGTAATTTACAACTTCGTGAATTGTGATCTCTACTGCCGCGACCAAGATGCCCCGCAGCGGCGCCTGGAATATGCGCCCCATGGCGAGCGCATCCTGGTGCATCTCTCGAATTTTCGTCCCGTCAAGCGTGTGACCGATACCATTGAAATTTTCGACCGTGTCCGCAAGAAAGTTCCGTCCAAGCTCCTGCTGATCGGCGACGGCCCTGACCGCTCTCGTGCGGAATGGCTGGCGGTGCAAAAAGGAATTCATAATGACGTTTTGTTCCTGGGCAAGCAGGACCAGATCAGCGAAAAGCTGGCGGTCGCCGACGTCATGCTCATGCCGAGCGAGTTGGAATCGTTCGGGTTGGCTGCGCTCGAAGCCATGGCCTGCGAGGTGGTGCCGATTGCCACCCGAGTGGGCGGAGTGCCCGAAGTCATTGAACACGGAATCAGCGGTTATCTGGCCGACGTAGGCGACGTCGACACGATGGCTGGCTATGCGATCGAGTTGCTGAACGATGAGAGCCGCCTGCGGGAAATGGGCAAGGCCAGCCGGGCGATGGCAAAATCCAGATTTTGCGCTTCCAAAATCGTTCCCCAGTATGAGGCGTTTTACCGCCGCACGCTGGAACGTTCCTCCTGAAGCGCCGCCGGGAGTGACCCTTCGCTTTGCAACACCGGCAGACGTAGGCGAATCAGTGTTCCCTTCCCTTCGCGGCTGTCGATGGTCATGCGGGCGGTGTCGCCATAGAGCACTTTGAGCCGTTCCGCAACATTGGCCATGCCAATGCCAGTCCCGCCCAGGCCCGTCGGCTTTTCCAGCAGATGAGCGGCGCCCATGCCGATGCCGTCATCTTCAACTTCAATAATTAACTTCGAATCGCTGAGGCGGCTGCGCAGGAAGATGCTGCCGCCTTCGATCTTGGGCGAAAGTCCGTGCTTGATGGAATTCTCCACTAGCGGCTGTAGCAGCATACTGGGCACCATCGCGTCCAGCGAGGCAGGTTCCAACTCCTTCACGACTTGCAGCTTGTCGCGGCCGAAGCGGACCACCTCAATGTCGAGATAGTTGTCGATGAACTCCAACTCTTCGCGTAGGGGCACGAAGGCATCGCCGCTGCCCAGCAGTCGCCGCAGAATCGTGGCCAGCTTAATGATGAGCTCCCGCGCGGTGTCGGGGTCGAAGCGCACCAGCGACGAAACTGAGTTCAGCGTGTTGAACAGGAAGTGCGGGTTGATCTGGTTTTGCAGCGCCTCCATGCGGGAGCGCAGCAGCAATCGCTCCTGCTCTTCCAGCTTGATCTGGATGCGCACGCTGTTCCAGATCTTGAGTTCAATCCCAATCACCATGATCGACGCGGCATAAATCAGGCCTTCTACCCACCATTCGGGGCTCTCCAGACTGAAGGTCGCCCCGCGGGAAAAATGGGAAATCTCCGTTTGGACAAACCTTAACCCCACGATGGTCATGAAGAACATGACTTGCCAATCGAACCTGCGCGGAGCAGGCAGGTTGCGGCGGATCATCCGGTACACACTGAGGTCAATGAAGGGTGAAAAAGACCAGATATCTTCGCGGTCCGGAGCCGCGTCCCGCAGTTGCCCGGACACCAGCCCGCAAACAATCGCAAACGGCAGGGTGGCCCATTCGCCATAGAGCAAGGCAGGAAGCGCAACCAAGGTCCCGCCGAGTACGCCGGTGAGGCGGCCGCCAATGACTCCCAGCACAATCGCGGTTTCGAACGACAGGTCACCGGCCAGAAAACTGTGCGCAATCAGCCGGAACCACACGCCGATGGCCAGTGGCCCCGCCACCCACAATACCAGGTAGATTTTTTGTTTGAGAGATCGGTCTTCCTGAAAGAGCAGCCTCTTGAATTCGACGGAGCGAACCAGAATGCTGGCCACAGCCGCGGCAACGCCGAGCTTGATCAGCAGGTTAATGAGGATGAGACGCTGTTCCATACTGGCTGAGGGAAATGTAGCACGTGGCGAAGGGTTCTTCGCGAACTTTGCGGTTGTTCTTTCCGTTCTTTGCGGTTATAGCTTTTGACTTTCTCGAAAATGACCCGCGATTTGCTTGAGTGCCGCCTCAATTCCAGCCGACTGTGCAGGCCCACCCTGTGCCATGTCACTGCTGCCCCCTCCGCGCCCGCCCAGCTTGGCGAGAGCCTCTTTCATGAGTGCGCCCATGTCGAAGGGCTGTCCTGGGGATTGCGCAAACACGACAGCAGGAGGGTCGGAGCTCACGCCCAGCAGAGCGATAGCAATCGAACACTGGCGGGTGAGTCTTTGCGCCAAAAGTTTGATGAATGTCAGATCGCGATCCGGAAACACACGGGTGACGACCTTGCGCCCGCCGCTCTCGGGCGTTTCCTCCAACATGCGGAGGGCATAGAGATCGGCGAGCTCAGCCAGCGTGTGCTCGGCCGATCTCTTCAATGCCCGCGCCTCTTCTTGCGATTTTCGAACCTGTTGCGGCACATCCCAGATATGAGTGGAGAGCAGCCCGGCGGATTCGGCCAGAGTCGTGTAGTCGCGGCGCGCTGTGCCCACCGCGCGTTTACCGCAGACGAACTCCACTCGCCAACCCTGCCTCACTTTCTCGATTTTCCTTAGTAAGACGCACCCAATCTGCCCCGTGGCCGTCACATGAGTGCCACCACAAGCCGTCAAATCGAAATCATGGATGTCAATGAGGCGGAGTTGGTCTCGTTCCGCCGGCGGCAGCTTGCGCAGCCCCAAGTCTTTGGCTTCTGCGCTGCTGACGAAGCAAATGCTGACACTGCGGTTCTCAGTCACGACCTCGTTCGCCAGCGCCTCAGCCGTCTCAGCTTGCTTTGCCGTTAGGCCCTTAGTGTCCAGATCGATGGAGCAGGATTCCACCCCCATGTGAAATGAAACTGTCGGCATATTGAGCGACCGCACGAACGCCGCTGAAAGCACGTGCTGACCGGTGTGTTGCTGCATGTGATCGCGCCGCCGGTCCGCGTCGATGACGCCATGGATTCGGCTGCCGGGTTGGATTGGCACAGCATTCTCCAGAAAATGAAGAATGGTTCCGTCTTCTTGCTCAGCAACTTCCGCAATCCGCAGCCTGCAGCCTTCTTGTTCAGCCGAAACCATCCATCCCGTGTCAAACACTTGTCCGCCGCTGGTGGGATAAAACGCCGTGCGATCCAGAATCATGGCCGGGCGCGAATCCACAGTGGTTACGCCGATCACTTCCGCATCGAACTCGTACAAAAACGAATCGTGATAGTAAAGGTGCTCGGTCATGGCTGAATGCTGAGTGCCGACGGCTGCATGCCTCAGTACGGTCCGATAATCCCGCCGATTTGCCGGGCCGCGGGTTGCGGCTGCTGCCGTTTTTTCTGTCCTTCGATTACGTCCAGATACTTTAGGCCAGAGCCGGTATTGAACAGCACCACGGTATCCTCTGCGCCAAAAAACTCGCTGGCCCGCAGCTTGCGATACGCCGCCAGTGCAGCCGCACCTTCCGGACACGCAAAAATCCCCTCCACGCGCGCCCAGTGCCGCAGGGCGTCCATGATTTCGTCGTCAGTCACCGCCAGCGCCAGCCCTTCGCTCTTCTTCAATATGTCGAGAATCAGGTAATCGCCATAGGCTTTCGGGACTCGCAAGCCCGCAGCCAGCGTCGATGCGTTCGGCCAGAACTCCGCGCTGGGCTTGCCGTCATCCCAGGCCTTCGGGATCGGAGCGCATCCCGACGCCTGCACCGCAATCATCTGCGGCCGCTCCTTGCCAATCCATCCCAACTGCTCCATCTCGTCAAACGCCTTCCACATTCCGATCAGCCCGACTCCTCCGCCGGTGGGGTAGATGATTCCTTGTGGCATTCGCCAGCCCAACTGCTCCGCGACCTCGTAGCCCATGGTTTTCTTGCCCTCGACGCGGAACGGTTCCTTCAGCGTAGAAACATCAAACCAGCCTTCTTTTTCTTTCTTCTCCGCCAGCATGCGGGCGCAGTCGCTGATCAAGCCATCGACGTAGGTGACGTGCGCCCCATAGCTCTCGCACTCAACGCGATTGGCCAGCGGCACATCTTTAGGCATGAAGAGATGAGCCTCGATTCCCGCCGCCGCTGCATAAGCCGCCAGCGCGCTGGCCGCGTTACCGGCCGAAGGCGCAGCCAGTTTCTTCAGACCATATGCCTTCGCCATGGTCACCGCAGCAGACATCCCGCGGGCCTTGAACGAGCCCGTCGGATTCAGCCCTTCGTCTTTGATGTAGACGTTGGAAAACTCGCGGCTGGGCAACATAGGCGTGAAACCTTCGCCCAGCGAAACCGGCTCGGCTTCGGGCAATACCTCCGCGTAGCGCCACATGTTGGGAGTACGCCCCGCCAGGGAAGCCGCGGGAAAGGTCTTCTTCAACGCTGCCAGGTCATAGCGGACGTACAGAACTCCGCCGTCCTTGGGACACACCGTCTGCGGCTGATCGGCGCTGAGGTGCTCACCACATTTCGTGCACTCAAGATAGGCAATGCGGGCCACGAAGCGAGTTTAACATTCGGAGCGGAGGGCCGGCGTGCGATGGCGTCCTGCTCGCATGAGCTTGACGACGACTTGCTTCCCGGCTGCGTTCGCTCTCGTGCGCGTGCTGCAAACGATTGTTCTGCGGCAGCTAAATGCGTTTAAAATTGAAGTCGGATGCTCGCCCAGCGCCCTACCAAGCTTCGTTCGCAACGCGATATCAACCTGTGGCGGATCCCTCTCCAGCTCTCGCTCGCCGCAGTCGCGCTGTTCGGGGTTACCCTCATTCCGGACGTCCTGGACAAGTACGGCATCATTCACATCCCGTCGTGGTTGACGATGGGCAGTATCGATGACGCGCGTGCGATCCTGTCAGCGATGATGGGCGCGGTCGCGACCGTGCTCGCATTGATTTTTTCGGTCGCGCTGCTTGTGCTGTCGATGGTTTCGACGCTGTTTGGCCCGCGCCTGCTCTACCGGTTCCTACAGGACTGGGTCACCCAAGTCACGATCGGCCTGTTCATGGCCACCTTCGTATACATTTGCCTGGTCTTTCTCGTCACTCATCAGGATCCGCAGTCGGCATTCATCCCGCAGATCTCGTTGATCACGAGCTGGGCGCTCGTCGTGCTCAGCTTCGCGTTCCTCGTCTACTACAGCCATCGGGTGGCGAAATCGATCCAGAACCCCGACATGATCGGCGCCATCGTCGACGATTTGTACGTCGCGGCCGGCGGCGCCCACGTGTCCGGCCCTGGCGAGGGCACCGGAGCCGCACCCGACGACGCCGCAATTCTGCGCCAGGCTGAGACCGGCGCGATCGTGTCGTGCCCGAAAAGCGGATATTTGCAGCACGTTGATCACGGCGCGCTGGTCGCGGCGGCGCGCGCGGCGGACGCGCTGATCGTGCTGAGGTTCCGCCCAGGCCAGTTCGTGCTGCGCGGCGAGCCACTCGCAGCAATCCTCCCAGCGGGCAACATCGGAATGCTCGAGGCCGCGATTGATCGTGGAGTTCATATCGGCCGTCACCGCACGCTTACGCAAGACAGCGAGTTCGGTATCGCACAGGTCGTTGAGATCGCAATCCGCGCGCTCTCGCCCGCGGTTAACGACACGTTCACCGGCGTGGCGTGCGTCGACTGGCTCGCCGACGCGCTGCTCACGCTGGCCGAGCGGCCACCCCTCGAAGGGAACTGGTACGACACTGGCAGCCAGCTCCGGGTATGGATGCCGCCGGTACATCTCGACCGGCTCGCCAAGTTCGCATTCGATCAGATCCGTCAGGCCTCGGCGACGACGCCCGCCGTGCTCATCCGCCAGCTCGACGCCATCCACCGCCTGGCGCCACGGCTTCCGGACTCCTGCCATCAAGCGCTGTCGGAGCAAGCGGACGCGATCCTGGAAACTGCGAGCGCGCTGGTCGCGCTTGATCGCCGCGACCTTGATGCGGCGTGGCGTCGGGCACACACCGCGCTCGAAGCGCTGCCAGGCCCGAAAGCGACGAGTGGGAACACGTCCGCATAGCCGCCCCGCAATCCGACGACCTCACAACGACAGCCGGCTCGGAAGCTATGTTTTCTTAGTGATCGACCTTCCCAACGGATCGACAAACAGCCCGTGATAAATCAAGTGGGTTGCGGAATCGATCCATTGATTCAACTCTCCTCTCGGCATGCGTATGGCCTGCGCCAGCAGGCTCCAGAAGAAGCCATCCATCACCCGGGCGAGCGCGGGAACATCGATCCCGGAGCGCGCGCCGGGCAACTTTTGCAGGAGCGTAAACAAGGTGGCGACACGATGTGTCGTCCAGGCACGAATCTTTTGTTGCTTACGCGCCAGGTCCGGATCAGAAAGCACGGCTTCCTCCCAGGCGCGGCAGGCGCCTAAGTAATGCAGATCGCGGGCGAAAGCGCGAGCCAGCAAATCGCGCAAGACTGTCTGCACATCAGAAGCAACGCCAGAGTGAAGATCGATCCCGCTCAGACCATGCAGAAGATCGTCCATGAGCGCGAGCAACAGTTGCCGCTTGGAGCGGTAGTGCAGATAGAACCCTCCCACCGCGAGATTCGCGCGCGAAGCGATGTCGTCAACGGAGGTGCGCTCGAAGCCCTTGTCGCCGAATAAAGCCAAGGCGGCGGCTTTCAGCTGCACCCGCTTTTCCAGACTCCGCCTCTGCTGCGGTTCCGGCGGAAGATCTTCGCCTGCGAGCAGGTTGGGGCGCTTGGTCACGAGCGTCTTCCAGGTCGGAAGCTCGCCCCCAGCATGGCGCCGGCACAACACCAAAGCATCCAGCCTCCGAAGACCCCGGCCATCTCGGGAGCCATATTGGGGAACGCCACAGGGAAGAACGCGCTGGAAAACGGATCGAGCAACAGGGTCGGCAAAGCGATCGAGATGGCCCCAGCCGGCCACTCTTCCGGTGGCAGGCGAAAGCGACTACATAAACGGCGCACCAGCCAGGCCATCAGAGGAAAGCTGGCCGCGAAAATGATGACCGCTCCCACAGGGTCTTTTGGGCGCAGCAAGTGCTGTCCCGCCAGCCGCAACGCGAGCGTAGCTGCGGCCCAGATTCCCATTCCATAGAGAAACAGGGATTTATGATATATGAACATGAACTCATATTCATACACTAAGAGTTGAAATGTCAAGCTCCCATTTTTGGGCGGATCCCTAGGTTGCGGATAACAACCGTTCCAGCACCGGCCCCAAAGCCAGTGCCGGAAGATAGCTCAGCGCGGTCACCGTGATTAGGGAGACTGTGAGCAGAAGCCCAAACGAAAGTGAATCTGTGGGAAGAGTCCCTGACGACGACGGCGTATTTTTCTGCCGGGCGAACAACCCGGCGAAAGCCAGAGCAGGAATCGCCAAGCCAAACCGCCCGGCCATCATAGCTAATGCGGTAGTTAGGTTATAGAAAGTCGTATTCGCGCTAAGCCCCGCAAAGCTTTGCCCGTTGTTGGCAAAGCAGGATGCGTACGCAAACACAATCTCAGTGAGGCCATGAGGCCCCGAGTTTGTGGTCAAGCCGGACATCCCCGCCTGGCTGCTCACCGCAATTGCCGTAAGTGGAAGAACAAACAGCGGAGCGGCCAACGCGTACAGAATAATCATTTTGTTTTCGCACGGCCCGATCTTCTTGCCCAGATATTCGGGCGTGCGGCCGACCATCTGACCGGCGAGAAACACAGCGATAGCGGCCGCCATGACCATGCTGTAGATGCCGGTACCGAGTCCTCCGAAAACCAGTTCCCCCAGCAGAAGGTTCACAAGAAGAACCAGTCCGCCAAGTGACGTAAAGCTGTCGTGCGCCGAATTGTTCGATCCCGTGGATGTGTTCGATGTCACCACGGCAGTGAGCACCGAGCCAGCAACCCCGAAGCGCACCTCTTTCCCTTCCATGTTGCCGCCCGATTGGGACAAGCTGTTTTGCGAGTCCACGCCGCCGAAGTGGGGGTTTCCGCGTTGCTCGAATTGATGGACGAAGATCAATCCCGCGCCGAAGAGAAAAATCATCACCCAGTAAAGCAGCCAGCCTTGGCGCGGCTTGCCGACCATTCTGCCAAAGGTGTTGGTCAACGCCGCCGGCAGCAAAATGATCGCCAGCATTTCCAGGAAATTACTAAGAGGCGTGGGATTCTCGTAAGGATGAGCGCCGTTGGCGTTGAAGAAACCGCCTCCATTGGTCCCAAGATTCTTGATGATCTCAAGTGCCGCTACCGGCCCTTGCGCGATGACCTGCTTGGAACCCTCGACCGAAGTCGCGACTGCATAATGGTGGAAGTTCATGGGGACCCCTTGCCAAATGAGAACCAGAGCTCCGATCAACGCTCCCGGCAAGAGAACCCAGAGCAAAGCTCGCGTCAGATCGACCCAGAAGTTCCCCAGCGTGTCCGAGAGTTGCCGCGCGAGACCGCGGATAAAGGCGATGCCGATCGCCAATCCTGCGGCACCCGCCAAAAAGTTCTGTGCGCAAAGACCCACCATCTGGCTGAAATAGCTCATAGTGTTCTCGCCGCCGTACGCCTGCCAGGTAGTCGTGGTCGAAAAACTGATCGCCGTATTCGCAGCTAGGTCTGGAGATAAAGCCGTCGTTTGATACTCGGGAAAAAACCAGGGAAGAAACTGTTGCAGTCGAAGGATGGCATACAGCAGGAGGGTTCCAGCCAGACTAAAGAACACGAAGCAGGTCGCGTATTGCGGGCTGCTCATCTCCACATCGGGATCAACCGCCGTCACCCGATAGATGAGCCGCTCCAGCGGCAAACATAATCGATTAAGTGCGGTTGGCTCTCTGGCAAAAACCCGATTCAGGTATCCGCCCAGTGGCTCTACCAGAGCGGTGACGATGGCCAGAAACAGAACGTATTGCAGCGCACTATAGATATCCATCGCGACTTCTTAGCACGGAAAAGGCTGAAGGCGTCTGCGCTCGGCCCTAGCGTGTTTCTACTCGGCCTTAGCCTGTTGCTTCGGCGGAAATTGTCGATCCAGCTCGAGATTAAGCTCCAATACGTTTACCCGCGCCTCGCCCAGGAAGCCAAGCTGCCTGCCCTCGGTGTGCTTGAGCACGAGCTGCCGCAGCTCGTCGGCCCTCACTCCGCGTTCCTTTGCGACTCTGTCGACCTGAAACTCCGCTGCTGCGGGCGAAATATGAGGATCGAGCCCGGAGCCGGACTGCGTGATCAGGTCAACCGGCACAGCCTGGCGGGGATGGTCCACCTGATTGGCAGCCACATCCGCCTTTACCCGGTCGATCAAATGCTGGTTGGTCGGTCCCAGGTTCGACGGCGAGGAATTCGCAGCGTCGTATCCGTTTCCCGCTGCCGAAGGCCGCGAATGAAAATAGGCTGCGCCGGTAAACGACTGGCCGATGATTCGCGAGCCCACAACCTTCCCGTTCTGCACAATCAGTTGGCCGTTGGCCTTGTCCTTGAACAACACCTGCGCCAGTCCAGTGACCACCAGCGGATAGATGATCCCTAAGAGGATCGTGGTCACAATCGTCATCAACACCGAAATCAGTAAATTCTTTTTCATAACAACCTCACGCCATTCCCACGCGGGTAATCAGCATGTCGATCAGTTTGATCCCGATAAAAGGCACCAGAATGCCGCCGGCGCCATAAATCCACAGATTGCGGCGGAGCAACGCGGCCGCGCCCATCGGACGATACTTCACTCCCCGCAGCGCCAGCGGGATCAAGGCAATGATGATGAGCGCGTTGAAAATCACTGCCGACAGCACCGCCGACTGTGGCGTCTTGAGTTCCATGATGTTCAGCGCGTTCAGCACCGGGAACGTCCCGGCAAACATCGCCGGAATGATTGCAAAATACTTGGCCACATCGTTGGCAATCGAGAATGTGGTCAGCGCCCCGCGCGTCATTAGCAGTTGTTTCCCGATTTCCACCACTTCGATCAGCTTGGTGGGATTGGAATCGAGATCGACCATGTTTCCCGCTTCTTTCGCGGCCTGGGTACCGGTGTTCATGGCGACGCCCACATCCGCCTGTGCCAGAGCGGGCGCGTCGTTGGTGCCGTCTCCGGTCATGGCCACCAGCTTGCCCTGCTTCTGCTCGGCGCGAATCAAATCCATTTTGTCTTTGGGCGTGGCCTCGGCGAGAAAATCATCCACGCCGGCTTCGCGCGCGATTGCCGCGGCAGTCAGCGGATTGTCTCCAGTAATCATCACCGTCTTGATTCCCATGGCGCGGAGCTGGTCAAAGCGCTCCTTCATTCCACCCTTGACCACGTCTTTCAAGTGAATCACTCCCAGAGCGCGGCGATTCTCGGCCACTACCAGCGGCGTCCCTCCCGAGCGAGCAATCTTCTCGACCGCAGCGTTGACCTCCTTGGGCAAACTGGTGCCGTGCTGGGCAAGATATTTCGTGATGGCATCGACCGCGCCTTTGCGAATCTCGCGGCCATCGAGATTCACCCCCGACATTCGCGTCTGCGCTGTAAAAGGAATGAAATCGGCTTCCTGCGACGCCAGTTCCCTGCCCCGCAGCCCATAGCGTTCCTTGGCCAAAACCACGATCGAGCGCCCCTCGGGAGTTTCATCCGCCAAAGAGGAAAGCTGCGCTGCGTCGGCCATCTGTGCCTCAGTGATCCCCGGGGCCGGAACGAATTCCGATGCCTGCCGGTTGCCGAGCGTGATGGTTCCAGTCTTGTCCAGCAGCAGCGTGTTGACGTCGCCAGCGGCCTCGACCGCCCGTCCCGACATGGCCAGCACATTGTGCTGCACCAAGCGATCCATGCCGGCGATCCCGATCGCCGACAACAATCCGCCGATGGTCGTCGGAATCAGGCACACCAGCAGCGATACCAGCACAAAAACCGTTTGCGGCGAGCCGGAGTAGATGGCGAAGGGTTGGAGGGTAACCACCGCCAGCAGGAAAATGATCGTCAATCCGGCCAGCAGAATGTTCAGCGCGATTTCATTAGGCGTCTTCTGCCGCTCCGCCCCTTCCACCAACGCAATCATGCGGTCGAGAAAAGTCTCGCCCGGATTGCAGGTGATCTTGATCTTCAGCCAGTCGGACAGCACACGCGTGCCGCCGGTCACTGCCGAGCGGTCTCCGCCGCCTTCTCGAATCACCGGCGCCGACTCGCCAGTGATGGCGGATTCATCCACTGAAGCCACGCCTTCCAGAATTTCTCCATCGCTCGGAATGAATTCGCAGGCCGCCACCATCACCAAATCACCGGCGCGAAGCTGCGAACTGGGGACTTGTTCCGTCTTTCCATCCGCCAACAGGCGATTGGCAACGGTTTCCGCGCGGGTCTTGCGCAGCGCGTCGGCCTGCGCTTTGCCCCGGCCTTCGGCCATGGCTTCGGCAAAGTTGGCAAACAGGACCGTGAACCACAGCCAGAGCGTGATCTGGAGGTTGAACCAGAAGGCGCTGGAATGTGATCCCTCGCGCAACAACAGCAACGTCGTAGCTACGCTGCCCACTTCCACCACAAACATGACCGGGTTCTTCATCATGTTGCGCGGGTTCAGTTTAACGATTGAATCGAGCGTCGCCCGACGCACGATTTTCAGGTCCCAGATCGATTTCGTTTTGGAATGCTTGTCAGCCATTTAGGTTCTCAAAAAGTCTTGCCCGCGGTCATCATCAGGTGCTCGAGGATCGGCCCCAGGCTCAGTGCCGGGAAAAAGGTCAGTGCGCCGACGATCAAAATCACTCCCACCAGCAGCACGCTAAACAACGGCGTAGTCACGGGGAATGTTCCCAGCGACGGCGGAACGTATTTCTTCTTCGCCAGGTTTCCAGCAATCGCCAGCATGGGCAGGATCATGAAAAATCGTCCCAGCAGCATAGTGATGCCGCCCGTGGTGTTGTACCAAAGCGTATTTCCGTTCAGCCCACCGAAGGCGGAGCCGTTGTTGCCGGCCTGCGACACAAATGCGTAAAGAATCTGTGTGAAGCCATGCGGCCCCGGGTTGGTGATGCTCGAGGTGCCAAAGCCTTCCACCGACGAGATCGCAGTGAACGTGAGGATCACCAGGGGAAATACCAGCGTCACCAGCATCGCCATCTTCACGTCGTAGGCTTCGATTTTCTTGCCCAGGTACTCCGGCGTGCGGCCTACCATCAACCCGGCGATAAACACCGCGAGCACCACGTAAATAAGAACTCCGTACAGGCCCGCGCCCACGCCCCCGAAGACCACTTCGCTGAGCATGATATTAACCAGCGGAACCATGCCGCCCAGCGGCGTATACGAGTCGTGAAATCCATTCACGGCTCCGCAACTCGCGTCCGTGGTGACTGTGGCAAACAATGCAGAGTCGGCAATGCCGAAGCGGACTTCCTTGCCTTCCATATTCCCGCCGGGTTGAGTGGCGGATGCGCGTTGATCGACTCCTGCCAGCAGCGGATTGCCCTTGGCCTCGGCCCAGTAGGCAGACGTCACTCCACAGAAAAACAAAACCGCCATGGCCGCCCACACCGCCCATCCATGGCGTTGCGATCCGGTCATGCGCCCGAGCGTGTAGGTCAACCCCGCGGGAATGAGGAAAATGGAAAGCATCTGCAGATAATTGCTGAGGGGGGTGGGATTTTCGAAAGGATGGGCGCTGTTGGCATTGAAGAAGCCCCCGCCATTGGTGCCCAACATCTTGATAGCTTCCTGCGAAGCGACCGGGCCTTGCGCGATGGTCTGATCCGTGACCGTATCCATCACCGGCTTGCCGTCTTGGCCGACCATCGGCTTTCCGTCGGCGCCGGTTTTCTGGACTTGCTGCGACTCAATCAGCTTCACCGTGTCATACGGCTTCAGGTTCTGCACGGCTCCTTGGGAGACCAATGCCAGAGCGTAGACGATGCACATCGGCAGCAGCAACCAGAGTGTGGCGCGCGTCATGTCCACCCAGAAGTTGCCGATGGTTTCCCTTTCCCGCCGCGCTATACCACGGATGAAGGCAATGGCCAGCGCAATTCCAACCGCCGCCGACGCGAAGTTGTGATACGCCAGCCCCGCCATTTGCGTGAGATAGCTCATGGTGGACTCGCCCGAGTAGTTCTGCCAGTTGGTGTTGGTGGTGAATGATGCGGCAGTATTAAAAGCCAAGTCGGTCGCAACCGCAGAAAATCGTTGCGGATTCCACGGCAGCAGTTGTTGCAAACGCAGAATCCCATACAGCACCAGCATGGAAACGGCGCTGAACATCAGCATGCAGAAGGCATACTCCGTCCACGCCATGTCGTGGGTTTCATCGACGCCGGTCACGCGATAGAGCAAGCGCTCCAGCGGCCGCAGCAACGGATCAAGAAACGTCCGCTCGCGATTGAATACCCGCGCCATGAACACGCCCAGCGGCTTGGTGACCGCAAGAATGAGCGCGAGAAAAAATATAATCTGGAACCAGCCGTTGGCTGTCATCAGAATTTCTCCGGCCGCAACAGCGCGTACAGCAAATAGACCATCAGCCCGGCACTGACCAGCAGCATTATGATCGACTCAGCATTCACAGCATTTCTCCTCAACGAATGCGGTCACAGAACCGCACATAGCCGATGGCGATCACAAAAAACGCCAGCGTTACCAAAACAAAAATCAAATCTTTCATAAGCCGTCTTCCTTTAGAACTTAACCAGTATCGCCAGATCCAGCCGGTTCTCATCTTTCACCAGATCTGGAGTAAAACCTGTGACCAACGAGCCGGGAGCGCCCGTGTTGCCACCCGCAGGCGTGATCCCGCCCGGGCCCGAGAAATACGGCACACTCGCCGCCCGGTGATCGAACTCCCAGCGGAAGGTGATGTACTGGCTGGGCATGTAATCGAAGGTCTCGGATAGATCCCAGGCCTTATAGGGATCGCCGGGATTCTCCGTAAAGTAAGGCGTCCCCGACGCGGCAGTCGCGCCGTTGATCGGCGGCAGCAGCACCAGGTAGCGGCCCGGATTGTTAATCTTTCCACCACCCACAGTAAAGCCGTAGCGGTCCCTGTGGAACCACAAGCGGTTATAGACCATGAAGCCCAGGAAGTCCTGCTTCGGCCCCTTGGCAGAATCCCCGGCGCAACTTACGCCCCCGCCATGCTCACATCCCATGTCGCCGGTCACCGTGAAGGCGGCCTTGCTCAAGAACTTCTCGGGGTGGTCGTAATACTTGACCTCGATGCTGTCGTCGGTGTGATAGCGCACGCGACCCGGGGTGTTCAGCGCGTCTTCACCCAAGGCATATTGATTCCCCAGCAGGGAAAGCCAGCCCACGGGACGCCACAAAATCTGCCCGCCGACCCCCAGCCTGCCATTGAACCGTCCATAGGATTGCCATCCGTTGACGAGCCAAGGCTCAATTTTCAAATGTGCCGTAGGGAAAATTTGAACCCGCATGCCATTGAAGAACCACGGGGTGTTTGAGGAGACGTAGGAAGGCTGGTAGGCCCAGTTGTCAAAGTTGTAATAACTAAACAGGCCGACGTACGACATAAAAATTCCGGCATCGATGTTGATCCCATGCAGCGCGTTGATGTGGTACCCACCGTAGGCTTCCGACACGTAGCGATAGGCATCGGCAAGGTCCCACTGCCCGCGCGCGGGGCTCGCGTCATTGCGTGGCGTGGTCGTGGAGTACATGCCAAACTGCGTCATCAGCCGGCCGCGAACGTTGTCGTAATGAAAGTCTCCACCCACGCCGAGCTGCGTCACCTGAATTTCATTCGACCGGAATACTTCGCTCGATCCGCCGATGGTGTCATCTTTGGGATGGTTCAGATCGTAAATATAGTCGACGTCTGCCCGGAACTCGGGAGTGAAGAATTTCGAATCGAAGGCCGGCGTCTTGGTGCGTGCGTTGCCGTTCAGCCAGGTCCAGTCGGCAAATGCGAATGGCTCTTCCTTGGCCGGTTTTTCGGGCGTACCCGTCTGCGACAGTACGGCCTCAGCTTCCGCGGGGTTGGCCGCAGCCGTGCTCGAAGCCGCCGCTACTGGAGCGCTGGCCTTCGCATTCGGAACTACGGTCGTCGGCTGCTCTGCCGCAACGTGTTGTTTCAGCTCTGCTTCGAGCTGCTCAATGCGCTTCTTCATGGCCGCAAGTTCTTGCACGATCTCCTGTTCTGTTTGCGGGCCCCCAGCGCTCGCCGCCTGGGTGGGCGGTCCAGAAGCATCGCTCGAAGCGCCCTTGGCTGTTTGTTGACCATGAAGCGGCAACGCCAGCAAGGCTGCGGCCACCACGATGAGAGCCGCCCGCTTGCCGGTTTCTACCGCACACTTGTGCACATCGTTCTTAGAATTCATAAATATCAATTCTCCACGTGGCTTAACTGGATTGAACTTCGCGAAGTAAACCCTTAAGGGCTGCGGCGACAGACTCTTCTTTTCTTTCAAGAACCCGGCAAGCACGCGCAGCATAAAAATCACCGTGCCTGCGCACAACAATGTCAGGATCAGTTTCATTCTGACCGTCCGTTCACAATTTGTCAGGAAGCCGCCGCGAGCCTATTTCACTAGCGTGGGCATAAAAATGGCATAAATGATTCGTAAAACTTTCGTAAAGAAGACTTCTTGAGAGCGCAATATTTTCAGCAGCCCCAATCCGCTTCGCCAGGCGTGGCGAAATACTGGCGATTGCTTTGCGCTTCCTCGGCATTGGCCGCCAGTTCCAGCAGCGTTAGGCGTGCTGCGGCAACCAACAGCTTGCGATGGTCTTGCGGCGCATCCTCCCAGCAAGGATCGACTTGCCGGGCGGCGTGTCCATGAAAATCATGCGCCAGCGCTTCGCGGTAATGATGAAAAAGCTTTGCCAGATCTTCCGCAGATACGTTCTGAATCGACGACGACATGAACCCCTCGCCTTTCTGTACAACAGAGAGCATCGTTCCCTGCCCTCAACTCACTTGATTTGATAACGAAAGCCGTAAAGATTGAATAAAGAGTTCGTAGAATGTTCGTTGCGAGGGATCGCGCTGAAAACAGAGGGATTACCCAAGGCAGTTCGAGGTGAGCAGCGGAATGCAATCAAGCCGAAGCGGTTTCTCGCGCCAGCTGTTTGACCTGCCAACCCCGCCCCATCCGCATGAGCGCGGCATTCAACAAGATGCTTAACAGAGAAGCTGCCAGGATTGCGTTGTAAACATCGTTGCCCACGAGATTCGAGTCGCGCGCCACGGCGATCAGCACATACGAGAATTCGCCAATCTGCGTCAGCCCAATCGCAACCAGAGCCGCCGACCCAAGCGGATAGCGGAACAAGCGCACCACCGCCAGCCAGATCACAAACTTACCCAGCACCACCAGGCCCAGGATTTCTGCCAGCAGCCAGGGATGCGAGAACAACTGGCGGGGATCGATGAGCGCCCCGATGGTCACAAAAAACAGAGCGACAAAAGCATCGCGCAACGGCAGCACTCGAGTGAGAGTTTCATGCGCATGTTCGGAGCCACTGATCACCACCCCCGCGAGGAAGGCGCCCAGCGCCAGCGACAGACCCACCGCTTGTGTCAATGCGGCGGTGGCGAAGCCCAGAGCAAGCGTCACCAGCAGGTAGAGTTCGTCGTTCTTCATCCTGGCCACCCATGCCATCAACGGCGGCACGCACTTGTATGCCAACAGCGCCACCGGCACCAGAATGAGCAGTCCTTTGCCCAGCGCCAAGCCCACCGCCCAGAGCTCCCCGCGCTGGCTGCCTCCGAGACTCGGCAACAATACTGTGAGCGCAACCACGGCGAAATCCTCAACCAGCGTGATGCCGATCATCACCCGGCCGTGTTCCGATTGCAGTTCTCCGCCATCGATCAGCAGCCGTGACAACACCATCGTGCTGGCCACCGAAACCGCGGCACCCACAGCAATCCCCTGCGCGGTGCTCCAACCCGATATCCACCCCACACCGGTTCCCAGCAGGATAGAAAGCAAGATACCGAGCGGCCCGCCAACCAGCGCCACCCATTTCACCCGCAATAAATCACGGATGGAAAATTCGATCCCGATGGAATACATCAGCAGAATCACGCCGATCTCAGCGAGAAGCTCCAGCTCGTGAACATCGGAGAGCCGCAGCCCCGGAGTGAACGGACCCACCACGATTCCGCCCGCGACGTAACCCAGAATTAGCGGCTGGCGCAGCTTGCGCGCCACCAGGCCGCCCGCCATGGCGGCCACAAACACGTAGGCCAGGTCGTGGTAGAGGGCGGTCTCGGCGCTCATACGCTGTCTTCCATAAGAAATCTATTTCCCCGGCTCGAAGCGATACCCCACCCAGGGTTCGGTGACAATGTAGCGCGGCGAGGAACTCTCCGGTTCGAGTTTCTTGCGCAATTGCCCAACAAATACCCGCAGATACTCCACCTGCTCGGTGCTTTGCCCACCCCAGATCGCGCCCAGAAGTGCGCGGTGGGCTACCACCTTGCCGGCATGGCGTGCTAAATACACCAGCAGATCAAATTCCTTGGGAGTAAGATGCACTTCGCGGCGGCGGACCATCACTTTGTGGGCCGCCAGGTCGATCCGAAAGTCGCCGGTCTCAATCAGCGAAGTCTGTCCGTTCTCGGCCACCGGGGCGCGTCGCAAGGTTGCCCGTACTCGCGCCAGTAGTTCCTCGATGCCGAACGGCTTGGTCACATAGTCGTCAGCGCCGGCATCCAGCGCCTGGACCTTGGTCTTTTCCTCTCCCTTAACTGAGAGCACAACAATGGGAATCTTTGTTCCCACCCGTAATCGCCGGCATAGTTCCAAACCATCCATGTTGGGCATGGAAAGATCCGTAATCACCAGATCCGGCGCCCAGTCTTTCATGATTTCCAGGGCCGTCTCGCCGTCGTTCGCCACTCGAATGTCATACCCCTGGCTGGACAGGCTGGTCCGCAGAACTCGCGTGATCTGGGGCTCGTCGTCCACTACGAGAATGCGGCGGTGTTCATTCATTGCCGGTCACGAAGGCTCCTGGGTCACAATGTGAACGTCCACCGGCGGCGCATCGCGCAGAAACTTGTGGATGGCCGAGAGGTACAAATATCGCTTCACTCCAGTGGTCGCCGAACGTCCAAAAACAACGTGGGTAATATGTTTTGCGCGGACGAAATCGGCCACCACCTGGGCCACATTCTTCCCCGTCCGCTTCGCAATTTCCGCCCCTACGTTCTTGGCAAATTGAATGTTGGCGGCCAGCGTCTTCTGGTTCGCCTCGCTGCTGTCCTGGCCCAAGTCCACATACACCACGTAAAGCTCACCATTCAGCGCCTGCGCCATGCGCGCGCCACGGGCGATCAGATATTGGGCCTCGGGATTCGAGCTGATACAAACCGCAATCCGCTCCCGCACTGCGACCGCGCCGCTGGTATCGTCTCGTTCGCGGTAGGATTCCAGGCTGCGGTCCACCTCTTGCGCCACCTGCCGCAGGGCCAGCTCGCGCAAGGCAATGAGATTTCCGGGACGGAAAAAATTCCCCAGCGCCCGTCCCACCCGGTCCAGCGGATAGATGTCTCCGCGGCGCATGCGATTCTGCAACGCCTCGGGAGTCAAGTCCGACATCACCACTTCATCCACCCGCTTGAGCACCCAATCCGGCACGGTTTCACGCACCGTGATGCCGGTAATGCTTTGTACCGTGGGAGTGATGCTCTCCAGATGCTGGATGTTCATGGTCGTGAGTACGTCGATCCCGGCGTCGAGAAGCTCCAGCACATCCTGGTAGCGCTTGGGATGCTTGCTGCCTTCCACGTTGGTGTGGGCCAATTCGTCCACCAAGACCACCCGTGGTTTGCGGGCAAGGATGGCATCCACGTCCATCTCATCGAAGATCGTGCCTTTGTATTCAATTTTCTTGCGTGGGACGCTCTCCAGTTGCGCAGCCAGATCGGCCGTCGCCTTGCGCCCATGGGACTCGACGACTCCAATCACGATGTCCTCGCCCCGGTTGTGGCGGCGGATGGCTTCACTCAACATGCTGTAAGTCTTCCCTACCCCCGGCGCGTAACCCAGGAACAGTTTGAACACTCCACCTTGCTTCGCCGGCGAAGCCTCTTCCAGCCATTGCTCAGGAGTTTTAGTCATCGCGGATATTGTCGTTGAGCAGACCAAAATTGTCGATGTCAGCTACAATCGGCTGCGTGAAAACATCCCCGGCAAGGCTGGCTCTACCCTACGTTGCCTCCGCAGCCATCGTGGTTGTGCTGGTCGCGGTGTACCGGGCTGTCCTCATCGTGAACCCGACCACGGTGGCACTGACGTTTCTGGTCGGCATTCTTGTGACCTCCGCCAACTGGGGCCTGCGGCCCGCCATTTTCATGGCTTTGGTCGCGACTTTGGCCTTCAACTATTTCTTTCTTCCCCCCATCGGAACTTTGACCATTTCGGATCCTCAAAACTGGGTTGCCCTGACCGCATTCCTGGTCACTGCCATTATCGCCAGTGAACTGGCGGAGCGCGCCCGCCGCGAGGCTCATCGCGCTCATGAGCGCAGCAGAGAGACCGAGCAGTTGTACAAGTTTAGTCAACAATTGCTCACCAGTGAAAACGCCGCGGAACTATTGAACGCGATTCCACGCTTCATTGTGGATGGCTTCGGAGTTTCCTCCGCTGCGGTGTCTTTGCCGAACCGCCCGGATGTCTACCGCTCGGATTCCGCGACCGATATCCTCGACATCCACGATCTGCAATTGGTCTGTATGCGCGGCGAACCGAAAATCGACCCCGAGGCTCGTGTCGCCGTCGTCCCCCTGCGGCTGGGCGTGCGGGTGGTGGGTAGTCTGGGGGTTGCCGGTGCTCTGCTTTCCCGCGAAACTTTGGAAGCTCTGAGCAGCCTGATTGCCATTGCCGTGGAGCGCGCCGGCGCCATGGAAAAACTGAGCAAAGCTGAGGCCGCGCGTGAAAGCGAACAGTTGCGCTCCGCTCTCCTCGATTCCGTCACCCACGAATTTCGCACCCCGCTCACCGCCATCAAAGCATCGGTTACTTCCTTGCTTTCCAATTCCGGCCTGGACAGCTCCCAGCGCCTCGAACTGCTGACCGTCATCAACGAAGAAAGCGACCGCATGGACCGCCTGGTCGGCGAAGCCGCAGAGATGAGCCAACTCGACGCCCATCAGGTGGAACTGCACTTCGGGGCGCATCCGATCCAGGAGGCCATCGAAGACGCTACCGCAAGGTTGGCGCCTGTCTTGGCTAAGCATGTAGTCAGCACGGTTCTGCCCGAGAACCTCCCGCCCGTCCGCATCGACGTGCCTCGCATTTCCGAAGTCCTCGCTCAGTTGCTGGAAAATGCCGCCAAATATTCGCCGCCGGGATCACCCATTCAGATTGCCGGCGAAGTGAAGAATCGCGCCCTAATGATCAGCATCGCCGACCGCGGTCCCGGAATCGAGGATTTCGACCAGTCTCTGATCTTTGAAAAGTTCTATCGCGGCCGCAACCAGCGCCTGCAGGTGCAGGGCACGGGCATGGGCCTAGCCATCGCCAAAGCCATTGTGGAGGGTCATGGCGGCGAGATCGGAGTCACCAGCCAGCCCGGCCATGGCTCGGTCTTCTATTTCACCCTTCCCCTCGCCTAGCGCCAAGAATCTCAAACGCCAACCCCGCAGCGCTTTCCCTCCCGCAGATGTGGCAAACTCTTCTTTCAGCATCGCATGAACATTCTCGAATTCACGCTCCTGGTGGCGATGGGATCCTTTGTCGCCGGTCTGCTCGGCTCGCTCACGGGCCTCGGCGGCGGGGTCGTGCTGGTTCCCCTGCTCACCATCTTTTTCAAAGTGGACATCCGCTACGCCATCGGCGCTTCCTTGGTCTCGGTGATCGCCACATCTTCCGGCGCTGCCGCCTACTACGTGAAACAGGGATTTTCCAACATCCGCATTGGCATGTTTCTGGAGATTGCCACCACCCTCGGAGCGCTCGGCGGAGCTTTTCTCGCGGCTTTTGTTTCCACTCGGGCTCTCGCCATCACCTTCGGAGTGATGCTGCTCTATTCCGCGTATCTTTCCCGCAAGCCGCGCACGCCGGAACAACGCAATCTGCCGCCGGATAAGCTGGCCACCAGCCTCCGCATGAATGGCAGCTTCCCTTCCGAAGAAGGCATCCGCAACTACAACGTGCAGCACGTACCCGCAGGCTTCGGCCTGATGTTCGGAGCGGGAGCGCTCTCCGGCCTGCTCGGCATCGGCTCCGGCGCCGTCAAAGTTCTGGCCATGGATCAGGCCATGAAGATTCCGTTTAAAGTTTCCACTACCACCAGCAACTTCATGATCGGCGTGACCGCCGCGGCCAGCGCCGGGGTTTATTTGAATCGCGGCTACATCGACCCCGCTCTTTCCATGCCAGTCATGTTGGGCGTGCTGGCTGGTTCCATGCTGGGTGTTCATATTTTGATGAAGGCCGAGACCAGAATTCTGCGCCTGGTTTTCAGCCTGGTGCTGGTCCTGCTCGGAGCGCAAATGATCTATCAGGGAATCGCGGGGAAAATCTGAAATGGCCTGGATGCAAAGCTGGACCGACCGCCGCATGGAAGAAATCGTCGCCGATTTGCTGCGCGCCGGCGTGACCATCTCCGCGCTCGTGGTCTTCGTGGGCGCCTGGATCTACCTGGCTCGCTACGGACACGCCCCCGCCGACTATCGCGTGTTTCAGGGCGAACCCTCCGACCTGAGAAATCTCCGCGGCATCGTCCACAGCGCAAAGCAATTCCGCAGCCGCGGCATCATCCAGTTGGGCCTGCTTTGTCTGATCGCAACTCCCGTGGCTCGCGTGGCCTTTTCCATCTGGGGCTTCGCCGCCGAACACGACCGCCTGTACATGATCTTCACCGGTATCGTCCTGGCAATTCTGCTCTACAGCTTGCTCGGATCAGGCTCCGCTTTCTGAATGCATGACCGTGACCATCCTGAAATCGTCGTGCTCACGTTTTCTTGACCGGCCGCGCCCCGGCAACCGCCTGGGCAGCCTTAGGTTGTGCCTTTCCACAACATGGGCAGACGACCTTGGCATTTTGGTCGGCCAGTTCGTGCAGGAAGGCGGTGAACGTCGCGTTACAGTGCGGGCATAAGAGATCGGTTGTGTCGTCACTCATGCCGTCTATTTTAAGCCAGGGAGGTCAGGCTTACCTTTGCCATCTTGTCCGCCAAAGTAACGAGATAGGGGCTATCTCCCAAAGGGCGATTCGGAGTACGAGACCTCTCCGGGAACAGAGGTCGGGTGGAATTTAAGAGCGATGTCGCCCTGGTTGTTTGGCTGCCTTCCGTTGTGTCTTCCGGTATTTCTTCATCGCTTTCCGCTGCTGCTTGTTTAACGCTTTTTGCTGTTTGTTGGCCGCCTTCTGGGCCTGCCGCGCACTGTCTGGGCCTCTAAAGATTTGCGCTTCGACCGCCATCGACCACGCAAAACTCGCGGCGACCAGCAGTAGGAAGGCAGCAATACGTTTCATAATGTCCCCGGATTCGCAGTCCTACAGCGATCTTATACCGAACCCGCGGTGGGGGCTGGCTACGATTCCCGTGCGAAATATTACGCCAGTAACGCTCAAGAACCGGCTCATTCTCGAGATGGCTTCCACCCTCTGTGTAACCCGCCCCTGTCTCTCCCCACACGGGAGAGACAAGAGCGGAACAATACTTTCGGTTGAGATTTCTCTTACATCCCTTCCGGCGCATGCAGCACCCGGAACGTGCTGCCGCCGTTCGACCAGACCAGCAGCAGCGCATCTTGCCCCTTGGGGACACTTTCCAGGGCTTGCCGCACATCGGCTGCGCTTTGCACGTCTTTGCGATTCACCTGCACAATCACATCTCCGCGCTGCAATCCGGCGTCGTCCGCCGAACTGCCCGGCTGCACCTGTTCGACAATCGCGCCATGAACATCGCTTGGTACTTGAATCTGTCCGCGTACGTTGCCATCCAGGTCGCCCAATCCAATCCCCCAGCGGGGTTTGCCGTGGCCCGCGTCGCTGACTTCGTTGTCGGATTTGTCGCGAGCGCCCATGGCTTCGAGCGTCACCGGAACGGTCATGCTCTTGCCTTCGCGCAGAATGCTCAGCTTGATGATCGAGCCCGGCCGCTTCTGTCCGACTTCCACCTGCAACTCGCCGGCGTCCGGGATCTGCTTCCCGTCGAGTTCGCGGATGACATCTCCGACTTTCACTCCCGCTTTCGCCGCCGGCGAATCCGATTCCACCTGCGTGACCAACGCTCCCTCTGCGTCCGTCACATTGAAGAACTTCGAGTTTTCCGGAGTCACGTCGCTGATGCCAATTCCCATGTAGCCATGGCTGACTTTTCCGTCACGAATCAACTCTTCCACGGTCGGCCGCACGATCTGCGTCGGAATTGCAAATCCCATCCCGGAGAACGACCCCGAAGCCGAAACCAGGAAGGTGTTGATGCCGATCACTTCTCCGCGAGCGTCCACCAGCGGTCCGCCGGAATTGCCGGGATTGATGGCGGCGTCGGTCTGAATGAAGTTGCCCGGCTTGCGGCGATCACCGGCAAACGGATTGGGACGATTCAGCGCGCTGACGATTCCTCGGGTCACGGTGAAGCGGAACCCGAAGGGATTGCCGAACGCCAGCACGGTTTGTCCGGGATGCAACGCGGTGGAGTCTCCCCAGGGAACGCTGGGCAGATTGCTGCCGTCGATCTTGATCACGGCCAGGTCGGTCAGCGGATCCGCGCCGATCAGTTTGGCCACCAGGATTTTGCGGTTGCTCATGGTGACGCGAATGTCGACGGCCCCGTCAATCACGTGGTTGTTGGTAACGATGTATCCGTCCGGCGAAATAATGACGCCGCTCCCGATGCCGCGTTCGATCTGCGGCTCCTGCGGCCGCATTTGGCCGTGCGGACCAAAAAAGGGACCGAAGAAGCGCTGGATGTCGTCGGGCATCTCAGATTGTGGGCCGTCGTTCTTGGCGCGCGAAGTCACCGCCACGTTGACGATGGCCGGCGTGACCCGTGCAGCCAGAGTTTCCATGGCCCGGTCGAGCGAAAGCAGCGGGTTAACGCTGTTGTCGTCGAGCGGAGCCGCCGCCGGAGCCACGGCCGCACCCGCCGACATGGGCTTGATTACTTCGTAGGTCGTCACCGCCGCCAGCGCCGCCAGGGCCAGCACCGCGACCGTGGCGTGACGCCCGATGGTTTTTCCAACTTTCGCGATCAGGGTTTTCATGGTTTCCATTTCTCCTTAAGTGCAACTAATTATTTAGTTTCTATTGCCAGAAATTTAGCCCGCTGTAAACCACAAAGCCTTAAGTCGATTTCGCGGGAACTTTCAGCCCGGCGGGAATTTGCTCGGGCTTCAACACCGTGAGGCGCCACACTTGAATCGTCCAGCTCGCGCCCGCTGGCCCGAACTGCTCGGTCCGCATGACCACGAACACGGTTTGTGCCGAAGCTTCGTTCTGCTTGGATACGGCTAACGTCGCTTTCGCCCGAGATTCCGTGCCCTGCCGCGGCAGTGTCAAGTTCGCCTGTAGTGGCGGCGTGATGGCGTGAGGTAGCCCCGTCCGTTTAGGCCGGAAAGATGTCAACACAGCTTTCGCCGTGATCGACGCTGCGGAATCCTTGGGCAACGACGCCGGAACCGCGACCGCGGCCAGCGAAGCGGGTGGCGCGCTATCACGAAACGCAACCAACTCAGGAGCACGCGCCAAGGCGATGACGAAGATTCCCGAAGCCACAGTCACCAGGGCCAGCGCCGGTTTCCATACTCTTGTGGCAGGAGAACGCTTGCCATCCAGTATTTGGGACACGCGCAACGTGGTTTGCCGCATCTTGCTCACCGCAGCCTGGGCCAGCGCCAGACCGCGGCGCATGAAACTTCTTTCTGCCACGGTGACCAGGCACTCCGCGTACGCTCGCGGATTGGCCGTGCGCGAAAGCACTACCTCATCGCAAGCCATCTCCCGCTCCAGCGAAAGCTGCCGCTCCACCCACCATACTGCAGGATGAAAAAACAGCAGCGCCCGCAACACCTTCTGCGCCAGATTCGTCCAATCGTCGCAGCGTTGGAGATGGGCCAGTTCGTGGATCAAAATTGAGTTCAGCTCCGCCGTCGAAAGCTCCTGCAGCACCCACCGCGGCAGCACGATCATGGGATTAAAGAATCCAATCGCCGCCGGAACCGCAATCTCATCGGAGGCTGCCAGCTTCACCTTGCGTGACCACTGAAATTGCCCAAGCGTGTTTTGCAAAACAGGATCCAGGCTCGCCGCATCGATCACTTCGCTTCGCAACCGAATCTTTCGCAGCTGCCACAGACCCAGCCCCACGCCCGTTAACCCAACACTCGCCATCGCCGCCCAGGCCAGAATGATGTAGGTTGCCCACTGGCTGGGCACGGTAACCGCCCAGACAGCGCCCCCAGTATGAGACCAACCGGCGCCGGCCTTTACCAGATTCAACAGCGGGAGCCCGGCAATCGAGAACAACGCAGCCAGCAACACCGCGAAGCGTGTGCCGGAATTTCGCCGGCCAATTACTTGTAGAATCAACTCCGCGAACAGAGCAATGGCCAAACCCTCGACCACGCCATTCAACATCCGTTCGGCGGAAATCCGTGCCAGCTCATGAAACACGGTCATCGCGCCTCCCGCGGATTCTCTGCCAGCAACTTCCGCAGACGCTTCAACTCCGCCGCGTCAATGCTCTTGTCTTCCAGGATGTTCAACACCAATTGCTCGTGCGAATTCTTGAAAAAGCGATTTACCAGATGGCTGATCTCGGACCGGCTTGCGTCGTCGCGCTCAATCAGCGGCATGTACACATGCGCCCGGCCATCCTTCACGTGCTTGAGATATCCCTTCTTTTCTAAGACGCGAATGGTGGTCAGCACCGAATTGTAGGCCAGCGCCGGATGCTTAGGCAGCGCTTCCAGCACCTGCTGCACGGTGGATTCCCCCCGCTGCCAGACCACGTCCATCAGACGCAACTCGGCTTCGGTCAAGGTTACAGATTTCCTGGGCGGCAACGCTTTCCCTCCTGCTCATTGATTAGACGCGGGCCGGCGCCAAACGTCAACTAATGATTTAGTTGCATGGAAATGTAGATTTGGTTGCTCCGCTCCTTAACTCTCTGATTTCGCGGTGCCCCGCTCCTTGCGTTTTTTGCAAGGGGCAAATGTGGTTGGCCGTCACATCTTTCTTGAGCGAGCCACATTTACCTTTCCTTCATGCTCAACTCCAGACAACTGCATTTCAGCGCCTGCTGCGAGCCACTTGCCCTGCTGTGACTTATAAGTTACAATGACTTCACCGATAGAAATCCGACGTTACGTCGCGGCAACAGGCAGAGACATCGTCGGCGAATGGCTGGCCGGACTGAAAGACGTTCGAGCCCGAGCCAAGATCGTAGCCCGTATTGATCGGCTGGCAGCCGGCAATTTCGGCGATTGCAGATCCTTGCGCGGGGGCTTGTACGAGTTACGGATCGATTGGGGACCTGGCTATCGGGTTTATTACACGCGGGTGGACCAGGCTTGCGTCTTGTTGCTTTGCGGGGGAGACAAGCGCAAGCAGCCGTCTGACATCAAGCGCGCGTTTGAATATCTGAACGGCTACAAGGAACGGAGCCCATGAAACGCAAGCCGAGCATATCGCACGACGAGGCCATGATTCGTGAACTACGCGACAATCCAGAGTTCGCCGCCGAGTATCTCCGCGCCGCGTTGGAGGATGATGACGAGCCCGGCGTGCTCCTGATCGCCCTGCGTCATATTGCGGAGGCCCGCGGCGGCATCGCCAAGGTGGCCAAAGCCGCGGGAATCGAACGTGAGAGTCTGTATCGGGCTTTGTCGCCTCGTGGGAACCCCCGGCTCTCTACGCTGGTCGCCGTGACTAAGGCCGTAGGATTGAAACTCACCGTCGAAGAAGGGCGATAGAGTCATTCCGCCCGCTGGGGCCTGGCCCGCCATAAACTCCTAATCTACTCGCACTCTTGAGGGTGCCCGCGCAACCCTCGTAGCCATTCCCACTTCCGAACTTCCGCCAAAAACTTCTTCGTATTTCCCTGACACTCCTTGACATCATTTCGAGCTATACGAGACCATTACACGTATATCTCATGAGAAAACTTGTTTCGGCGTGTCCCCCAACTCGTTTGTTCCCAAGATTTTGCCTCCAACCCTTTTCCCGGCAAAGATTTGGCGGGAATTTTCCGCTAACCCGGTGATTCCACAAGACCCAGGGGGAGGGGGGTGGGGGTATCGAAACTTAGTGAGGGAAATCGGCTACGCCGTCCCACACCAACTGCACCGCGATCGCCAGCAGCAGAAAGCCAAAGATGCGATTGATTGCTCCCACCGCGCCGGGCCCCAGACGTTTGACCAGCGGACCTCCGAGACACAAGAACAGATAAACCACCAGGCCCAAGGCAACGATGCCGATCACCATACCGACATATGTGATCGAGCTGTTCGCATCTGCCGCCAGCCCCATGACCACCCCAATGGAGCCCGGCCCGGAGAGCATCGGCATTGCCATGGGGGTCAGAGAAATGTCAGCTTTGGTCGCGGCTTCATCGGTCTCTGCGCTGGTCATGCGAGCATTTCCGGTGACCATTCCCCAGGCAGTGTTGGCCACGATGAGACCGCCGGCAATCCTCAGCACGGGCAGAGAAATGCCAAAGAAGATCAGCACGAACCGTCCAAAAAACAGGAACACCACCAGAATTGCGATCACGTAGCCGGCGGTCTTAAGGGCGGTGTGCCGGCGCTCTGCCGCAGGCAAACTCGAGGTCAGCGAGAAGAACACCGGAACTCCACCGAAAGGGTTGACGATGGGAAACAATGCCAGAAAGGTCGCGACCGCCGCGGAAGGAAGACCTTCGAGAATACGCGCCA
>JBAWFN010000056.1:0-4983 GCA_049591935.1 Terriglobales bacterium | reverse complement strand
TCATGCTCATCGCACGTCAGAAGCCCGATGCTACCAACGTTGCCGGACTTCGGACATGGAACTCGCTTGGCCGCTTCGTTAAACGGGGAGAAAAAGGCATTTTCATTCTCGCCCCGATGGTCGGAAGGCGAAGCACGAAGGATGTAGCGACCGACGAGCGAAGTGAAGACGCAACCACTGAGGGTCAGCGGACACTGTACGGATTCCGCGCCGTCTACATTTTCGACAGATTATCTCGTGATTTGCGGCCGAGCCTCTGCGCGCTCGATGGATGCCGCCGGTGCCACGTTTGAACGTGACCTCGATAGCAGCAAGCACATCATCGCTCAATTCGTCTGTCCTATGCAATGTTTCCTAATGCACGGGTTCCGGTTGTTTACATCTTTGGTCCTTCGGTTCGGGTTCTGATGGCGAAACGCCTGTGGATGGCTAATGAAAGAGGCACCAGAGCAGCTGTGCTCAAGAGAGTATTTCACTGGCGGTTTATTTGCGGGGGATACCGCTGTTGCGTTTTCTGATTAGCAGTTGGTGCGAGAGATTGCCGCGCGCAATCCAACCTGCACATCCCATTGGACTTGCTTGGATTCAATGCAGGCTAACAAAGAAGTTCGGCCGAAATAGACAAATCCATCCGCGCCGATTGTCTTAACATTGAGACCGCAAAGTGGGCAGGACAGAACGAAATACCGCCGAGATCGAGGCCCTGTATCGGCAACACGGGGCGGCACTGCTGTTGTTCGCGTCGGCGATTTCGGGTGACCGGGGTCGCGCTCAAGATGCGGTTCACCAAGTGTTTTTGAAGGCGATCGAGAACGGAAGCGTAAGCCAAGCCATAAACAAGAAAGCGTATCTCTTTGCGTGTGTGCGCAACGCCGTTCTTAACGATGCCAAGGTTCAAGATCGAAATATGCCTCTCGATGTCGACTCTGCATGGTTTAGTCCTCCTGACCGGGACTATGCCGGAGAGCAGAATCTGAGACGTGCGCTGGGCGAACTTCCGGATGATCAACGAGAAGTCATAGTTCTGCATGTGTGGGGCGAACTCACTTTCTCGGAGATCGCTGATTTGCTCGGTGTCAGCTCGAACACAGCGGCATCGCGGTACCGGTATGCCCTTGCCAAGCTGCGCGGCTCAATGTTAGCCAAGGAGAACTCTTGTGCAGACTCCCGATGATGAACAATTCGAAGCCTACTTGAAGCGATTCCATCCAATCGCCCCTGAGCCTGTTCCAACAGTCAGCGTCGGCCATTCATCTCGGCGTTCGCCCCCACTGGGGATTTGGCTGGCGGCAGCCGCAGCCATCCTTGTTATAGGGGTGATAGGGTCGGTCATTTTGCATGTTCGCAGTAGTCGAATTGTTGTTTCGAATAAGGCTAGCGATGCTGCAGTTTCCGAGTGGCATGCACCGTCGGAGCCACTAACCATGCGAAGCGCGAATGCTTGGCTCGCGAAGGCGCCATCGTTTAAGGCAGCCGTTGACGACCTAGCGTTTCGTTCCCAAACCAGCCCACTTCCGCAAGGCAAACAGAGCGCCGTCGCGGTGCTAAGCAAGGAGAAAATCAGGTTATGAAAATCCTCAACACGATTCTTTCGATGATTCTGATTGCGCTGTTATCAGCCGGCTCGGCATTGGCTCAGCGGAATACGTCCCTCACGGAGAATGCAGCTTTGCGCTACTGGTCGGCATTCTCCGAGGTCCAGGATTCCGGTATCACGGACCAGCAAGCAAAAGAACTCAATGCGATCCTCGACGGTACAGCGCCGTACGACGATTCGAAATACAAGGATCTGCTTGAGAAAAATAGATTGGCCCTTGAAATCATGGCCCGCGCGACCTCACTTCCGAACTGTGACTGGGGATTGGATTACGGGCTCGGGCACGACGTCCCGGTGGACTATGCCAGAAAGGCATTGGTCCTTGGGCGGCTGAACGTTCTTTATGCCTTTCACCTGCTTAAAACGGGTAATAAAGATGGGGCGGTTCGCGCTCTCGCAGCTGGCCTGCGGTTTTCGCACGATGTCGGAAACGGCGGATCACTTTTTGCCACGCTAATCGCAAAAGACCTTCTGACGAGTCACCTTAGGGCCGTCGCCGGCGCGCTGCGCTTAGAACAGCTATCCGCCGGCCAGCGATCACAACTGCAAACGGCTGTTGCGCGAGTTGGGGAAGGACTTGACTGGTCTATGGCAGCAAAGCGCGACTTCGAAGCCCTCCGCGGAGATTACGCAGGAAACTCGCAAACGTCCGCAGCTCTGACACGGGTTATTTCGTCATATGTTGCTGCTCTCAACGATGAGTCCAAACTGCCTGCGTTAGATCAAGCGGTTCAAGGTGCCCCACAGGAACTTGCAAACGTGATCCCGAACGCAAAACGGGTTCTGGAACAAAAACAAGACTTGAACAACACACTCCTGCAGACACGCGCGCTATTGCAATGATGGGGCGAGTCTTCTAGCGAGTTCTTCGTAGTTATGGATTGGGCATCCTGGAGTCATTACATGCCGCGTCTTTCTGCCGGCCTCGAAGGCAAGGGGAAAAAACGCAGTCACCGTCCGCTGACGCAAATGGAGGCTCAATCGCTCAATCGGCAAAGTACCCGGTGCCCGTCTCTGAGCGGCAGAACCCCCGGTTTTCGGCCGACGTGACCTCAGAGAGCCCGTTCGATCGCGGCTGCCACGTCATCACTTAGTTCTTCCGCTCTACGCAAGGCTCCCTGGATCCTTACAATCTCCATCTCGCGGGCCGCGATCTGTCCGGCAGGTTCGCTGTGACCTCGTGCAGCCACCAGGCTGCGCTCGTGGCTGGCCAACATGCGCCGAAAGATCGGCACCGCACTTTTCTTCGGCTGCGCATGGGCACAGCCGAGGCAGATCAGCCCCTTCGGACAATGCTCTCCAGTCGGCAAGGCGCATAGGTGCGTGCCCATGTCGCGCAGGTTGCAGCTCGCCGCGAAAGCCGCCCATTCCGCCGCAGTCGGGTTTTTCAGACCGTCTTCGCCGTAGTAGGCGTTATAGAGACTCCGCACGGTCTTGCGATACTCCTCGATGAGCTGACTGGGGTAGAGTTTGGCGTAGATCATCACGGTATCGGGAGAGGCGTGACCGAGCAGCGCTTGAATGATGTGCACAGGCGTGTTGTTGTTCAAATGTTCGGATGCAAAGACGCGCCGGCAATCATGCGGCAACAGCACGAGAGGAGAGCCGTTTGAGCGGCGAGCTCCAGCGTCGATCGAGATCTCGCGGATGCGGCTGCGAATGGTCTGAATACCAGCGGTGCTGGGATGACGAATGCCCTGGATCAAATACGGCGCTGGAGGGCGAGGCCGCTTCTCCTGCAGGTCCCAATGATCACAAACCGGAACTGACCCGCTGTTGTAGAAGCGTTTTACGTACCGAATTATCTCGGCCAGGACACGACCGAGTCCGTCCCCGATGGGGATGACACGAGCGCGATCAAACTTCGACGGCTTAATGTGCAGCAAGTAGTAGATCCGGCCATCTGGCATCTTTCGCTTGAGAATGTCGAACGTGGTCAGTTCGCTCGCTTCTTCGATGCGCAGCCCGCTTTGCACGAGCAGTTCCAGCAGCGCCCAATCCCAGAACGTGTCCACTTCGTCTGACCACGGATAACCGCGTGTGGTTGCGATCTTTGGCGCCGCTGCCGCGGCTTTCCATTTCTGAAGGGCGAAGGCGCGAATCTTCGGCATCTCTCGCTCCAGATCGAGCACCGTGGCTGTGATCCGAGCGCGCGTTCGCTCGCGTGCCTTCTCGAAGCCGTACCCGAGAAGGGTGTGCCGCGTCGCTGGAATCGTGCGAGGAGCGAAACGATTGAAGGGCGAGTCGGGTTCGGTTGCCCAGGCGCAGAGGTCGGAAAAGAAAACGCGCAGGTCCACCAGCCAGCTATGTGCAGTTGGACGCACTTCGTCGCCGGCACCAGGACCCCGCTGTACCTCGCGAGCGCGCCTGATCGCATGCGGGATGTAGTCGCGGACATGGCGCGGCAGAATCTGGGAGCACCGCTTCACGTCGGGGTGCCTCTCATGGATGAACCGCCAAAAGTGCGCGAGGGCGATGGCCTTATGTCGCAGCGTCCGATAGACATCACTGACTCGTGCTTCGTACGTTTCCAGATACAGAATCATGATCTGCCTGAAACGATCTGGCACACCAGCGTTCTCGACGAGTTCCGGGGCCATCATCCGCTGTTTCCTGCCGTGCCGGGCAGAGCCTCGCTTCGGGGTTCGAGAAAACACGCCGAGCGAGCAGAGTGCAGCATCGAGCACGTCGGTGCCCTTTGACCAACGAACCGCCAGCAACTTCAGATCGTCATCCTTTATATGGTGGAGGCTGTCGTAACCGCGCACGAGTAGAATCCGCAGCCCATTCGAAACTGCCAGCTGGCGGCTGTGAGCTGAAGTCCATGTGATCGAATTAGTGGCTTGTAAAAGCGACGTGTGCTGTTGTGCCAGTGGGTGATCTTCGGGCAAGTGCGCGATCCACTGGTTCACGCGCAGGTCGGACAACATGTCCAGACTCGGAGCGATCATCCGTGCAGAAATCAGGACGCGTGCACCCCAAGTCCAATACTCCCTGCCGCGACGATCGACGCCAGCCTTCCACTTCGGCCAAAACCTCTTCTCGAAATCGTTCCAGCGCTGTTGCAGAGTTGATCCGCTGCAACGATCAAGAGCATCGGCCAGGTATCGACAGACCGCCCGCATCTTCGACCTCTCGAAGCTGTTCGGCATACGGAAATGCGTTGTGACCTCGTCAACCAACGCAAGCAGCCTGTCTCGGTCATAGCGCTGCGTTGCCAGTGCTTTTGCTTTCTGAAATGCGCTCATCCTTATTAGTCGCCTCCTTGTTCTCTCCGCGTTTTAAACCCCTCATTCCCTCGTTCGAAACCCATAGCAGAGACGGCCCTTTCCGCCGTCAAGGGTAAAGCTGTCGCCAGCCATAAACCGGCTGCCCTGTGACTGCTC
>JBAWFN010000055.1:0-47894 GCA_049591935.1 Terriglobales bacterium | reverse complement strand
ACTTTGCCTCTGCCGTGCTGCCCGATGGCCGAGTCTTGGTTGAAGGCGGGGAGTACAACAATCTCCAGGGAGTCGAAACTAATCTAGGCGACATTTACGATCCGACTACCAACACCTGGACTACAGTGACTCCGCCCAGCGGATGGCGCACCATCGGCGACTCTCCGGCCATCGTCCTGCCCAACGGGACATTCATGATGGGCCAGGGAGGACAGCCATCCAGGCTGCAGGTGCTGTTCAACGCCAGCACTTTGACCTGGAGCTCTACCGGTACAGGAAAGGCCGACGGATTCTCCGAAGAGGGCTTCGCCCTTGTTCCCAATGGCGACGTACTCACTGTGGATACAGAAGACGGAACCAACTCTGAGCTCTACAATCCTTCCACCAGCGTTTGGTCCAGCGCGGGCAGCACGATTGTTGTACTGCCAAACAGTGGTGGGCTAGGGATCGTGCCAGAAATGGGACCGCTCGTACAGCGCCCCGACGGCACGGTCGTCGCTTTCGGTGCGACCACGAGCACGTCCGTATTCAACACCGCGAACGGCACGTGGACCGTGGGTCCCAGCTTCCCCAACGGGGATGACATGGCAGACGGTCCAGGAGCGATCCTACCGGATGGCAACATCCTGGTTTACACCAGCCCGGGTGTCTTCTCCGGAACCGGATCCTTCTACGAGTTCACCACCAGCGATACCTTCGTTTCGGCTCCAAACACGGGGAGTGGAGCCTCCCTGCAATCCTGGGAAGGCCGACTGCTGGTCCTGCCGACCGGCCAGATACTCTACGCTGCGGCGGATGGCCAGTCCATCGATGTCGAGCTTTATACCTCCCCCGGGAAGCCGAACAGTGCCTGGAGGCCGAGCATCACCGGCGGGCCGCGCACGGTTACTCATGGCGACTCGTATACGATCTCCGGCAAGCAGTTCAATGGATTCTCTGCCGGCGCCGCCTATGGCGACGACGCGCAGATGTCCACGAGTTTCCCCCTGGTAGTGATCCAAAACACGGCGACGAAGCATTTCTTCTTCGCTCGCACCCACAACTTCAGCACGATGGGCATCGCCACCGGCAGCACCATCGTTTCCGCCTCGTTTGATGTTCCCGCAGGCATCGAAACGGGCCCCAGTACTGTCTACGTCGTTGCGAACGGCATTCCGTCGGCTGGTAAAGCCATAACGGTAAATTAGCCATTTGTGATCGCCCCGTCTTTCCGGGAAAACACGGAAGGGCGGGGCGTTTGTTAAACCTACTCACCGCGCAATCGCAAAGGTTGCCAGCCGTTCTGGCGCAGGAAGTCCCGCTTGCATTCTGGCGGTAAGCGGACTTGGGATCATCGTGCTCATGTCCGGCCACATAAAAGTTAGCTTTCAAGAATTGTCTACAGTCGCGTGGGAGCCTTGTGGATCCTAGTGACCGCGCTGCTGTGGGGCCTATGGTACTTGGGCTACCTGGTCGGTCAAAGTATGATGGGATCATGATTCCCCCGAGCTACAAACCGAAGAAGAAATTCATGCAGCTTGCGATTGCGGAGGCAAAGCGAGCGCGCGACCGGGGCGACTATGCCATCGGTGCGGTCATCACGCAGCTCATTGGAAATCGGGAAGTGGTTATCGCGTCTGCCGGCAACCGGGTAAAGACTTCGGGTTCATCCATCAAGCACGTGGAGCTCGAAACCTTGAAATATGTCTGCTCCGGCTATGGCCGGTATCTACCAGATTTCGTGTTGTATTCCACACATGAACCCTGTGCGATGTGTGCGGGTGCCTGCGTCTGGTCCAAAATCGGAGCCGTGGTGTTTGGCGTTTCCCAGGAAGACATCACCGCCTACGGCAGGAAGCACGGTACCGAGGAATTCAAATGGCGCGCCTGTCTCATTTCCTGCAAATTCGTCCTTGAAAAGGGCGGCCTTCACGTTCCGGTCTTCGACAGTTTCTCGAAAGCGGAATGCCAAAAGCTATTCAAATATCGAGCCTCCTAAGGAGGCCTTGGTAGCAAACGCCAGCCGTAGAAAGCATCTCATTCGCGGCCAGTTGGCAACCTGCGACATTCGTGCCGGAGGGACGGACAATCCTCAATCGTGCGTGGTCATACTCGGTACCACATCTCAGTGGTTGGATCCTCCCTCGGCCATTTGGAGATCGAGAGCCACGCGTTCGCCATTGATCAGCACGGTTCCACCATCCAGCAAGTGCTGGCCAGTGCAATCGTACTTCTCATAGCTGCGCAACGAGGCGAGTGGAAAATAGAACTCCACCGCTTCTGAGGTGTTGGCTGCCTTCCCTAGCAGATGAACGGTCGTGCTGAAGCTGACCCCATCAAATTCCTGCTCATCCTTGAAATAAGCCAGCAGGGGGCGGATCAGGCTAGCCACGTGGTCGTCGAAAGCCAAAGCAGCGAGCTTGTATCGCGAACCCGCAGCCGACGCCGGGAGAGTGGAACTCAGCGAGAGCTCAAGATAGATTCCCTGACGGAACGCCACGAATTTCGGCGGCGCGTAAGAAACGAAGTGGGCTTGAGGATCCAAGGCTTTCACTATTTGATCGACCACTGACTGTTTAGAAGCTTGCAACGATGACAACACCTCGGGCGACGTATCGCGCACCGGTGGAGGCGGAGGCTCGCTGGGCTTCGAAATATTCGCAGAGGTTGCCGTCGCGTCGGAACCAGCGTCACTTCCCCTGGTGGCGATTTCGGCGCCTGCTTGTGCTGGGCCGGATTCGCCATCGGCAGGACGGTCAACCGGGAGAGCATGCGAAGCCAATTGAGGTCCGGTTCCGCTGAGCCAGACCGTAACCGGCTCAGCATTCAGAAAGATTTGGCCTTGCATCAGGGCCGCTTGACGTGTGTCCTCGTCTTTGGAAGCGAGCAGCCTCAAGGCAGCGCTCTGAGGCACAAATACCATCAGATTTTCCGGACGCTCCATGGAGACTCCCATCACCTTGCCCATGATGTGATGTGAAATCTCCACCGCGTACCCTTGCACGTGCTGGTTGCTCTGAAAGCGCGGAACCGTGGCTTTCAGAATGGGCATCACCGCATTCAGCAAAGTGCTGCGCGCCCGCTCTTCAGCGCCGACCTTATCCGCCGAGTAAGCCACGTAGTAATTGCCCGTGACCGCAATCACAGTCTTCCCGTTGTAACTGTCGAAGCGTATGGAATTCTGATCAGCGTGCAGTTGCTGTGCCTGGTCGAGATCGAGCTTGCGGCTGAGGTAGAAGGGATAATCGAACTGGGTTGCCAGAATGTCCTGGCCTGCCGATCTCAAGTCATCCGCGTACTCTACCTGCAGATTGCGCAATGTAGGATCTTTGATTTCCGCCGGGGACACAACTTGCGCCCGCGAGAGGCCAGCCACGAGCAAGAAGAGGCCCAGCCAACCAGCCTCATTTTTGCGCATAGACCATTCCGGAAGCATGATAAGGAGGATCAGAGATCAGACGGATATAGGAAATCAGCGCCTCGATCTCGGTCTTGCTGAGAGTATAGCCGTAGGGCGGCATCAATGCCGATTTACTGAGCGCCGGTCCGCCATGGCTGATAATTGCGGTGAGGTCGGCGTCACTCATTTTGTTCAGCGTATCGCCTTCGGTGAAAGGGTGTGGCTTCACTTCAAGATTGTCGTAATTGGAAACTTTCTCTGCTGTGGATTCCGAATTGTGGCAGCGGGAACAATATTTGTCATCGAGCTGAAATCCCACCTGCTGCTGGTATCCCAGTGCAACCTCTTCAATCTTCAATTCGACAGGTTTCTGGGCCTTGGTGAGTGTGCGCGCCGTGAACTGATATCGGCCCGCCATCCCTCCAAGACGGACATTGGTGGTGAATTGTCCACTGGAATCGGTTGTCCCGATGGCGGGATCGAAGTCGACGCCGGCCGGCCCGCTAAAGCTAACCGGTGCGCCAACCACCGCAGTTCCCTGATCGTCGTTCACCTGGACGACCACTGCTTGCGCGAGAACCGTACCGGTTGCGCCGATTTGCTTGCCCCCACTCGACTCCACCAAGGCAGCGCCAAACGCCGTAGGCTTTAAGGCAGAGGACGATCCCGGCTTTCGCGCGCACCCTGCGCTCACGAGAATGAGCGAGACAAAGAGCAACGTTCGTAGATGCCTGTTCATTTCTTCGCCTCCTGCTTGCTCGACCCTTTCTCCGTCATAAGGAACGCGGTCAGAGCGCGCGCATCTTCGTCGCCCATGTTGCGGTTCGGCTCGGTGGTACCGGGGCGCATCGCTTGCGGATTTTTCAGCCAGTGGTAAATCCAGGCTGCGCTCAAACGCGAGCCTACTTGCGTCAGCGTCGGTCCGATGTAGCCCTTGTCCACATTGGTATCGATGATGTGGCAAGACTGGCAGGCGTACTTGGAATAGAAAAGCTGCTTTCCCTGCTCGACTTGGGCGAGCGGGTATCCGCTTAAGGGCATCGAGTCACTGTCAAACGCTGGGGTTTGATAGACGGTCATGATGTAGTCGGTGAGTTCCGTGACCTCGCTGTCCGAGAGGTTGAACCTCGGCATACGGCGGATCAGCGCGGGACGCAGCGTGCCGGGATTCTTCAAAAATGCCTGCAGCCACACCCGCTGCACCGAGCTGCCTTCCCAGGTCAGGTCAGGAGCCATATCGCCGCCGCGACCGTTGATGGCGTGACAGGTGAAGCAAGCCATGTCAGCCATGAGCTGCCCAGCCTTGCCTGCGGGCTGGTAATTCGAAGCCGATTGCGCCGGCACAGTCAACGCCAGGGGCAAGTTCTGCGCCCGGTCTGTAAGCGCGAGCAGAGCAGTGGTCAAAGCATCGATCTGCCCAGGCGCGAAAGTATACTGCGGCATCTTGACCGCCGTTCCAAACGAACGCGGCTGCCGGATCTTGGCAGCGATGTAGTCCGGTACTGTGTGGGGCATACCCGGCAGGAAACTGATTTGCGTGATCGGCTTGTTTCCGATTCGAGTCAATTCCGGGGCGAAGTTGTCTGGCTTCTTGACGCCGCGGATCTCATGGCACGAGGCGCAACCGTACTCGGTTACCAGCAGCTTGCCGTGCGCGATCTGTTCGGGCGTGGCTGGGTCGAGATGCACATTGGCCAGCAGATCGGAATCTGTCTTATTTTCCAGGAAACCGGTGAGCAGAGAAACTTGCTGGTCGGTAAGGCGGTAGTGCGGCATGGCGGTTCCCGCGTCGTAGATGCGCGGATTCCGCAACCATGTGCGCAGCCACTCCGGTTTTACTTTATTGCCCACTCGGGTCAGTTCCGGGCCGACATCGCCGCCCACCACATTGCCGGCGGCGTTCTGTACCGCATGGCAGGAAGCGCAGAATGATTCTCCATATAGGCTGGCCCCGGCGGTCGGATCGGGCGGCTTATCATCTTTCCTGCTGACGGGCTCCGTGTCTCCCGCAATGGCCGTGCTGTTGGCGATTAGAAATGACGAAATATCGCGTGCATCGGGGTCGCTCAACTTGAAATTCGGCATCGTCGCCGTAACCGCATAGGCCTGAGGATCCTTCAACCATGCAAAGATCCATTCCCGCGTGGTCTTATCGGCAATGTGTTCCAGCGAAGGTGGATCGTTAGTCGGCGGGATCGTGCTGCCATCCGGCCGTTTGATGGTGTGACAGCTCACACAACCTTCTCGCTGCAGCAGATTACGACCCAGGTTGAGTTGCGGTGCGCCCGCCAAACTTGCGCGGTGGCATTGCCCGCAAGAAGATTGGACATAGCGCGCCGGCAGAAGCGGTTGCTCCCAGGCCAGCGTGCTGCGGTGGGCTTCCTCGACGGTGGTGGCCGCACCTTGTCCACGGTGACACATCACACAGCCGAACTGCTCGGAGGTGTGAGGGATCACCGGGTGCCGGCGAAATGGTTGGGTGCCTACATCGGCAAGACTGGCTTCCTTCAATCCCACGTGGCAAGTCGTGCAGCGATCGACGACCCCCAGCTCCGGCAGCCAGATCTGCTGGATTCCATCGTGAAAGTGGCGCTGCAGCGTGACCGCATCTCCTCTACCCCGGATCAGCCCCAGATATTGTTTCTGGTAGTGGCGGAATTCGCTGAAATGATTCTTAGCCGGCGCGATCGCCAGCGAAATCAGCAACAGCAGGCTAACCACGCCAAAAGCACGCACGGGATGGCCGAACAATCTCTGCCACATCGACGACTGCGTTTTTTCCGATGACTCCAATTAGCTTCTCCAGGGCAACACCCAGGACCAGCCTGGGCCGCGAAAGAACGTCCCAACTGCTGTGAGCACGGCCAGTTCGAACAGAAACCAGGTCATGATCCAGAATGAAAGTGGTTTAGCAGCTAAGTAACGCCGGAATGCCGAAGCAGACTGCGGAGAACTGCGTGCGGCCAGCACCATGAATCCGGCGACAATCAAAGTCGGCGCCAGCGCCACGTACACGTCAAACCACAGCAAGAAAAGTGATAATCCAGCCGCGACCACATAGAAGATGAGGATGCGCCGCGCTCGATCCTTCAGGAACAAACCCTCGGCCTCAACGTTGATGTTGAAGTAAGGAATCACAATAAGCGCGATCACCACCAGAGTCGGGACCAACACACCCGCCACTAACGGAGGAAAGTAGTGCAGCATCTCCTGCAATCCCAGGAAGTACCACGGAGCCTTCGCGGGATTCGGCGTATGCGAGGGATCGGCAATGCCCTCCAGCGGAGCATTGAACAGGAGGGACACGACCACCAGCGCAATGGCCAGCACCTCAATGGCAACGATGGCGCGAAACAGGACTTCCGGATAGGTCTGCACCTGGTCTTCATCGGTAACTTTCACCTGCGCAGATGTTCGCCGCGTGACGAAGACAACCCGCGTCGGGGATTTGCGAGCGTTCGAGTCCATTCCGGCCACGAAATCTTTCGGATCAGTCATTGGCTGTTGCGCCCCCCTCCGCGGTGGCGGAATGTAATGGAGCCGCCGCCGTCTTAGGCTCACTCTGGTGGGCATAGAGGCCGCCATCTTTCCGAATCCGCCAGAAATGCACTGCAACAAAAAGCATCGCGATCAGCGGCAGGATCATGCAATGCAGTACGTAGAAACGCAGCAAGGCGTTGGCGTTTACCATATTGCCGCCCAGCATCAGGAAGTGGACCTTGTTGCCTAACACTGGCACCGCGGAGGCGATGTTCGAACCCACGGTAATTGCCCAAAACGCTAGCTGATCCCAAGGCAGCAAATATCCTGTGTAGCTGAGCAGCAACGTGATCAGCAGCAGAATCACTCCAATGACCCAATTAAACTCTCGCGGCGGGCGGTAAGCCCCGCGGTAAAACACCTTGAACATGTGCGCGAACACCAAAAACACCATGGCATGCGCCGACCAGCGGTGCAGGTTGCGTAGAAACAAGCCTGAAGAAACCACGAACTGCAAATCTTTGGTGTCGGCGTAGGCCTGCGGTACCGAAGGATGGTAATAAAACATGAGCGGAATGCCCGTACTCACCAGGATGAGAAACGTTCCCAAGGTCAGCGTGCCGAGGTACCACGTGGCGGAGAAGCTAAGCATGCGGGTCCGCACCTTGGTAGAGAAGAGGTGCAGAAAGACGTTCTGCTGAATGGCGAGGGACCGGCGCAGGGTGCTGGATCCGGTCCCGCCTCGGAACACAGAACGCCACACCCGCGTGCCGCGTAACTCTTCGAAGTAGCTCGTGATTGTTTTCGCCAAGCTCACACCCTCACAAACTGCATGGGACGAATGTTGATAGAACGGTCCACCATCAAGTCACCCTCGTCGCTGACCCAGGTCTGCAGCCATGGCAGCGGCTTGGGAGCCGGGCCCTCAATCTTGACTCCGTCGCGTTTGAACTTGCTGCCATGGCATGGGCAAGCGATGATCCCCAACTCAGGCTTCCATGCGGTCATGCAGCCGAGGTGGGTGCAGATGGCACTCAGCGCGAAAAAACCCTCTTGCGCGTGGATGAGATAGATTCCCGAGTTCACATCCAGAGTGACCGAATCCACCGCGTAATTTTCCGGCCTGCCCGCGTTAACGATGGGCGAAGGTTCATACAACACGTTGGGCGAGAGAAACTGATACGCAAATGCCACCGTGCCGGCAGCTGCCATGCTCAGCGATCCCAGCCCCAGCTTGACGAAAAAGGCGCGGCGGTCGAAGTCTTTGTCGAGTTCCTCTGGCTTAGTTGGCTTTTCTTCCGGCATTGATTTACCTTGGGCCTCCCGTCATGACTGGAGTTTTGGGTCGGAGCGGGCCGTCAATCGCTTCGATCGAAATCAATCGTGTCGGCTCCGCAGAAACCAGGCTGTAGCTCTCCATAGTGATTGTGCCCACCGGACAGCGCATGGCGCACAGACCGCAGCGGATGCAGCGCGTCTCGTCTTTCAGCATGGCCGAGCCCGTCACCACGCCGAGTTCATCAGCGGCAACTTCGTCGAGTTCCACACCAAATAATTCCTGATGTTCCCGAATCTGCTGCACCGTCTCAGGCTCGAACTGGATGCGATCCAGGGATACCAGCTGCAGACATTTCTCCGGACACACATCCACGCAACCGCCGCACAGGATGCACATACTGCCATCTTCGGGCGTGCCCTCGAAGATCGTGTTTACCCAGCAGTGCAGGCAACGCTGGGCTTCCTCCATGGCTGACGCGGCGTCATAGCCGACTTCCACCTCGGTTACTCCGGTGCGGCGCTCCAGAGGCAGCATTGGGATCTCTGGACGGGCAATATCGAGCAGGTCCAAAGGCATGGTGTGCCGTTTGAAGACTTCGATTTCGACAACCGGCTCGGGATGTTTCCGGCCTCGCAGAAACTCGTCAATTCCTACCGCAGCGCGCTTGCCGTCGGCCACGCTGTCAATGATCAGCCGCGGTCCGAAAACGCAGTCGCCGCCACCAAAGATCCCATTCGCCGAGGTCATCAACGTTTGCGGATTTACTGCAATCAATCCGCGCGGTGACAGTTCCACGCCGTCTTCGGGTTTCAGAAAGTCGAGCCTCGGGGCCTGGCCGACCGCCATAATAATGGTGTCGCACTCCAGTTGCGTTTCACTGCCGTCGTAGAATGCCGGATTGAAGCGTTTGTTCTGATCGAAGACCCATTTCGTTTTCAGCGTCTCGAGCGCTACGACCTTGCCATCTCTGCCGACCATGCGCTTGGGGCCTAGCCCCGGATGCATGATGATTCCTTCGGTCTCGGCCTCCTCGATCTCTTCCAGGGCTGCCGGCATCTCTTCGCGCTTCTCCAGGCAGACGAGATGCACTTCCTGCGCGCCTAAGCGCAGGGCAGAAAGCGATACGTCCACCATTTCTTTGGTGGCCACCGCGCTTACACTCTCCAGCGAAGGCTCCAGGTCTTCGACTCCGGCAACATGCTGCCGAACGACTTCGCGAGCAGCTGAACGCGCCACGTCCATGGCCACGTTGCCGCCACCGATCACAATCACCTTCTTGCCGATCGTGAACTTGTAGCCAAGATTCACGTTGAGCAGGAAATCAATGCCTTTGTAAACTCCATCCAGATCAACGCCGGGGATAGTGAGATCGCGGCTGCGATGCGCTCCTACCGCAAGCAATACCGCATCGAAACCCTGGCGGCGCAGGTCGGAGATCATGAAATCGCGCCCGGCTGCTTGATTCAGCTTGAGGGTGATGTCGCCGGTGGCAAGGATTTCCCTCACCTGCGATTCCACCACGTCGCGAGGCAAGCGATATTCTGGAATGCCGAGATAGAGCATTCCCCCGGCGACGGGAGCAGCTTCAAAGATCGTGACGGAGTAGCCCATCAGGGCCAAGTCATGCGCCGCCGATAGCCCGACCGGCCCCCCGCCGACCACGGCCACTTTGAAAGGCAGTTTGTTCTGTGTCCGCCCGGCATTGATGTCCACCGGGTGCCTGGATTCGGGGCCATGCCGCTCGGTGAGAAAACGCTTGAGAGCTCGGATGGCAATGGGACGATCAATGTCTCCGCGGCGACAAGCAGTCTCACACGGATGAGCGCAAACCCGGCCGCAGATGCTGGCCAGCGGGTTGGGATCGCGGGCGAATTTATAAGCTTCCTCGAATCGCCCTTCGGCAATAAGGGCGACGTAGCGTCCTGCGTTGGTGTGGGCCGGACAAGCCATCATGCAGGGGAAATTGGTATTCAACCAATCCCGGTCGACTCGTTTGTCTTTGTAGCGTTTCAGCACAGTGGGGTTCCCTGTATGTTTCAGTAATGGAGCGCATTCTACTCCCAGAAGGCAGGGAGCGGACGTGACCGCCCGCTCCTCCTTGTCCCCTACTTACTCAGGGTGAAATCCGCTTTGCTGTCGCCTGCAACAGTGACCGGCTTGGACTGGTTCTTCGCGCCCTCATGCCAGGCGACTACGGTGTAACTGCCATCGGGAACATTGTCGATTTTGTATTCGCCAGACTTGTCCGTGGTAGCAAAATACGGGGTGGGCGATACCACGACATAGCCAGACATCTCTGGGTGCACATTGCACAACAGCGGCACCGCGCCCGGGTTGTCGAACTTGAAGGGACGCTTCTCTCCCTTTGGCCAGGTACCTAAGTTGTGGCCAAGCTTCTTGTTGCCTCCGACCGAAATCCAAAATACGTTGTGGGCAACGCTATCGCTGTTGAGGAACTGCACGGTCGTGCCCTGCTCCGCGGCCAAGATATGCGGTTGAAACATTAAACCCTTCTGATCGATCACCGGCTGCTGCGTAGGAGCGGGGAAAGTCTTCCCCTGAATCGTATCGACGTAGACCACCGACTCCCCGGCGACCCCTGAAACTTTCCCACTGATCGTGCCTGCTTGCGAAGTCACAAATGCCGTAATTACCGTTACCGCCAAGACAAGACTACGTTTCATCATGTTTTTCTCCAGTTTTGAATAGTTGGGGGAGACGATGCTCCCCGAAATCAGTAAACGAACTCGAGTCCAGCCGTCGCCGCGTTTGTGCGGAACGGGCTGATCAGTTGCGTTGTAGTTCCGGGGGCATAAACAACCTGCTTGGGCCGGATCTGGTATTCAAACGACGCCTTGATGTTGGCTCGGATCAGGAATTGCGCACCTGGGGTAAACCGGTTCCTCACCGAACTTAACGGCGAGAAGTAATTGCCCGGCGGCGGGGCCGAGGCGCTGGCGCCAATCCCATTCAAAAAGTCAGCGGTCGAGCCCACTCGGTCCCAGCGCATGATGGTCATCAGCCACGGATAGACCATGTAATCCGCCTGGATGAATCCGCCCGAAAAAGTGGCTGGCCTCCCTGCGATCAATCCGGTTGGACCGGCTCCGCCGGCAGGCGTGAAGGGCAACACGTCGTTATCATGGCCATCCATGTAGAGACCGTAGATGTTGAACTTGCGGTAGTTGAAGTCGAAGTCGCCGCCCAGACGATAGAAAGGCTCGTGTACGACGAGGTCCGCGGGAGTAGTGCCGTTGGTTAAGAAGCCCGCCGCGTTCTGCACCGAGCGTCCATACAGATAGTAAGTACCCAGGGTCAGATAAGTGTGATCGCGAGGGCCTGTAGCTCCGGCAGCTTGAATCGAATGCCGGCTCTCCGGATCGCGCTCGAGGTTGAAGCGGTAAGCCAGTCGTCCGTACAAGTCTTTGAAGTTCGAGTCCGAGAAGTAGCCAACACCATCCGTGCTGCCTCCCGTAGCCGAGGGCACATTTATGTAATTCGTGGGTGACGTTCCGCTCGTATTCTGGTCCACGATCGCAATGGAATAGTGGTAGCCCCCATAGTGGTGGCCTCCACTGATTTCCACCCCTCGGCCCGGGCCCGCCAGAGTGAAATTGTTGTTCACAAATTGCTGGGGATACGCCGGATTCACCGCTCCGATGTTGGCCTGCGAGTAAATGTCGTAGGGGCTGATATCGTAGGCGCGGGCCTGGGTGAATGGCAGGTCAAGCTCGAACTGCCCAATTTTCATGGTCAGCGAGTCAGTCGGCATTTTCAAGAAGCGGCTGAGATCCTCGAACCTCAGGTAGGCGTCACCCAAACTTCCGTTCGCGTTCGCGCCGGACACGCTGATGTCGTCATCCACCCAAAAACCGATGTTGCTTCCGAAATTCCCCGCCGTAAAAATACTGAAAAAGCCGGGTTCGAAGTCCGTCCGCGGGATGTAAGGGTTCACCCCGCCCGTGGCCAGCGGTTGCGCATTGAAGTTATTCCGGTTGTTGCTTACAACCTGGAAATACTGATTGAACCGCAGTCCGATGGGAGGCAGTCCGGGTATCGTTCCTGGGAAGATGGTATGCGGCCACATTTCCGCCTGTGCCGGGGCCCCCAGCATGACCGGGGGAATCTTGATGAAAGTCTCATCGTCCTTGGGAAACTTGAAGCCCGCGTCTTTGAATGCCTTGCCAAAGTCGTTCAGCTTGGGAAAGTCGATATGACAAGTGGCGCACGAAGTACCGTACTGGCGCGAGAAGGCGGGAATCGCGTAACTGCTTCCGCTCAGCACGATCACCGTTAGAAAGAAAGCAAGAAGCAGAGACACTCGACGTTGTGCATCCATCGGATCGCCTCCTTGGCGGTCGAAGTTATGGCTACATGCTTCAGTCATTGGGACCTGAGTTGGGACATTATCGAAGTAATGGTTGTGGCTTGCAGCGTTCCGTGTCACACACCCATGTGATCTCGATCACATAGTTTGTGAGCTGCGGTGTCGATGCCGCTGGGTTAATGGGTTGTGGTGCAATTTGAATTTGATGGCTGCATCATATACCAATCGATATGATTCGGGAGCGCGCGCCGGACAGTCGTGGAGCGATCTGCGAAGCGCCCTCATTCGCTTTCTCGGAGATTGTCCGCCGATTTTTCTCTAGAAGGAGTCCCACGCTGCGAAAGCTGTGATGGGCGACCACACCCTCCCCTTGTAAAAAGCGCAAGAGCCTGAGCAAGCGTTTTTTCTGGTATGCGACGATGACGTTGGTCATAGTTGTGCCCACGAAAGCCCAGTTTTCACCCGACTTTGCCCGAACTTGCAATAAACTTGCAATGACTTTTGGTGGGGTGTGCCCGTCTCGAGAAAAGAATGGTAGGCGCGGCAGGAATTGAACCTGCAACCCTCGGATTAGAAATCCGATGCTCTATCCGTTTGAGCTACGCGCCCGGATTGTCGTATCCCACTGATTTTACAACGTGGCTGCATCTGCGGCATCTTGGGTTTAACCCCGCGTTGCATGATGTTTGCGCTGGTCGAAAATAGTAGATCGTCGCTTTCCCGAAATGCTACATCGAACGCACGAATTGCTACCGACGGCAATTTCTACGGGATGCCGAGCGCGGGCGGGGTCGGCAGGAGTGGTACCATTTTCAAAATCACTTTGGGGGCAATTGACGCCCACCGGCACGCTCACGAGCAACGTGCCTTTTCATGTGATTCGGTAGGCGGAGAACAAATCGTGCTGCACCCATGGTAAAAGTCTCCTATGAGCAAGCCAAGGTTCGCGGTGGTTGGTGCTGGCGGGATCGGCGGGTACTTCGCGGCCGTCTTGGCACGGGCTGGCTACTCGGTCTCAGTGGTGGCTCGCGGGCAAACTCTTGAAGCCATTCGTCGGGATGGGCTAAGGGTGATAAGCCCCAAGGGCGACTTCACGGTCGCAGTCGCCAAGGCCAGCGACAAGCCCGAAGAGATTGGCCCGGTCGACGCCGTTCTTCTCACAGTCAAAGCTTGGCAGGTCACGGAAGCCGCGAGTACGATGCGACCGCTCCTCACACCCGTGACCAGGGTGCTTCCCTTGCAAAATGGCGTGGAGGCGACCGCACAGCTGCAAAGCGTCCTCGGGCCCCAGCATTCACTGATGGGCCTTTGCCGGATCATCGCTTCGGTCGAGTCGCCGGGATGCATTCGCCACGGCGGACTGGAACCCATGGTCGCGCTCGGAGAGGCGGACGGCTCGGCTCTGTCTGCGAATGCGCTGGCGTTGGCAGAGGCGCTCAAGACCGCCGACGTCACGGTGCAGACTCCAGCAGACATGCAAGCGGCGTTGTGGGAAAAGCTGCTGTTCATCGCTGCGGTCAGTGGCACAGGTGCCGTGACGCGTTCCACGATTGGGGAGTTTCGCGCCTGTCCTCCAACTCGCGAGCTCTTGCGGCAGTTGATGGAGGAAGTCGCGGCAGTCGCCCGCAGCCGCGGTATTCATCTGGCCGAGGGTGCAGTCTCGCGCACACTCGCGTTTGTCGACGCCACGCCCGTCGACGGCACCGCGTCCATGCAGCGGGATTTGGCGGCAGGACGACCGTCTGAACTCGACGCCATCGTTGGAGCTGTGGTCCGCTTCGGTGACCAGGCCGGAGTCGCGACGCCGGCCATGGATTACGTCTATGCCAGCCTGCTGCCGCAGGAAAGGCGAGCGCGCCACCAAAGCCAAGCTCCCAGCGGATAGTTGTCAGTCCGATTTCCCCCTTGCTCCACAGGCCCAGCCTCAGCGAAGATGCCTTCATCTCCCTAACGCCGCCGTGGCCAACAAACTCAAGCTCGCTCGCGAAAAGAATCTTTCCCCGGCTGCTGCCAAGCTGCGCCTGTTAAAGCGTCTGCGGTGTACGTTGAAGTTTGAAAAGCGGGCGTGGGACGGCGGCGCGCAGCTGGTCGCCGGTGTCGACGAGGTCGGCCGCGGATCGCTGTTTGGGCCGGTAGTTGCCGCAGCCGTTATTCTTGACCCGGCCTATCGTATTCGCGGCCTGCGGGATTCAAAACTGCTGCCGGCTGAACGGCGGGAAGTTCTGGCGGAGCGCATTCGTGAGCATGCCATCGCCTGGGCAATTGCCGCAGTGGACGCCGCCCACATCGACCAAATCAATATCTACCAGGCCTCGCGCGTCGCCATGCGGGAAGCGGTCCTGCTATTGCAGCCTGGCCCGAATCATTTGCTGGTCGACGCCGTGCGCCTGGATTGCGATTTGCCGCAGCAACCGATCATCCACGGCGATGCCCTGTCTGCCTCCATCGCCGCCGCTTCCATCCTCGCCAAAGTCGAGCGCGACCGCATGATCTGCGACTGGGACCCGGTATTTCCCCTGTACGGGCTGGCGTCCAACAAAGGCTACAGCACGCCCCATCATTTGGCCGCCCTGCGCCAGCATGGGCCGTGTCCTTTGCATCGCCAATCGTTCGCTCCGGTGTGGAGCAACCCGGTGCCACAGGAGGTGCTGGCCTTCATGCTGGAGGAGAAGCCGGAAGAAGTATTGGACGAGATGATGATAGAAGTCAGAGAAACCGCGGTCTAGCCAGGGTACGGAAACCTCAATCTGCCGCACGGACTGAGGGGCATACCTGGGAACTCTTCTTTCGCCGCCACGCGGCTGGCCCGTTTCCCACTTTTCCCACGGCTTGCGCCGTGGGCTTTATTCTACCGCCGCTTCGCGGCTGGACTTGGATGGGCACCTTCTAGATGACCCTTCCCAGCTTGGCGCTCACCTCCTTGGCCAAGGCTTCGACGGCTTGCATCTTGGTTGCCGCCAGCGACGGGAGTTCCGGAACTTGCAGCGCCATTTCGCAGGACAGCAGCAACGCGGTGAGGGTGTCTTTCAATTCGTGATGCAGCGCCTGTTCGGCATCGTTCTTCGCGGCCAGCACTTCCCGCTTGCGCCGCTGCAAGGCCGAGCGTAATTCCCGCGCTGCGCGGGCGGTTCCAGTGATGGCAAAGTTCAGGTAAACCGGGACGGCAGATCCCAGGTACTTGAGCGCGGTGTCGCTCTCGTCAGGTTGCGCATCCAGCAAGAGCAGGTCAAAGACCACCGCCGAAAATTCCTTTTCCTGTAATTCCCGGACCGCTTCCTGTAGACCGGTGCAGACGACCACCGGCTCAAGGGTTGCTTCTCCCAACGCTTGGGCGCACTCCTGAGCTTTTGCTATGCAAGTAATCAGTAAAATCATGCCGGAACAGATTGCACGTAACTGGCCACAGAGCCTCTATTGAAAATGCAGGAGTTCCGTCGGCCCGCGAGCCCGCGTTGTCCCGGCCCGGGAATCCCGGTTCCTATCGTTAAAACTCCTCGGCACCATATTCCTTGAGCTTGCGGTAAAGCGTAGTTTTGCCGATTCCCAGCAGCCGCGCTGCCAGCAGTTTGTCGCCGTTGAGCTGCATGATGGTGCCGAGAATGGTTTGCCTTTCCAGTTCCGACATGGGAATAATCTTGGCCGAGCCGTTTTTGTCAATGGTGATGTGACCATTGCCCCCGTTGACCACGCTGGGCAGATCCGTGAGATGGATTTCGGGTCCGCTATTGAGGGCGCAGGCCCGTTCCAGACAGTTTTCCAGTTCGCGCACATTGCCTGGCCAGTCGTAGGCCAGCATGGCTTTCAAGGCGGCGTCGCTGAGAGTACATTCCCGTCCGCCGTCGCGTGACAACCGGTCGAGGAAGTGTCCCGCAAGTAAGGGGATGTCCTGCCGCCGCTCCCGCAGGCCAGGAATCTTCAGGCTGAGTACGTTCAGGCGGAAGTACAAGTCGCGCCGGAAGTTTCCTTGGGCGACAGCTTGTTCCAAGTCACGGTTGGTGGCCGCCAGAACACGAACGTTGATCGGCAGCCGCCGTGTGCCGCCAACCGGACGGATTTCCTTCTCTTGAATCGCCCGCAGCAGCTTGGCCTGCAGGTCCACCGGCATCTCCCCGATTTCATCGAAAAACACCGTGCCGCCCTCGGCCATGTTCAATAGTCCGTCCTTCGCCTGCACCGCCCCGGTAAAAGCCCCTTTCACGTACCCGAACAGTTCACTTTCGATCAGGGTTGGCACCAGCGAACCGCAATCCACGGGGATGAAAGGCTTATCGCGAACGGGGCCGGAAAAATGAATCGAGCGTGCCACCAACTCTTTGCCCGTGCCGCTCTCTCCCAGGATCAGTACGGGGTGGTGGCTCTGCGAGGCTTTCGCGATCATGCGGTACAACCGCTCCATCTCCGGCGCCGTACCCACGATTCCCGAAAAACCCTGCTTGGATTTGATCCTCTCTCGCAGGATGCGGTTTTCGCTCTTGAGTTTCAAGTGCCCCGACACCCGCTCCAGCAGGATGCGCAGTTCATCCATGCTGAATGGCTTGGTCACGTAGTCGTAAGCGCCGTTCTTCATGGCCTGCACCGCCGATTGCACCGTGCCGCACCCGGTCACTACGATCACCTCCGCATCGGGCCACTGTTGCTTGATTTTGTTCAGCGCCTCCAGTCCTCCTGCCCCCGGCAATTTCAGATCGAGCAATATTACGTCGATGGCGTGCGACTCCAGCAGGCGGTAGCTGTGCTCGGCAGAGTCGGCCACCAGGGCGTTGAAGCCCAGGTTGCGCGCAACCTCGCGGCAGACCTCGCGAATGGAACGTTCGTCATCAACAATCACCAGGTTTAGAAAATTCCCCGGCTCGGGTGTGGGCATGTGGACAGCAGGCGCCGCAGCGGTAGTCATCGTTATCGTCCCTCTCTTTAAGTCTCGGGTTCTGGCGCAGAAGCCGCCTGCAATCGGTCGCCGGCTTCTTGGGTAGTGTGAGGTGCGAACTGCGCCGGCAGGCGAACCACCACTCGCGCCCCTTTGCCTGGTTCGCTCTCCACCACGATGGTTCCCCCGTTCTGTTGGACAATGCTGGAAACCGTGGAGAGCCCCAGCCCGTTGCCCTTGCCGGGCTTCTTGGTAGTGAAAAAAGGCTGGAAGACGCGGGCACGGGTCTCGGCATCCATTCCGCAGCCGGTATCACTGACTTCGACCTCGACGTGCGGCATCGCTGATGCCGTAGGCCCGGAGTCCGAGAACGCAAAGCCACCATTGCGGGTGGTGAGAGTGATACGACCGCCATCCGGCATGGCATCCCGGGCATTCAGCAGCAGGTTCAAGATAATTTGTTGGGCGTGCGCCGGGTCCATCTTCACCATGCCCAAGTCAGCAGCCAGATTTGTAACCAACTCAATGTCCTCCCCAATCAGGCGTACCAGCAAATTGCTCAGACTGGTGATGGCGTCATTGAATGACAACGAACCCGCAGCCACCACCCCCTGCCGGCCCACGGCCAGCAATTGCTGGATCAGCTCAGTGCCGTGCATTGCCGCAATCCGGATTTCCTGCGCGTAGCGCCGCAGTGGACTCTGTTTCTCCAGCCCGGCCAGCAACAGGTCCGAGCCCAACACCACCCCAGTAAGCAGGTTGTTGAAGTCATGCGCCACTCCGCTCACCAAGCGGCCGATGGCCTGCAGCGTTTGTGCAGATCGTAACTGTTGCTCGGCGATCGCTGCCGCCGATTCCAGTTTGGGCTGAACCTGTGCCAGTGCGTTCATGGGACAAAGAAAAATGATGAGTGGAGCGTGCAGGATCGGAACGCTTCCCGATCCGGTCACAGGGTTGGCTGAGCAAGCTCCCTATTCGGGAAGTCTAGGCGGATGAGTCGCAGGTAATTAGGACTGCCGTCACAGGGCAGAAGTGATGACCAAACTGGGACTTCAGCAATCAGTGAATATCACAAGCACTTGTTATCTCTCGTTTTTTCAGTAGAAAGCGGAACGCGATGGTGCCGATTCTGGCAGAGGCAAGGGCTGGATTAGTCGGAAGGTGAGTCGTCGGCCGGTGGAAAACTGAACATCATTCGTGCCAGCCGCCAATTCGGCGCTCGCTGCCGACCGGGGCTGTTCCCGCGGGTCGCCTTTCGAGAAGACGCTGGAAGTATGCAGGTCCATAGCTTTGCCATTCATGACTACCGCGGAAAGCGTCAATCGCAGATAGCCCGGCGCTCGCGGCTCGCAGGCTCTTGCCTCTAGAACCCTGCCCGTAATCGCAGTTCCGCTCGCGGCCAGGGCTTGTCCCTGAACCACAATCGGTTCCTCTAATACGGCCTGAAACTGGTCTCCCGAACGCGAGTCCGCGCTGGACAAGGAAGACTGCAAACGAATCATGATGGCAGTCCCGGCCGGAATCGAAGTGGAAGCAAATGCCTGCGTGGGAGAGATTCCTGCGCTGTGGGAGGGATTGTCAAACGGGAGCGGGTTGGACTGGGCATTCTGCTTCGGGGGCAGCAATCCCGGTTGGCGCGAACATGCCGGAAATAGCATCCACAGCCCCACAAGTACCCACACGGATCGCCCCGTCCGCTTCATGACTTGATCCTGCCTGCCCCCACGCACAACGGCAAGTCGCACGGCAGATGCCATCTCGCGGCCTCGATGGCTCAATCACATACGGGCGCTGAAGAGCTGAACCAAGGAGTTTCTTCTCAGTAATTCTTGGCCATCATGGGAATCGCGCAGGAGCGTGCTCGACCGTAGCCATCCCTTGTCATCCACCTCACGCCATCCGGCCTGCCTCAGGAAATCTGCAGACACTTATTGACGTCGGTCATGATCGCTGAGGCGGTGGGCTCGGTCAAGCCGCCGGCGAGAGTGGTGGGCACTCCGCGCGCCTCCACATCCACCCGATAGGAGATGGGGCCGAGCTTGCTGATGGCCCAATTCATCCCCGCAACCATGTTTTGCTGGCCGCTGTTGGGGTTGGGGTTGGCCACGACGATCACACCCTCGGCAGCTTTCAGAACGTGGTTGCGAACGATCACGCGGTGGATGGCATCTTTCGGAATGCTGGCGCCGCCGACCTCGATGCCCGTCTTGGAAGCGCGGAATCTCGCGGGCGTGCGGTACTGCGTGGCTTGTTTCGAGTGCATCAGCAGGTACATCGCCCCGTAAACGAAGGCGCAAGCGATTAACCCGTAGAGAAAGCCGCTGGCAAACGCTATTAAGACCAGCAGAGCGCCGGGAATCGCCACCATCACCCACGGCCATGGCACTTCTTCCGGCATGGTGGAGAACTCGGTTGCGTCGCCAGCTTGCTGTGTCTGATATCCCGCCATGTTGTTCCTCCCCTTAGATTCGGCCAGAGCCTGCGAGCACACCCCAAAGTTGCGCAAAACAATATACCAGTCGCTAGGCTGCGTCAATCTACAGCTGCCTCCGGTGGTACGTTGACTTGCCTCCGCGTGGCTCCTACTATGGTCGCCAACTGAGCGAGCCTTTTCATTGATCGGCCAAGGATGATCGGCCAAAGCATATCGCACTACCGAATTGTTGAGAAGCTCGGCGGCGGCGGGATGGGTGTCGTCTACAAAGCTGAGGATGTCAAACTCGGCCGATTTGTCGCCCTCAAGTTCCTGCCCGACGACGTAGCCAAAGAACCGCAGGCACTCAGCCGCTTCGAGCGCGAAGCTAAGGCCGCTTCTGCCCTGAACCATCCCAACATCTGCATGGTCTTCGAGATTGACGAGCGCGAGGGTCAACACTTCATCGCCATGGAGTTTTTGGACGGGCTGACGCTGAAGCATCGCATCGCAGGTCGGCCGCTGGAAACCGAGTTGATCCTGTCACTGGCCATCGAGATTGCGGATGCACTCGATGCCGCTCATGCAGAAGGCATCGTCCACCGCGACATCAAGCCCGCGAACATCTTCGTCACCAAGCGCGGACACGCCAAGATTCTGGATTTCGGGCTGGCGAAGGTCACACTCAAGCCGGACAGCGTTGCCATGAGCGCCCCGACGGTTGAGTCCGAGGAACATCTGACGAGTCCCGGTTCTACGCTGGGCACCATCGCCTACATGTCGCCGGAGCAGGTGAGGGCCAAGGAACTGGACGCACGGACGGATTTGTTCTCGTTTGGAGTCGTCTTATACGAGATGGCGGCAGGCGCATTGCCTTTTCGTGGTGAGAGCACAGGGGTGATCTTCGACGGGATCATGAATCGTGCTCCGGTTCCTCCGGCGCGGCTGAATCCCGACGTTCCAGCCGAACTGGAACGGCTCATCAACAAGGCTCTGGAGAAAGATCGAAACCTGCGCTATCAGCATGCAGCCGACATGCGAACGGATCTGCAACGGCTGAAGCGGGATACTGGGAGCGGACACCGTTCTGCGGCAAGCTCAGGCGCGATGGCGATTGCAGAAGCTCCAGCGGCTCGGCACGGCAAAATCTGGAAAATTGCGGCTCCCATTCTGACCGTCGCCTTACTGGCGGCGGGCGGGCTTTACTATCGTGCGCATCGAAGCAAGCCACTAACCGACAAAGACACCATCGTTCTCGCCGATTTCGCTAACAGCACAGGCGATCCGGTCTTCGACGACACGCTGAAGACGGCTCTCAACGTCTCCCTGCGGCAATCGCCTTTCCTGAATGTGCTCTCCGACAGCGATGTCGCCAAGACCTTGCAACAGATGACCCGTCCGGTCGGCACCAAACTCACCCCCGAGGTCGCCCGCGAGCTTTGCGTGCGGGCGGGCAGCCATGCTTACCTTGCCGCAACAGTTAGCAGTCTGGGCAGCGAATATGTGCTGGGATTGAAGGCGGTCAATTGCCAGAACGGAGATACGCTGGCGCAGGAGCAGGTGACGGCGGCGTCGAAGGAGAAGGTGCTGGACGCGCTCGGCGAGGCCGCATCCAAGCTGCGCGGCCAACTGGGCGAATCGCTGGCGACGGTGCAGAAGTTTGACGTTCCGCTCGCACACGCCACCACGTCTTCGCTCGAAGCTCTGAAAGCATACAGCCTCGGTACTAAGGCCTTTTATGAGAAGGGCCCAGCCGCAGCCCTACCTTACTATCAGCGTGCCATCGAGCTTGATCCGAATTTTGCTATGGGCTACACAAGAGTGGGTAGCGTCTACTTAACCACCGGCCAGATCGAGCGGGACCGCGAATATATGAGCAAAGCGTTCCAATTGCGGGAACACGCCAGCGAGCGGGAGAAACTGGAGATCGCCGCCTACTACTACGAGTATGTAACTGGCGAACTAGGCAAAGCAGCCCAGACGTTTCAGGAGGAGATGGAGATCTACCCACGCGAAATAGGGGTGTACAGCGACTTGAGCCTCGCGCTCGCGGCACAGGGGCAGTATGAACAAGCGGCGGAGAACGCGAGGGAAGCCGTGCGCCGTGCGCCAGATTCAGATCAGTACATAAACCTCGCGCTCTGGGAACTTTCGTTGCAACGTTTCGACGAAACGCGGCAGGTCATCCACGAGGGGCTGGCGCGAAAAATAGATGATTTCCTATTGCACGATGCTCTTTATGCTCTTGCCTTTGTCGGGGCGGACTCCGCGGCGATGGCAGAACAGCAACAGTGGTATGCGAGCAAGCCCGAATATGAGAACTTTGGACTGGCGCTTGCATCCGACACAGAGGCGTATGCAGGCCGTCTGGGCAAAGCGAGGGAATTGACCAAGCGAGCTGTGGACTCTGCCATGCGAGCGGACAACAAGGAAAGCGGCGCAATCTGGCAGGCGAATGCTGCTATTGAGCAAGCCGTTTACGGCGATGGTGCGAAAGCCCGGCAGTCAGCTAGTGAGGCTTTGAAGCTTGCTTCCGCGAGCCAAGGAGTCGAGATCGAAGCCGCACTTGCGTTTGCCATGGCGGGCGATGTGGCGCGAGCGGAGTCTTTGGCCCAAGACCTAGACAATCGCTTCCCACTGGACACTCAGATGCAGTCGCTTTGGCTGCCAGCGATTCAGGCACAACTGGCGCTGGACAAGAAGAACCCGGCTTCCGCATTGACTGCCCTGCAAGACGCTTCACACATCGAGTTGGGATTCATTCCCTTCGTCTCCAATATTTCCTGCCTCTATCCGACTTTTGTTCATGGAGAGGCATACCTGGCAGCCGGACAGGGCAGTGCTGCCGCCGCCGAGTTTCAGAAGATTCTCGACCACAGCGGCATCGTCTGGAACTGCTGGACGGGAGCGCTGGCGCATCTGGGCGTGGCTCGCGCCAATGCTTTGCAGTCGAGAAACTCGCAGGGAGCGGACGCCGATGCCGCCCGCGTCCGCGCCCTCGCCGCCTACAAAGATTTCCTCACCCTCTGGAAAGACGCCGACCCCGACATTCCCATCCTGAAAGAAGCCAAGGCGGAGTATGCGAAGCTGCAGTGAGATCAAATGAAAAAGGAGCGGCTCACGCCGCCCCTTTTCTGTTCCAAAACAAACGCCAAGCCTAATTCGTCGAGCTTCCCGTGCCCGCCGAAGCGCTGCGGTCGCCATCCGGCTGAACCACGACGCCATCAAACGGAGTTGCAGCTACGTAATGTCCGTGCACCACACTAATGCGGCGCAGCGGATATCCCGTGTCCGGCCCACGCTGCCAGCTTTGGCCATTGTCCTGACTTTCGAAGACAACGCCGGTCTCAGTGCTGGTAGCGAGCAAGCGATGGCTGCTCTGGTCATAGCTGATGGAGCTGATGTTCTTGTCGGGCAGGCCATTCTGCATGTGCTCCCAGCCGCCGCCCGCGTTCGGACTGCGGAAAGCGCCTTCCCGGGAAGCAATCATGATCTCCTTGTCAGGAGTAATGGTCAGGCTGCGAATGCTGCTGACGAACGGAGACAGAGTGTCCGACTCCTGCCAGCTTGCACCGCCGTTGGTGGAGGTCAGCACGCTGCTGCGTGTGGCCAGTGCAATCAATTCACCGTCGGCCTGTACCGAGACAAAGTCCTTTTGTCCCTTGACCGGCCCACCATTCCAGCTCTGACCCTCATTCGAGCTGGTATAGAGCCCGGCTGCGGTCGCCGCCAGCCAGCGCTTCGAGGTGATCTCGAGGTCGCTGACTTTGGCCGTCAGCACCGAGCGCACGACCGTCTTGGTCTTGCGCGTGGATCCCTTCTCTTCAGCGATGTTGTTGATCGGGCTCCAGGTGGAAGAATTGCGGCGCAGTTCGAACATGCCGCGATTGGTACCGGCGATCACATCTCCATCGGCCGCTTGCTTCAGAACAAATACGTCCCTGCCATCCAGGCCCGCGCTCTTCTGCGTCCAGTGCTGTCCACCATCGTGGGAAGCGAAGACGCCGCCCAGTTCGCGATCATTAACCACGCCCACATAGATGGTCTCAGGGTCTTTCTTGTCCGCGAGAATGGTGGTCACGTAGCGATGGGTATAACCGTGGTTGGAAGCGGTAAAGCTCTCGGCCCCATCATTGCTGGCCAACACGCCTGCGCGATCGGTCGCCAAAAGTACGCGCTGGGAGTCCCGAGGATTAACCATAACGTCGTTGATGACGACTTCAGGATTGGTCACGCGCTTCCAGGTCTTGCCCGAGTCGGCCGTCTTCCACAGACCTTCGGTCGTTCCCGCGTAGACCACGGCGGGATTGCTCGGGTCCTGTTTCAGCACGCGGGTGCGTCGCGCCGAAAACGGAATACCCTGAATCTTCTGGAACTGTTCGCCGGCGGTCTGACTCTTGTAGATGCCCGAGCAGGCGCTGGCGAATACTACTGAGGAATTGGACGAATCCACGATGACGGAGAACACATCGGAGTCGTCAATCATACCTTTGTTGATGTGCTGCCAATTAGCTCCGCCGTCGGCGGTTTTCCATGCCAGGTGCCAGGTACCCGCATACACCACGCTCGGGTCTTTGGGATCAACCGCGATGGATTCGATATTCTTGATCTCGGACTTGGCAGAGGAAATCTTCTCCCAGTTCTTGCCGGCGTCCTTGCTGCGATAGACGCCATCGAGCGCGCCGACAGTCAGAACTTTGGAATCGGAGGCAGCGATGGACAAGGCGCGAATCGACTTGCCGTGCATGGCCGGGACAATTTCCCAAGTCTGGCCACCATTACGCGAGTGAAACAGGTCGCCAGCCTGCTGATTCTCAACGCTCCAGACGGCGGCATACATCTTTTCCGAGTTCTGCGGATCGAGCGCGATGTGGTCGATTACATAGTCATCGCCGCTACCCAGGTGCGCGATACGAGACCAGTCCTGTCCCCCGTTCGTGGACATGAAAATCGTGCCGGTACTGGTTCCCAAGAAGATGTGGTCGGGATTGTGGGGATCATAAGCCAAACTGCGGACATCGCCGCCGTCCGGCCCCAAAGCCGTCCACTGTCCCGCCCAGGCACTGGCGCAGAGCAGGATAAATGACATAACAATCAACAACTTACGATTGACGAAGCTGCATGTTCCAAAAGTCATAGACTGAGTCGCCCCTAAATGGATGGAATTCCCACAGAGGCACAGCGTGACAGGGTAACACGGGCCCAGCAAGTTACCGAAGGGAAAGGCACGCTGGAACGGGCCGATTGGCCTATCGAGCCGTCGGGCAAACCGTTGCCAGGAGACGAAAAAGCCGGCCGAGATTCTGGGCTCGACCGGCTAGTTCTAGCGATGGCGACCGTTTTACGGTTTCGCCTTCGCTTTGTTCTTTGCTGCCGCGCGGGGATGGTCCGGTACCGCCTTCACTTTGGATTCATCCACGGCTTGCGTGCCTTCGCCCGAGTAAGTTCCGCCTGCCGGAACCACCCAGTATTCGGCGGTCTTGGTGCCGGCGTTGCCGGTGCGCGTCTCAATGCGGCTGGGATCAATTCCCAACTGCGCTTCGCCGCCGGTGAGATAGGCCTTCGAATTAACCGCACGTTCCGCGGCCAGGTTCGGACGCTTCTCCCCCGCTTCGGCATTGCCGACGATCACCAGCTTGGCATCCGCATTCTGTTGCAGGTTCTTGGCAACATCGTCCAGGATGGCCTTGCAAGTGTTATCCACGCGCCACGGCTTCACCGGGTTGGGGAAGTCGCATTGGCTCAGCTTTTGGGCCTGAGGCGGTGCTGGCGGTGGCGGGTTCTCCACATTCACCTGCGTGGAGGCCTGTGCGTTGAGGCCACGCGAATCCGTGCAAGTTGCACTCACGGAAATCGCCCCGGCCGAAGCGCCCGAGGTGTTGAGCGACGCCGTCGATCCGCTGCCGGAAACGCTGCCGCCAGTCGACGTCCAGTTGCTGACGTTCACCGGAACATTATCTGGACTGGTGCAGCTGCAGGTGATGGTCGAACTTCCGCCCGCCTGCAACGTGGACGGACTGGCGGAGCACGACATCGTGGGAGGATTCTTTGGTGGCTCTTTCACGGTGAAGTTCGCCGAGCAACTGGCGGTCCCGCCGTTCTTCATCTTGGGATCGGAAATGTGGGCGGTGACGGTGTAGCTGCCGCCGGCAACGCCATTGGTGTCGATGCTGGCGGTGTTGTCCTTGCCCGCGAGCTTGCCGCCATTACTGGCCCAGGTGTAGGTCAGGGTGTGCTTAGGATTGAAATTGCTGTCGGCGGCCGTGGCTGTGATCGGCTCTCCGACCATTACTTCACTGGGTTGCACGGAACAACTGGCGCCGGGGGTTACGGCTTGCGGATAACCGAAGTTGAACACAATTCCGGTCCGCACACGCGCGCCTTCGAGATCGATCCGCCGCAAATCTGGGAATTCAGGGGCTACAACGTCAGAAAAATTCTGATGTGCCCAAACCCAGTCGGCTTCCACCAACCGCAGGCCGATCATGTGGGTCAGTTGAACATCAAGGCCGCCTCCCACGACGGTTCCGATGCCGCTGCGGGAACTGAGGCCCGGCGCGGTCAGGTAATTCCAGCCCACCATGGCGTGGCCAAACAAGTTCAACCGGTTGTGCCGGTATTCGAGGTGCGGACCAAACGAGAGAGTGGTCTCATTGGAGTTGCCGTTCTGGTTCCGTCCGAAGTCACCCTCCAACCCCATGTGATTAGTAAAGAAATAAGTCAGGCTGGTGCCGCCACCGGCCGGCAGGTTCTGCAAATCAAATCCCACCGGGGCATTGGGACTCTGACCCGGGGCCGGGACCGTCCCACCCGGATGCAGCCATTGATAACCGAGAAAAAGCTCGTATTTTGGCGTGTCACCCTGCTGCGCTACCGTAATCGTCGACAGCAGCAACACCGCCAGGGCCACCAACAATCGACAACCGATTACACGCCTGCTGTACCTATTGCACAAAACCGACATGTCGTCCTCCGAACTCTCGTGATTAGATAAATTTCCTCGCACGCGCATAAAACTGGAAATTGGGGGCTCCGCGCGCGGAACTGTTAAGATGCCCATCTCGTTGGGAACAATCCCAACAAACACACAGTTTGTAAAGAAAAAATGGAGAGAACATCATACTCGGCACCCATGAATTTCGTCCACTTTCGTATCCCGTCGTAGTCTCAACTTGATACCGCGCCGGGTCTTCGGGGATTCGCCTCCCCGCCTTAAGCCGCTTGCAGTACTGGACACCCAGCCCCAATAATGAGTATGCACATGGCCGCGGAAAAAGTACTTATCGTCGAAGACGAGGAAAACGAACGCACTGGCTTGGCCGAGGTCGTCTCGGCCTGGGGCTATAGTGCCGAGACCGCCCGGGACGGGGTGGAAGGCCTGGAGAAAGTTACCCGTTGGTCGCCCGCCATCGTGGTAACCGACCTCAAGATGCCGCGCATGGGCGGTCTGGAACTAGTAGAGCGCATCACCGAACTTTCCCAGAACATCGCCATTGTGGTGGTGACAGCGCAGAAGACCATCGACAGCGCCTTTCACGCCGGGCGCCTGGGAGTGTATGACTACATCGAGAAACCGATTGATACCACCCGGCTGCGTGCCATTTTGGAGAACGCATCCAAGCTGCTCGGCACTCGCCACGAACTGGAGATCACCAAGCGCGCCCTGCGTGACAAAGGTGCTTTCGGTCAACTGGTCGGCTCCTCGAAGAAAATGCAGGAGATCTTCCGCCTGACGGAGATGGTCGCTCCCAGCACCGCGTCGGTGCTGATCACTGGGGCCAGCGGCACCGGCAAGGAACTGGTCGCGCGTACCATCCATGACCTGAGTCCCCGACGCAACAAGGCATTCGTTCCCATCAATTGCGCGGCCATTCCCGAGACCCTGATTGAGAGCGAAATCTTCGGCCACGAAAAAGGCGCATTCACTGGTGCGCTAGAACGCCGGACAGGCTGCTTCGAACTAGCGGAAGGCGGCACGCTGCTGCTCGACGAAATCGGTGAAATGCCGGTTGCGACTCAGGCCAAGCTGCTGCGAGTGCTGGAGGACCACAAGCTAAGACGTTTGGGCAGCAAGGTGGAGACGACGGTGGATGTTCGCGTCCTGGCAGCCACCAACAAGGTACCGGAAGAAGCCGTCGCTCACGGGGAACTGCGCAACGACCTTTACTATCGTTTGAATGTGTTCAACATCCACATGCCACCGTTGCGTGAGCATAAGGAAGACCTCCCGGCGCTAGTGGAATGTCTGCTGAAAGACATGAATGCCAAGCATGGACGTACGGTGAAAGCCGTCAGTGACGCGGTTTTGACGTCGTTCCAAAACTACTCCTGGCCCGGAAACGTGCGCGAGTTGCGCAATACCCTGGAACGTGCGGTCATCGTCTGCGATGGCGCTGTGATTGAGACTAAACATCTGCCTCCCGGTTTCGGGCAGACCACGCTTCGCGCTTCGTCGGAAGACTCCGATGGCGTGCGCATGGTCGTGGGTACGACCGTGGAAGAGGCCGAGAAATTGCTGATCCTGAAGACCCTTGAGTCCACCAGCAACAATAAAACCCGCGCTGCTGAGATTCTCGGCATTAGTTTGAAAACCCTGCATAATAAGCTGAAGGAGTACGGCAGTGCAGCTGCCGATAAGGACGACGTGCCGGCCTAAAACGCCGGGGCGCCATCCACGGGTGCGTCGAAAGTGAAGTATGCGTCGAAAAACCCAGCTCGTGGTCGCCATCACCTTTATGGTGACCGTGGTGGTTTCATTTTCCTCTTATATTTACGTCTCCCAGATTCTTCGTCAGCAGATCCAAGACACGCGTGACAGCGCCTACCACCTGACTTCGCAAATAGCGTACCTGGCCAACGACGCCGCCCCCGACTTGGCCAGCACGCGGGTAAACACCAGCGATCCCGAAGCGGTGCGCCGCGCCATTGCCTACTACCTTTCCACCGACGCCGACCTGAACGCCGAGCTCGAATCGGTCGTAGGTAATTGGCCCACGGTTTACGACGCAGCCGTGGTGGATGCGAACGGCAAGGCCATTTTGCATTCCAATCCCGAACTGATTGGTAAACCAGTCATGGACCGGCCTGATTTTCAACGCTTGCAGGATGCCCGTTTCCGGGATCAACTTCGGATGCTGTACCGTCCACCCAGGGTCTACGAAGTGCGCATGCTTTTGCAGTTGAATGGCGCCGCCTTCGGCAGCGTACGCCTGGGTGTTTCCACTGTGTTCCTGAAAGATAGGCTCACGCCGCGATTGCGTCACGCGCTGATTCTCTCCGGGAGTGCCATCTTGTTGTCGCTAATCCTGGCGGCCGGCCTTTCCAATCTTGCCCTCGGCCCCCTGGAGCGCATCAGCCGGAGCTTGGACAGCGTGACCGAAGGCAACGCTGAACCGGTTCCAGATGAGGAACCTGGCCGTGACGAGTACGGACTGGTTACCTTGAAGATTGCCCATCTCGGGCGGCAGATGCGCGATGCCAAAGAAATCTTCTCCGCCTTGAAAGACAACGTTGATCAGATCATGGCCAACCTGCAGGACGGCTTGATGCTGTTCACCCGAGATTCGCGGGTGGTGCTGGTCAGCGCCTCGGTGGAACGTTTTTTGGGAAGGCCGCGGCGAGAACTACTGGGCCGCACCGCAGGAGAGATTTTTACTCCTGGTTCCGATCTTGGCGGTCTGATACTGGACGGGTTTCGACTGCAACGCGCGATCGCGCAGACAGAATTGGAATCGCCCAATGGCAAGCGCGTGCAGATAGCGCTCGACTTCATCCAGGAACGGGGCACGCCCATCGGCGCGCTGTTGACTCTGCGCGACGCCGAGTCGGTACGTCAAATCGGAGATGAAATCGAAATGTCGCGCCGTATGTCCGCCAGTGGCCGGCTTACCCGCGGTGTCGCTCACGAAGTCAAGAATCCCATCAACGCCATCGTGTTGCATCTGCAACTGTTGCAGAACAAACTGCAGCAGGTTGATCCCGACACCCGCCGCCACATGGACGTCATTGGAAACGAAATTCACCGCCTCGACCGGGTGGTGCAGATCCTGGTGGACTTTACCCGGCCTCGGGACTTGCACATCGAAGAGATTGATCTGAAGCGCCTGCTGGATGACGTGCTGGCGCTGGCCACTCCCGACGCTGAGCAGCACGGCGTCACCATCGTCCGCGACCTGACGCCCGGCCCCCTGGGCGTGAAAGTGGACGTGGACTTCATGAAACAAGCCATCCTTAACGTCGTGCTCAACGGGGTACAGGCCATGCCGCAGGGAGGAACTCTTGCCATCTCTGCCCGCAGCCAGGAAGGTCAGGTGGTCACCGAGGTTCGAGACGAAGGTGGAGGCATTCCTCCGGAACTTCAGGAGAAGATTTTTGAACTATATTTCACTACCAAGCAAGGCGGCAGCGGGATTGGCCTGGCACAGACTTACCAGGTCATGCAATGGCACTATGGCTCGGTGGACTTTGTATCGGTTGACGGGCACGGTACTACTTTCCGCCTAAGTTTGCCGTTGAGCGAAGGGCGCACTGAAGTCAATGGTGACGGGCAAGAGGTGACCGGAGATAAACTTCGTTCACGGGTCGTTTCGTGAAGGATATCGGATAGCCAAATGAGTTCGGTCACTATCGTTTTAACGATTGCAGGGTTGCTGGCGTCCGGAGCGCCGCGCGCGTCTGGCGTCCGGTTTCTGCAAACTGCTCGGCCTCCGCAAACGTCCCAGCCGGATGCAACCCCCGCCTCTGCCGCGCCAACGCCTCCGCCTGCCACGGCTGCGAAACCTTGTCCCGCGGTTCCACCATCGGGGTCGGCTGCGCAAACGAATTGCACAGCGGCCGCCAAGACCAGGAAACACAAGAAGAAGGTTGTCCACGACGGCAGCACGGGCGATCCCGACGTGAAGATCGCGCCCGGCGTGAGCCAGCAGCAAGCTTCACAGCAACTCGAGACCACAAATCACCTCCTGGCGATGACTGGCGAGAATCTGAAGACCATCGAAAGCCGCCAGCTCAACCCCGGTCAGCAAGACACGGTGACGCAGATCAGAAGCTACATGGAGCAATCAAAACAGGCAGCTGACGATGGGGACGTGCTGCGGGCCTACACGCTGGCGAACAAAGCCCGCATGCTCTCGGGAGACTTGGTCAAGCACTAGAGGCTTCGACCCTCGCCTAATTCCCCTTGGACCGCGCGGCGTTTACCTTCAGCAAAAGATCCTTCGCCGGTTGTTGGACCGGCCCGGCAATCTTGATGACGTCCGTCAACACCTCTCGTGCCTCGCTCACCTTGCTCAGTTTGGCATACGCGTAACCCAGTCGGTAGCCGGCCACGGCGTAGGACTGATCGTCCTCGCCCTTCAGCAGAGACACGGCGGATTTCAGATCAGGTATGGAAGCAGCAGTCTTGTCTTGCTTCATGAGCGCATAGCCCAGCGTGGAAAATGCCACGCCGGCCGACACCTTGCGGGAACGGTCGGCGTCCGGGGCGTCGGCTTTAGCCACGTCGATCGCCTTCTGGGCATAAGTAGCCGCCTTGGCGACGCTGCCCGGCCTCGGATCTTCGGAATACGTGTTCGCCATGAGCAGCAGCGTTGGCAGACTATTGGGATTGCTCGCCAAGACTTTCTCCCCGTAAGAAATCAACCGCGCCGGATCCTTCAATTCAGACAACGACATCATGGCGTAGGTGGCAATCGAGTCCTGAAAGCGGGAATCAGGAAACGCCGGCGTGAACCGTTCGATATAGGCCATGCGGGTCTTGGCGTTGTTTTCGTTGGCAATCGAGTTGAAGGCGGCGGCTTCCAGAAACTCGTAGGAACTTCGGGCCGCGTTCTTTTCCTCCGCGATGCGCGTGGCGAACTCCTGGTCGGTCTCACCCTCCGGCTTGGCTTCCTTGGCAATCGAATTGACGACCTCGCCTCCCTGCTCCGCGTATTGCATCACCTTGGCGTTGTCCTTCATCTGTTGTGCGATGTTGGCCTGCGACACGATGATGTCCAAATTGTGCGGTGACCCCACCAGCGCTTTTTCGCCGAATTCCATCGCTTTCGGCAGGTCCCCTGCGCTCTGATACGTCTGTGATATCTGCCAGTCGCCATAAGCTACGGCCGCAGGATTCGCCGAAAACTTCTGCACGAACTCCTGGTACATGGCCAGTCTCTTCGGGGCGTCCTGCTCGTTGGTGATCGCGGTCAACGCCTGATCTTCAGGCGTTCCCGCCGGGATCACAATCTTGTCAACCTGCGCACTTCCGAAAAGACAGCACGCTTGTAAAACAGCTGCCGCCAGCACACACCTTTGATCGCGTTTCATAGCCGCCTCCACGCTTCGCGCCGGAATCGTAGCTCCGATTGCGGACGCTTGCAAGCATGGAATTGCCGTCGTCGAAGTGGAGCCAACCAAGCCCCGTGCTATAGTCTGGGGCGATGAAGGGCCGCGACGAGAAGCAGCCGACTATAGTCGCGCCTGTGCCGCCAAACACCCCGTCTGGGCGGCGTCCGCTCCACCACTCGATTCTCTTCATTGTCCTGGTCGCTCTGCTGCTGCGGCTGGCCGTTATCGGCATCGGGCACACTTACCGCATCACCCCCCGCCGCGACCATTTTCAGTTTGGCTGGGAAATGGGCCGCCTGGCCCGCTCCATCGCCAGCGGACAAGGCTTCAGCTCACCCACCGACCTGCCCACCGGACCCAGTGCATGGGCCCCACCGGTCTATCCCTACATGCTTGCCGGAGTATTCAAGCTGTTTGGGATTTACTCCGCTGCCTCGGCCGGGGTAATCCTGACTTTCAATAGCATCTTTGCAGCGCTGACCTGCCTGACCCTTTACCGCATCGCAGAGCAAATGTATGGAACCGGCGTAGCCCGAGCCACGGCCTGGGCTTGGGCCGTCTTTCCCTACTTTCTGTATTGGCCCACGCGCGTGGTTTGGGAGACCAGTTTCACGACGTTTCTGCTGAGCCTGGCCCTGCTACTCACCTTGCGCATGGCCGGCCGGCCGCCGCTGTACCGCACCTGGATTGCATTCGGGGCGCTCTGGGGATTGATTATTCTGACCAACACCGCGCTCCTCAGCCTGATGCTTTGCTGCTTGGTCTGGTTGTGGTTCTGCGCACCGCGCAGTCCCCGGCGGGGACTCTTGCTATGTGCGCTGACCGCAACGCTGGTGGTAACTCCGTGGCTGCTACGGAACTACCACGAGTTCGGCAGATTTCTGTTCGTGCGCGACAATCTTCCCCTGGAAATGTACGAATCCAATAACGCCGAATCCGGGGGTTTGTGGACTCGCGGCGAGCATCCCGGCAACGATCCTGACGCCATGCGTCGCTTTCAGGAACTGGGTGAAATCAACTTCATGGATGAAAAAAAAGTCGAGGTACGACAGTTCATCCACGTACACCCGGGTAGATTCTTGTGGTTCACGTTGAAGCGTGCAGCGTATTTCTGGATCGCGCCTCCGCAGGCGACGATCGTTGGCGGTTACGACCTCATGATTTCCCGCCATGTCAATTTTCTGCTGGCAGCTGTCTTTGCCTTCGCTGGGTTGTGGCTGACGCTTCGTGACCGCGTGCGCGGAGGGCTGCTGCTGGCGTGCTTTCTACTGATTTACCCGCTGCCTTACTACCTGGTGAATCCCTTTCCTCGTTACAAGCACCCCATTGAACCGGTGATGCTGATGCTCATCGTCTACCTGTTCTCAGAGTCCCGTAAAATCGAAATTCACTGGCCATTTCGGGCAGCCCGCTCCTGAGAATTTCTCCGCGTACTCTGCGGCCCTTCTCAGCGATCTCTGCGTTTTAAGGCTTTAGAAACTGGGACACGCGACCACAGTTGGCGACCGTCCGGCAATCATTTAAATTAGACTATGCGGTCGATTCTGCAGAAACGCGCGCTACGCTTCGTCTTCGGCGCCAACGTGATCTCCATGCTGGGCAGCGGCATGAACGCCGCTGCGGTCGCCTGGTACATTCTGCAAGCCACCCATTCTGAAGTCGCGCTGGGAACGCTTGCCATCCTGCAAACCATTCCCGCCATGCTCATGTTGCCCTTCACCGGCGTTCTCATCGACCGTGAAGACCGGCGGCGGCTGGTGATGTGGCTCGATGCCCTTCGCGGCTTGATCATTCTCACGGTTGCGATTCTGGCGTTCCAGCATCGCGTGCACTTGTGGCAACTTTACCTAATGAACACGCTGGTGTCGGCCGGCTTCTGGATGTTCTGGCCCACGATCACGGCCCTGATTCAGGAGTTGACCCCCGGCGAAGAATTTGTCCACGCCAACACTTTTCTGCTGGCGGGGATCCAGGGCGGCTGGCTGATTGCGGGGGCCATCGTTGGATTCGTCTACAACCACATTGGCTTGGGTGGAGTGTTGCTGATCGACTGTTCCACCTATGTGGTCTCGTTTCTCTTCTATTTCGGAGTGCGCAAAGGACGCCACGTGGTTCCACGCCCCGCCGAGTTGCACGCCGACATCATCGCGGCGGAGTCCGCACTCGACCGCTTCGTACGCGAGCTTCGTGAAGGCATACAGTTTCTTCGCGTCCGGCCCAATCTGATGTTACTGGGAATCACCTGGGCACTTTTTCTGGGCGCGATGATGACTGCGGTGGTGGTGACGGCACCGCTCAGCGACAAAGTTTTTCACGCTGGCGCGGTGGGCTATGGCTGGTTCAACGGCGGCTGGGGCACAGGAGCGTTTCTGAGCGCCTTAGTGGCTCCTCAGATCATCGCCGCGATTGGAGCGCGGCGGGCAATCGCGATTTCCATGGGAGTGTTGGCGATCTGCATGACCTGCGCTCCGCTGGCCCCGTTTCTCGCCATCGCGGTCCTCGTCTACGGAATCATGGGGTGGGCCCGCGGCATCAACAGCGTAGCCATGAACACGAGCATCATGGAACAGGTGCCGCCGCACTTTATGGGACGGGTGCAGAATACGTTTTACTTCGTGGGCACGGCACTGCAGATCGTGCTGGCGTTGCTGGTTGGCACGGTTGCACAAGCCAACCTGGTCGCCGGCTTTTCCATCATCGGGATGGTGTACGCGATCGGAATGGTCAGTGCGGTCTGGCCGGTGCGGGCGGCGGTGCCGGCCGGCGATGTCAGCCCGGCAGATTAGTCAAAAGCCACCACAGAGACACAGAAGAGAAGACTCGACTTTGGAAATCAGAAGGCAAGGTCTTCCTCTGTGGCTCTGTGGCTCTGTGGTAAAGACTTACTGCGGACTGCTATCCTTACACTTTCCATTTTTATCGGGAGATCCCAATGTCATCCGATCTTGCAGGCCGTAACGCCGTCGTCTTCGGAGTTGCCAACAAGCGCAGCATTGCCTGGTCCATCGCCCAGGGACTGCACGCCGCCGGCGCCAAACTGGCCATCACCTACCAGAACGAACGGCTGGAGATGGAAGCGAAAGATCTGATTCTCTCTCTCCCCGGCGCCGAAGCATTTATGTGCGATGTCTCGAAAGATGCCGAGATCGAGCAACTGTTCGCGAAGCTCAAAGACCGCTACGGCAAACTGCATACACTGGTACATAGTGTCGCTTTTGCCCCCGCTGACGAACTCAAGGGGGACTTCGTCAATACCACCCGCGAAGGCTTCCGCCTGGCCCTCGACGTCAGCGTCTATTCGCTTATCGCAGTTTCGCGCGCTGCCGCGCCGCTCATGAGCGAGGGCGGATCGATCATGACCATGACATACTATGCCTCGGAGAAAGTCGTACCCCGCTACAACGTGATGGCCGTGGCCAAGGCCGGACTCGAATGCACGGTACGCTATTTGGCCTTTGAGCTGGGCAAGAAAAACATTCGCGTGAATGCTATTTCTGCGGGACCGATCAAGACTTTAGCAGCGCGAGGCATCGCCGGCTTCGGCGATATGCACAAAACTCACGCCGAGCGCGCGCCTCTAGGGCGCAATGTAGATGTGAATGAAGTCGGCTCTACCGGAGTGTTCCTGGCTTCCAACGCCAGTTCCGGAATTACCGGCGAGGTGATTTACGTGGACTGCGGATATAACATTATGGGGTTTTAGAAGGTTTCTTTGCGCCTTTGCGGGATCTTTGCGCACTTTGCGGTTAAAGCTCTTGACCGCAAAGCGCGCGAAGGCTTCGCTAAGTTCGCAAAGAAACGCCTGGTCAGGAACTCACTCGAATTGTTCGTTCACGCTCTCCGGCCCGCCCCAGCGCAATCTCCACATCCCGCTCCCGAACAAAGCGCGGAAACTTCTCTCCCCACTCGATCAGCAGAATGCTGTTTTCTGCGATCAGGTCATCCAAGCCCAGCGTCTCCAGCTGGCGTTGCGTATCTACGCGGTACAAATCGATATGATACAGATTCACACCCGGCACGCGGTATTCGTGCACCAGGGTAAACGTCGGGCTGGTCACGTCGTCTTCTGATGCGGCCCCGAAACCAGCAGCGATTCCCTTCACCAGCGTGGTCTTGCCAGCACCCAGGTCACCACGCAACAGCACAATCTTGGGCGGCGTAAGTAGCTCAACCAACGACCGCCCCAGCGCGACCGTTTCCTCCGGCGAATGCGTGATGAACTCCCGCTGATCCATCGCAAGATCAGTATAGCGAGAGTTCATCAACACTCGTGGGGAGGGCTACACCTTTCGAGAACTTTGATTGCCCAGCAGGAAGTTCCGTTCCGTCGTCGAGTTCACGGCGAAATTCAGAGTTTTGTGATCGTTGTCATCCAGCGCGATGAAGCGAAAGGGCTGCAAAATTCCGTCGGCTGAAATCCGCCTCGGATGCAGCATCTCCGCCATTCCGTGCACTGGGCCTGACTGCGTCTGGAAAGCGACCTCGACAAAGTCGCCTTCCTGCAAAGCTCGCGCCATGCGGAGCAGCCCGCCAGTCACTGAAACGGTCTGGATTCTGGCTTTGGTGCGTTGTCCGTCTTCCAGTTTTACCAGGGCAGAGGAGGCCGTAGCCTCCATTTTGACTCGAGTTGCGCGATTTTGAGAATTCGGTTGGGGAAAGTGAGTCATAGCAATCCCAATATGGCACACGGCCGTAACCCCAGGGAGATTACAAAAGGTCTGCCGGACTCGACGCCCAAGGAGATTGACATAGCACCGCCTGCCGAGCAGGCGATGTCCAAACGGACAGGGGGTAACTAACCGTTAAACTCAACAGAGGCGCTCTGGGCGGCTTCCCGCACCCGCCGGAAAGCTTCAGGCAGCGCTCGTACCAGATCGGTCGCGACCAGCGAATGTTCGCCCATTTGCTCTCGTGCCACATCGCCCGCCAGTCCGTGGAGGTGGACTGCGGAGATCACCCCTTCCAATACGCGCTTGGGATTTTGTGCCACCAGGCCTGCCACCATTCCGGTCAGGATGTCGCCTGTACCGCCGGTCGCCATCCCCGGATTTCCCGTAGTATTCACCCAGACTTCGCCGCTGGAATCGGCGATTAGAGTGCGATGACCTTTCAACACCACAATGACCTGATGCTTGCGCGCGAAGGTTCGGGCAACGTTGATGCGGTCGCGCTGAACCGCAGCAACCGTCGAACCCAGGAGCCGTGCCATTTCGCCAGGGTGGGGCGTGATCACCAGCGATCTGCCCTTTCCATTTAGCTCAGCAACGTGACCTGCAAAAGCGTTCAGGCCGTCAGCATCAAGAACCGTGGGAAGCGTCGGCTTCTTGAGCAGGGCGCGCACCAGCTTTGAGGTCTCCGGAATGCGCGAAATTCCAGGACCAATCGCCAGCACTGTCACGCCTTCCGCCAGCTTTCCCAACCCTGCAAGAGCGCTCAAGGAAATGCTGCCGGCTTTGGTCTCTGGCAGGCGCTCAGTCATGAGCTCAGGGTGAAATCCTGCGACCGTGGACAGAATCGACTTCGGCACCGCCACCGTCGAAAGCCCTGCACCACTGCGTAACGCCGCCATACCCGCCATGGCTGCTGCGCCAGCTTTTCCCAGCGAGCCGCCAATCACCAGCACGTGTCCGAAATTTCCTTTATTCGAGGCCGCCGGTCGCGGCCCAATCAGCGGCGCAATCTCACGCGGGGTGATCAGATTCATTCGCAAAGCAGAAACAATCGCCTCGTCGGGCGAGCCAATCGGCGAAATCGCGGTCGTCCCCTGCGTCAGACCGCCAAAAACATGAGCCTGCCGCGGCGCGGTGAAGGTCACAATGGCATCGGCGCGGGCGACGGAGCCAACCTGCTCGCCCATGACGTCGGCATCCGCCCCGGATGGAATATCGACCGCGATCACCGGGGCAGGGCTGGCATTCAACGCGGCAATCGCTTCTGCGTAGAGTCCACTCACCGGAGGGCGAAAACCGGTTCCGAGAATCGCATCCACTAGAACATCGGAATCAAAAGCTGTTCGTGCCGCTTCCTGCTCCAGTTCCGCGGACGACCGCGCCAGCACGGGCGCGACCGGAAGCTTGGCGAACATTTGAGCGGCATCACCGCGCAACTCTTTCGCCTGCGCCAGCAAGAGCACCCGCACTGCCTTGCCAGCTTCCTGTAGCTTACGCGCCGCTACGAATCCATCGCCGCCGTTGTTGCCCTTGCCACAGATCACCCCGATGCGATTGGCGGAGGGATAATGGGACAGCACAAACTGGGCAACGGCGCTTCCTGCACTTTCCATTAAGTCGAGGGAGGGCACACCGAAGCGGTCGCTGGTCACGCGGTCAGTCTCGCGCATCTCGGCAGCCGTAAGAACTTTCATCGCAGGCCTACGAACCGACTATAAAACAAAACGGCCCTCCGCGTATGCGGAAGGCCACAGCGAAAATTCCGCATGGACTTATTGCGTCATCTCACTTCTTGCCGGCTTCGAGAGCCTGCACTTTGCTGTGCTTCACGCTGTAGGTGAAGTACACGATGAGTCCAATCAACAGCCAGCCAATCAGCCGAATCCAGTTCCAGGTTCCCAGTTTGAGCATCATGTAGCCGTTCGCGATCACTCCGAGGATTGGAATCAAAGGCACCCAGGGGGTGCGAAACGGCCGCGGCTGGTCGGGATTCGTATGCCGCAACACCACCACGGCAATCGACACAATCACAAACGCCAGTAAGGTCCCGATGTTCACCATTTTTCCAAGTTGGTCGATGGGCGTCACGCTACCGACAATGGCCGCCAACAGGCCCACCAGAATCGTGTTCTTCCAGGGAGTGCGGAACCTGGGATGCACATCCGCAAAGAATTTCTTGGGCAGCAAACCGTCATTGGCCATGGAGTAGAGCACGCGCGTCTGACCCAGAAGCATCACCAGCATCACGCTCGTCAGCCCCGCCAAGGCACCCAGCGTGATGATGTGCGATGCCGTGCTCAGACCACGATCCAGAAAGGCGATTGCAACCGGCGCCTCGATGTTGATCTGTTGCCAATGCACCATTCCCGTCAGCACAGCCGCGACGGCAATATACAAGACGGTACAGATGGCCAGAGACGCAATCATGCCGATGGGCAGATCCCGCTGCGGATTCTTAGCTTCCTGTGCCGTGGTTGAAACCGCGTCGAACCCGATATAGGCGAAGAATATGTAGGCCGCGCCGGCGCCGATTCCCGCGAAGCCGTGCGGCGCGAAGGAACTCCAATCCATACCCCAGTTACCGCGACTGACATAACGAGAACCAAGCGCAATCACAAACAGCACCACCGACACTTTGACCACCACGATGCCGGTGTTGAACTCGGCACTTTCTTTGATTCCGACCACCAAGACCGCAGTAATTACCAACGCGATGATGAAAGCGGGCAGATTAAATCCCACTTCCCAGCCAAACCAATGCGGCGCCCCCATCAGATCATGCGCCCGTTGGAGCAACTCCGGAGACTGCGCGCTTATGATGGCGGAAACTTTATCGAGGAATGCTTGCGTGCCCGGCAGTAGGGTGGAATCCGAAGACGACGCCATCTGCCGCGCGATCACGGTCTCTGCGGTTTTCAGGGCCGTCCAGTGGTCGTAAGCCAGCCAGAGCGGCATTTTGATGTGAAAAATATTCAGCAGTTCGATGAAATGGTTCGACCAGCCCGAAGACACCGTGCTGGCGCCCATGGCATATTCCAGCGTCAGATCCCAGCCAATGATCCATGCCAGCAATTCACCCAGCGTGGCATAGGCATAAGTGTAGGCGCTGCCAGCCAGCGGAATCATCGCCGCAAACTCGGCGTAACACAAGCCCGCGAACGCGCATCCCAACCCCGACAAGACGAACGACAAGGTGAGTCCCGGGCCCGCATAGTGCGCGCCCAGCCCAACCATCACAAAAATTCCGGCGCCGATGATGGCGCCCACGCCCAGAGCGGTCAGTTGAAAAACGCCCAGAGTGCGCTTCAGACTGTGCTCGCCGGTTTCTCCGGCCTCCTCCATCAGCAAGTGCAGCGGCTTTGTAGCCAGCAGATTTGCCATTCCCTTGGTTTCTCCTCAGCTTAAGTTGACCGGCTTGCGGTTGCCGGACGCGAAGCCCGTGACCACAGGAAGTACACCGGGATTCCCAGCAACACGATGATCAATCCCGGCCACGTGTACTGCGGCTTGTAGCGTAATAGTACGACATCGATGAACAAAGCCATGACAATATAAATCGCCGGCAACACGGGATAGCCGATGGCCCGGTACGGCCGCTCGGCGTCCGGGTGAGTGCGCCGCAACACGAACAGGCCGATGATGGTCAGTATGTAAAACACCAGCACTGCGAAAATGATGTAATCGAGCAGCTGTCCATAGCTTCCGGAAACGCACAACACACAGGTCCAGGCCATCTGCACCATCAGCGAAACCGCCGGGGTTTTGTGGACCGGATTCAGCTTGGCCACGCTGCGGAAGAACAGTCCATCCTTGGCCATGGCGTAATAAACCCGCGCGCCTGCGAGAATCAGGCCGTTGTTGCAGCCGAAGCTCGACAGCATGATGGCCACGGCCATCAAGAGGCCGCCTGCGCTTCCGAACATCTGGGTCATAACCGCGGTGGCTACACGCTCTTCGGTAGCGTATTTCATACCCCGTCCCAGGATGGTCGCGCCGTTGCGAATTCCATCCAGCGGCAACACGTTGAGGTAGATGAAATTGCATCCGATGTAGAGCGCGATCACAACGCCCGTGCCCAGTGCCAGCGAAAGCGGCAGATTGCGGCTGGGGTTTTTCACTTCGCCGGCGGTGAAGGTCACATTGTTCCAGGCGTCGGCCGAAAACAACGATCCCACCTGGGCAACCGCCAATACGGTCAGCGTGCCGACCAGCACGCCGCCCCCGATGTCATGCATCGCGCCCAGCCCCGCGTTGTGCCAGAAATTCCCCTGGAAATTCGCCGCCAGCGCCTGCGCATTCCTTCCCAGGAAAATCCCCAGCAGCACCAACCCAAACAGCGCCGAGACCTTGGCAGCGGTAAAGATGTTCTGAATGATGGCACCGGTTTTGATGCCAAAAATATTGATGACCGAGAGCACGACCACCAGAATGATCGCGGTCAGATTCTGCGTGCTCAGCCCTACATCCATATTTCCCAGGACCATGGGGCCAACGTGAATGGGCGGGACTTTCCAGAAATGCACAATCCAGTTCGAGGAAGAGATCGCAGGAAAGAAGACGCCGAGGAACTTGCCGAAGGCCACGCCCACGGCTGCAATGGTCCCGGTTTGAATCACCAGGAACAGAGTCCACCCGTAGAGAAATCCCCAAAGCGGGCCCAGCGCCTCGCGGAGATAAACATATTGCCCACCCGCTCTTGGCATCATGGCGGCCAGTTCGCCGTAGCTCAGAGCTCCAACAATCGTCAGAAAGCCGGTCACCAGCCAGGCACCAATCAGCAGTGCCGGAGAATTCACTTCGCGGGCGATTTCTGCCGACACAATAAAAATGCCGGAGCCGATCATCGAGCCCATCACCAGCATGGTCGAACTGGTCAGGCCGAGGCCCTTAACCAATTCCTTGTCTTGATGAGTGTGGAGATCCCAATCGCTGGGGACAGAGGCCGGACTCGAGGGCTTCGCTTCGGTGCTCACAGGGCCATGTGGGGCATCCGCTCACGTGGGGACAGCCGCCCCCGGCTGTCCGGCCGAGCAAAGCTCGGCAGTCCAAATGACTTTACCCTAAGACGCGCAGAAATGCCTCTGCTGATTTGCCCGGCTCCCGTAACAAGTCCGATATCACCGCCACCGAGTCGGCCCCGGCCTCGATCACAGAGCGGCAGTTGTGGCGCGTGATTCCCCCAATTGCGACCAGAGGCCTCTTGGTCAACGTGCGCGCTCGGCGCACCCCCTCCAACCCTATGACAGGATCGGGATTTGCTTTGCTGGCCGTGGCAAACACCGGCCCCACGGCGATGTAGTCGGCCGAAGTCTGGTCGGCTTCTCTTACCTGTTCGGGATTGTGCGTCGACACTCCCAACCAGAGCTGGCCACCGATCACCCCTCGAGCGCCAACCGGTGACAAATCATCCTGACCCACATGCACCCCGTCAAAATCGGCCGCCAAAGCCAGGTCTGCACGGTCATTCATGATGAGTTTGACGGAATTTCCCAGCCGGAGTTTCAATTCCCGCGAGTGATCCAGCATCTGGCGGGCATTGCCGCACTTGTTGCGGTACTGCAGGAGCGTGACGCCGGCGGCGGCGAGAGACTGGGCGGCAGCCAGCAGAGATTCCTGTTGCGAAAAGAAGGCAGCATCGAGAATTGCATAGAGGCGCGGGATTTGCAGCATGGCAGCATGTTAAACCGGCCGGGCCGGGGCGAACGTTCTTACTTGCTCAACCCGGTGGCTTTTTCACTCGGGGCTGCGATTCCCAGGAATATCAGCACAGCGCGATTCAGCCGCACCATATCCTCGTCGCCAAGACGGCCGACACGCATACCGATTTTCGTTTTTGGAACGCTAGTGATCTTATCCACCATCAGCCGGCATTCCGCACGCAGGCCGTTGTTCGCATGGGGCTCGATCGGCAAACGGAACAAGGGGGCATCGGTCGGGTCGGTGGTGAATGCGCATATCGTGATCGAATCCGTCCGATCGAAACGGTCGTCCTGGAGAATCACAACCGGACGCGGCTTACTTGCATAATCCTTACTGCCCGCAACCGTCCAAATCTCACCACGCTTCACATCTCACCCCGGTCAGAGATGGCATCAATGAAGTCTTGATCCTGCCTGGCTTGTGGGCTCTTGGCGACAGCCAAGGATTGGCGATGCGCCTCTCTCTCAAAGGCCGGCGAGCGCATATCGGGAACCCATATTTGAATCGGCCGCAATCCCTGTTGACGAAGCCGCTTGCGATGAGCTCGGACCTTATCCCGAGACGACTTGGAGCGCGGTTCCGCTGGCATATGAATCTCGCTGGTTACATGTAACCTAGCACAGATAGCCACCGAATCCAAGCGCAATCTGCCGCCCGGAACCCGTCCGATTCGGGCCAATTTATAATCTGGGCAAGAGTAGCTGGAAAGCACCAGAGGAAATCAGTTGAGGTCAGTGCTTGGCCTTCCCGCCCTTCACCAGAAATCTCTCAATAAACGTGGTATCAATCTTCCCCGCTTTGAAGTCCGGATCCGCCAGAATCTTGCGATGCAGCGGAATCGTGGTAAAAATCCCTTCGACGATGAACATTTCCAGCGCCCGCGACATTCGCGAACAGGCTTCGTCACGGTCTTTTCCGCGCACCACCAGCTTGGCAATCAGCGAATCGTAATACGGAGGAATCACTCCTTCCGCGTAGGCGGCGGTGTCGATGCGCACGCCCGTCCCCCCCGGCGGATGAAACGCCGTGATCTTCCCCGCGGAAGGCGTGAACTTCTCCGGGTGCTCGGCGTTAATGCGGCATTCAATCGCATGTCCGCGATGCACGATGGGCCCGTGCAGCACATCTTCCAGGCGCTCGCCGGCGGCCAACCGAATCTGGCTCTTCACCAGGTCCACGTCGGTCACCATCTCCGTGACCGGATGCTCCACCTGGATGCGGGTATTCATTTCGATGAAATGCAGGCTCTTATCTTCGTCCATCAAGAACTCGATGGTACCGGCGTTCACATAGCCAATGGCCGAGAGCGTCTTTTCCAGAATGTCTCCGATTTGCTTCCGCAGCTCGGGCGTTACCTGCGTCGAGGGCGACTCTTCCAACAGCTTCTGGTGACGCCGCTGGATCGAGCACTCCCGTTCTCCCAGGCTGGCGACATTGCCGTACTGATCTGCCAGAATCTGGAACTCAATGTGGCGCGGCCGTTCGATGAACTTCTCCATGTAGAGATCACCGTTGCCGAAGGCCGCGGCGGCCTCTGATTGTGCGGCTTTGAACAGTGCCGGCAGCTCTTCTTCGCCGCGCACGATGCGCATGCCCCGACCTCCGCCACCCGCCGAGGCCTTGATGATCACTGGAAATCCGACCTGCCGCGCCCACTCCATGGCTTCGCCGTCGCTGGCGAGGATGCCTTCCGACCCCGGCAGAATGGGCACTCCGTGCCTCTTCATCTCGGCACGGGCCTTTTCTTTTTCGCCCATCAGGCGCATGATTTCTGGCGGCGGTCCGATGAACTTGATATTGCTGGCCTCGGCGACTTCGGCGAAATTCGCGTTCTCCGCCAGCAGCCCGTACCCGGGATGGATGGCGTCCACGTTGCTGATTTCCGCCGCGCTGATCACCGAGGGTATGTTGAGGTAACTCTGCGCCAGTTGCGGCGGCCCGATGCAAATGGCTTCATCGGCAAAACGTACGTGCAAGGAATGACGATCGGCTTCGCTGTAGATGGCAACGGTGCGGATACCCAGCTCTTTGCAGGCACAAATCACCCGCAGGGCAATTTCTCCTCGATTGGCAATCAGGATCTTATTGAACATTCAGAAATCTTGTGCAGGACCCGCGGCTTCACTTCCGCCGAATCACAAACAGCTCCTGCCCGTACTCGATGGGCTGGCCATTGGCGACCAATTTCTTCACGATCTCCCCGGCCACGTCTGATTCGATCTCGTTCATCAACTTCATGGCTTCTACGATGCAGAGTACCTGCCCCACCTCGACCACATCTCCCGGCTTCACAAACGGAGGAGACCCGGGTGACGGGCACTCATAAAAAGTCCCCACAATCGGCGAGCGCACCGAATGCACCCCCTCTTCCGCGGGCGGCGCAGATTCTTTGGCCGCGACCGGCGCGCTGGGAGTCGGACCCATGCCGAGTGAAGGCACGGCAGTCGGCGCCGGTTGCACGGCGAAATGGGGCGGTGCCGCCGCGAATGCAACCACCGGCTCACCCCCGCGCTTGATGCGCACTTTGACGTCGCCGCGTTCCAACTCGAACTCAGCAATGTCCTTCTCGATTAAGAACTCGATCAGTTCCTTCAGCTCTTTTTGATTCATCGTTGGCGGTGGGACTTCGCCTGCTTCCCTGGGCAGCCTGAGGCCCAGGCGATCATTACCAGTTCAAATCGTTACCAGTTCTTTGCCAGTGGGCGTCAGAATCTGGCACCCTTGTTCAGTAACCACTACCATGTCTTCGATGCGAACACCCCCGACTCCGGGAACGTACGCGCCGGGCTCAATCGTAATCACCATGCCCGCTTGCAAGATATCGCTCTGCCCGGCTCCGAGACGCGGAGCTTCGTGAATCTCCAGACCCACTCCATGCCCCGTCGAGTGCGTAAAATGCTTGGCTAAACCTTTACTGTGCAGCACTTTACGAGCTGATCGGTCAACCGTACTGACGGCCACTCCTGCCCTGACCGTCTCCAGCGCAGCTTGTTGCGCCTCACCCACGGCTTCATAAATCCGCCGCATCTCCGGGCCGGGCCGCCCAACATGGACGGTACGCGTCATGTCAGAACAGTAGCCCGCGAGTATAACACCAAAGTCGCAGACCACGAACCCACTGGCCGGAATTGCTGCCTCCGAGGCGCGGCCATGGGGAAGCGCCGACCTGGTCCCGGACGCAACAATCGTGTCAAACGACATGCCGTCTGCGCCGGCACGCCGCGCCGCGTATTCGAGCTCGGCCGCCACTGCGGTCTCCTTCACTCCCGGACGAATGGCTTTCAGGATCACATCGAAGAGGCTGGCTCCCAAAACAACCGCAGTGCGCAGACGCTCGATCTCTTCCGCGTCCTTGATCATGCGCGCCTGCTCGACCAGCGGCGGCGCCTCGCGCAAGCGCAGACCCGCAGGCAGGGTCCTGGCCAGCCGGGAACGCTCCGCCACACTCAGGTGTTCTGCCTCAATACCCAGGGTCTTCAAGCCCAGCTTCTTCGCGTTTCCCACCAACCATTCGGCAGCCGCTGCGAGCGGGGACTTGGCGGCCACGGCCACGCGCGAGCCTTGCACTTCAATCTTGGCCTGTTCCTTATAGCGGCCATCGGTAAAGAAAATGCTCTTACCTTCGCTGATGATGACTGCGCCCGCGCTTCCAGTGAACCCGCAGAGATACCGCACATTGGCAGGGTGTGCAACCAGAAGAGCATCCAGCCGGTAAGTCGCCAGCAGGCTTTGCAGCCGGCGCTGTCGTCCTAGGTGGTCCATTCCGGCCAGTTTAACAGGAAGGATCGCCCCCAGCCGTTCACCGGATTTGCGTTCAAGACAAAACCGCCGGTGCCTTGTGCAGGCGACCGGCGGCTGTCTTTACTGCAACTGGTTGGCTAGGTCTGGATGATCCGCGGAGTGATGAAGAAAATCAGCTCCTGGTTCGTGGTGCTGACGGCAGTGTGCTTGAACAGGTTGCCCAGGTACGGGATGTTGCCCAGCACCGGCACCTGGCTTACCTGCACCGAGTTGTTGGTCTGGATCACGCCACCAATCACGACGGTGCCGCCATCGGTGACCAGCACCTGTGTGGTGGCCTGTTGCGTGTCCAAGGTCGGGTTGCCCTGGATGGATTGGCTGAAGTCTGGCGTAGTGTTTTCCACGTCCACGTTGAGGAAGATGGTGCCTTCCGAGGTGATCTGCGGAATTACGGTCAGTCTCAGGAACGCATCCACGTAGGTTACCGTAGGGGGACCGCCTAACTGGGCGAGGGTCACGATGGGCACACGCACGCCCTGCCGGATCAGCGCCTGGATGTTGTTCTGCGTCACCACTCGCGGACGGGACAGGATCTTCACCAAGCCGCGCGATTCAGCCATGGTGAGGACGGCATCGAGACGCACGCTGCCGCTGGCATTGGTGAGATTGATACCACTGGTCGGGCTGGTCGCACCTAAGTTAGAGAACAGCGGGATCTGTACCCCGCTGGTTGCAGTCGGCACCGAGCTTCCTATAATCGGGTACTGCGGAACGATTCCGAAGGTCGCGGTGGGAGTGGTACCTACCGCACTGGCTCCGCCCACCCCTGTGGAGGCGTTGCCCCATCCAAAACCCAGCTGCGTGCCGATATCTCGCGCAAAACTGCGGTTCGCAGACACCACACGGGCTTCGATTTCCACCTGCTGCGTCTTACGGTCCAGTTGTGTCAGCAGCGCATCGATCGCCGGGATCACGGAAGGAACGTCCGTCACAATGATGGCATTGGTACGTTCGTCGGCGATTACATCGCCACGCGAGGAGATGAACTTTTTGCAGGTGGTGACCAGGTCCTTGGCGTGGGCATAGCTGAGGAACCGGGTGAAGGTGGTCTTGTCCACCGCCAGGGCTTCTGCCTCATGCTGTGCGCGGCGAGCGTCGGCCTCATGACGCAAGGTGTCCACGGTGGCGATTCTCAGCACATTGCCGTCGAGCTGGCGTGCGAGATCGTTGTTTTTGAGAACGATGTCAAGTGCCTGGTCCCATGCCACGTCGTCCAGCACGATGGTCAGGGTCCCCTTCACATTGGGATCCAACACCACATTGAGCCCGCTGATCTCATGGATCAGGCGGAAGAAATCCTTCAGGTCTACATCCTTGAGATTGACCGAAATCGGCTCGCCGGTGTACTTGGGCTGGGGAGGAGCCACAATCTGCGTCGCCTGGACCTTCTGCTCCGCCGCTAGGTTCACGGCGGGTTGCATGGTGGTGTAGTTTGGCGCCTGGGAAGTCTGCTGCATAATGGCGCTGGGTGCGGGCAACAAGCTGCCTTCCGGCTTATCCACGAACTTGGCGGCCGCTTCGACCATTCGGGCTGGCGGCGTTGCCACCGCCCGCTCACTGCTGGAACTGGCCGGCTTGGCCTGGTAGGAAGGCTCCACGAACACAAAACTGTTGGCCGAAGCGCTCGGCGGGGCCGGGCTTTGCTCAGGCG
>JBAWFN010000054.1:0-53211 GCA_049591935.1 Terriglobales bacterium | reverse complement strand
GACCACGAATCCACACTCGCCGGGGAAGTACCGGGTGGATGGCGTGGTGCAGAACATGCCGGAATTTCAGAAAGCGTGGGGTTGCAAGGCGGGGCAACCGATGGTCGCACAAAACGCCTGCCGGGTCTGGTAGCAGCGCGCGGTTGAATACGTTGTGAATCGGCCGGAGCGTTCCGCGCTCCGGCCTTTTGTTTTGCGCAAACGCCACTGCAATCCCTTCCGATGTCTCCTGCTTGTCGCTAAAACCTGACAGAAAAATGACAGCCTAGTGACGCGATTTAACCGCGCCATGACCGCGCGATGACATTCCCAGAATCGATTCTTCGTAAGTTTGGACTCACCCGGAGCACAAATCGACGGGAATTCTCAACACAGGCTCTCTCGGTTGGCAGAGGGCAGTAAGCAGGAGTCATGAAGTTCAGAAACTTAGCTCTTTTGATCGCGTTGGTAGGGACGGCACTCTTTCTTAGTCAACGGGCAGCGAATGCAGCCGGCCCGGTGAATATCAGCATCAAATCCACGTCATTGAAGGGTACGGTCAGGATTCAGGGACTGGTGCCGGCGGCGAAGCCCATCAACATGGGTGCCGACCCAAGCTGTGCTAAACAGCATTCGTCTCCGGCAATGAGTCAGGAGATTATGGCCGATGCGAAAGGCGACTTGCAGAATGTCGTGGTGTTCGTGGCCGAGGGCTTGGGGGAACACACGTTTGAGCCGCCCAGCCAACCGGCAGTGATCGAACAGAAGGGCTGCATGTATGCGCCCCACGTTCTGGCGGTGAGGGCCAATCAGCAGTTGGAAGTGGTGAACAGCGATCCCACGTTGCACAACATTCACCCTTTGCCCGCCAATAACCGGGAGTGGAACAAGGCGGAAGGTCCGGGCGCAACTGCGGAGGAAACATTTTCGCGTGAAGAAATTGCAATTCCAATCAAGTGCAACGTTCATCCCTGGATGAGGAGCTACGTCGCCGTATTCAACCATCCCTATTTTGCGGTAACCGGAAAGGATGGGAGCTTCGATCTGGGGAACCTGCCCCCCGGGACTTATATCATCAAGGCTTGGCATGAAAAGCTGGGCACGGCCAGTCAGCAGGTGACGATTGGCGCCAATGAAACCAAGAGTGTGGATTTTGTGTTCAAGGCGATGTAGGTGTGGGAACGTGCGGGTCGAGGCGCCAAACCATTGACCACCAAGGACACGAAGGTTCACAAAGCAATTCGTTGGAGCTGCAGCCTTTGTGAACTTTCGTGGTCTATGGGTTTTCCCGGGCGAATTGCATCCCTGATGCCCGCCAAAATTTACTCCGAATTGACCTAGCCATTACGCCGCTGTGACAACCGCCAGAGAGCCGTGAATACACTGAGGCCTTACACGCCACATCTGGTCCTAAGCAGATCAGTGGTTGCGGCGTCATTGGCAGGGGCGAGAAACTGGAGTGCACCCCAAAACTGAGACAGAGATAATGGTGACAGTTCTCGACAAGGAGAACACATGTCACAAGAGAAAGCGAAGCAGCCCGAGTACGGAACGGAGTTGAAGTTGGCGGCGGTGCGGAGAGTGCGAGCCGGCGAAAGCGTAAGCGCGGTGGCAGAGGAGTTAGGCATTCGCCGAAAGCGGCTGTATGTGTGGAAGGATCGGTACGCAGAGTTGGGCGAAGCCGGCCTGGCACATCGGCGAGGAGGAAGGCCGCGGAAGCAAGCAGCGGCGGTAAACGGGTCGGAAGCGACGGCCGGGCGCGGAGAGTTGCTGGCGGCGCGGAAGCGGATTGCAGAACTGGAACGCAAAGTAGGGCAGCAGGAGTTGGAACTGGATTTTTTCGGCGAAGCCTTGCGGCGCATAAAAGTGGGCGGGAAGCGATCTGCACGTTGATTGCGGAACGGGCCGAGCAAGGCGGCCTCACGGTGGAACGAATGTGCGAGTTGAGCGGAGTGAGCCGCGCGGGATTTTGCCGGCACTGGGAAGCATCGGCGCCGCGACAGGCGGACACGGCGGTGCGCGATGCCATCCAGCAAGTCATCGTGGAGAAGCGGTTTTACGGTTATCGACGGGTGCAGCGGGAACTGCAGCACCGGGGGCACTGCGTCAATGCCAAACGCGTGCTGCGCTTGATGCGCGAAGACAATCTGCTGTGTCTGCGGACCCGGCGCTTTGTGCCGGCGACGACAGATTCGCAGCATGGGTGGCGAGTGTGGCCGAACCTGGCGCGGGGTTTGGTGACGCGCAACCTCAATGAGCTCTGGGTAGCCGACATCACTTATGTGCGCTTGCAAGAGGAGTTCGTTTATGTCGCCGTGGTACTGGACGCACATTCCCGCCGCGTGATCGGTTGGGCGCTGGCGCAGCATCTGGGCGCGAGCTTGGCCGTGCAGGCATTGCGCATGGCACTGACCGAACGCAGACCCGCGCCGGGCTTGATTCACCACTCCGACCGCGGCATCCAGTACGCGTGCGCCGACTATCTCACGCTGCTCGCCGAGCATGCCGTGCAGCCGAGCATGAGTCGGGTGGGCAATCCTTACGACAACGCCAAGGCCGAATCGTTCATGAAAACTCTAAAACAGGAGCAGGTTCGCGGCAACGAATGGCGCGATCTGGATGCACTGCGGGCAGACCTGGCGACGTTCTTGGACATCACCTACAACCATCGACGGCTACATTCGGCGCTGCAGTATCAAACCCCAGCCGCTTTCGAGCAGCGGTTGCTGTGCACCAAGTACCCCGAGGCTTCTACAGAGCTGACTGGGGCGAGGGAGCTAACCGCCCCCTCGCCCCAGACCCCACTCCCCGGTTTACAATCTCAGAACTGTCCCTAATTTCTATGTCTCAGCTCAGGGTGCACTCCAAAACCTCCTCCCCGGATTTCGTCTTCAAGTCAATGAAAACGGCGACGCGGCGAGAGGGATTGCGTGACCGGCTGCCTGTTCTCCTGGTCGGGTGCGTGTCCTCCTTTTCGCCGCGGTTGGCCGTACTTTAGGTAGTGGGCCAGTTTGGTTGGCAATTGCTTCGCGGGCTTTGCGAATGCTTGGCGGCCTTTGCGGTTAACCGCTTTCTTACCGCAACGATCGCAAAGAACCGCCGCGAAGGACGCAAAGTCTGAGTAGCCCTCAACCGTGAAACTGACCCACTACCCATACTTTCGGGAACTTGACCGGCACCGGCGGTGGGCATAGATTCTAAAGGAGAGTCGGGTGATCCTATGTCCACTCAAAGCAGCCGGTTTCTAAAATTCGGGGGCGCAATCGCACTCATTCTAGTGTCGCTCGGGTACCTGGCCTACACCGGAGTGCAGCAGAGCAAGAGCTACTACGTCACCATCAAAGAACTGCGGGGCATGGGCGATGATGCTTATAGCAAGCGTCTGCGGGTCGCCGGCAACGTGCAACCCGGTTCCATCAAGCGGGTGGGAATCAAAGTAGAATTCCTGTTGGTGGAGAACGACCAGACTCTATCTGTGGTGTATAGCGGAAGCGAAGCCCCTCCCGACACTTTCAAAGACAATTCCCAGGCCTTGGCGGATGGCAGCTTCGGACGCGACGGGGTATTTCACGCCAAGCAGCTACAGGCGAAGTGTGCGTCGAAGTACGCGCCCCAGCAGCCGGGAACCGGCGCAGGTGGCGCTGAACCTGCGAAGAGCATGACGCAAATCCAGACCAGTGGCTCCGGCGCCGCGAATTGAGCGTGTTGAAGAACCCTGTTCGTGGTTGCTCCCGGCCCTGAACTGGCCGAAGGGGAAGGATGGGTCATGGAGGCAAAAATGAAACAGGCGCTGTGCGCGGTGGGAATGACAGTATTCCTTCTGAGTGGAAACCTGTGGGGACAGCAGTGGGGAGATTGGGGCGGCGCCGCGAATAACTCCACCATCGGTTTTCGCTACCGTGTGTTGAACAACCGAAAAACGTGCGACCTCGAGTTCAAGGACCAGAACCAGCGGAATGGCTATACGACCTTTGACGCGGCAGTCGATTATCAAACCACTTCGGACACCAACAGCACGGCCCCCAACAGCGGGAATCCCGACAACACGCCCCCGAGCAACAACAGGGCCCCCAACAACACCAGGGTCATGAAGACGGACGGTGAGCACATTGTGACCACCACGACCCACAACGGCAGCGCGCAAATCCCGAACTGTTTCGTAGTTAACGAGGTTCGGGTCAGCTTTATCCAGCGGCAATGAAGTCGAACCCTAACGATGCTGCTTTGCCGTTCTCAAATTAACTTGTGACCGCAATCCCCACTGCGCCGGCGCCCCCTGATTCTGCCATCGTCATCGCCGATCTGATCAAACAATTCGGCCGTTTTGCGGCCTTGCGAGGGGTGACCGCCAGTTTTCAGGGCGGGCGTCTCTATGCCATCCTGGGCGACAACGGGGCAGGGAAGACCACGCTTCTGCGCGTATTAGCGGGATTGACTCCGGCCACTCGTGGCAGCATTCAGATGCTGGGAACCAAGAATCTGCGCGAGATCTGTGCGCAGATCGGCTACATGGCGCACCCTTCGTTGCTCTATGACGAGATGAGCGGCATGGAGAACCTGCACTACTTCGCACGGTTGTATGGGATTCGCGATGATGCCCGCTGCGAGGCGGTGATCCGCTCGGTCAATCTGGACCCCTTGTTGACGCGTTCTGTCGGTCAGTATTCTCAAGGCATGCGGCAGCGGATGTCACTGGCGCGGGCGCTGCTGAACGATCCTAAGATTCTCCTGCTCGATGAGCCCTTTTCAAACGTGGACGTGCGTTCCGCGCGGGAAATGGCAGGGCTGCTCCGGGGGTTGCGAGATGGAGGTAAGACGATCTTTGTAGTTACACACCAAGCAGTGCTGCTGCGCGAGGCAGCGGACGAGTTCGTGTGGATGGAAGCTGGGCAGATTGTGAAGCGCACCCGCGACTACCAGCCGGCGGAGGCAATATGAGCAGCCCTCCAGGTGTAACCCGGGCTACCCTGGTGAAGGACCTGCGCCTGGAATGGCGCTCCAAAGATGCCATCAACTCGATGCTCTTTTTCGCGCTGCTGGTGGTGGTGATTTTCAGTTTCTCGTTTGACCCGACTGCGGAAGAATCAAGACGGATTGCGGGCGGGCTGGTGTGGGTGGCGTTTCTATTTGCCGCCGTGGTTGCACTGAACCAGACCTGGGCGCGGGAATTGCGCAACCAGGTGCTGGATGCATACCGAGTGTCGCCGGCGCCGGCGAACTCGCTGTTTCTGGCCAAGGTGCTGGGGAACTTCATTTTCGTCAGCGTGCTGGAAACACTGATGACGCCTCTGTTTGTGGTTTTTTACAATCTACGCGCCGTCGGGCCGGCTTATCAGTTGTTGTTCGTGGCGGGGCTGGGGACGTGGGCGTTGGTGGTCAATGGGACATTCTTTGCGGCCATGTCTGTGCGCACTCGCAGCCGCGAAATCATGCTCCCGCTGCTGCTTTTTCCCATCACGATTCCGGCGCTATTGGCCATGGTCGAGGCGACCTCGTCGATTTTGACCGGTGAGTTCTCCGCCAAGTTCTGGATCGTGTTGCTTGCGGTCTACGATGTGGTGTTTACTACAGCTTGCCTTCTTTTTTTTGAGGTTGTGCTGCACGGCGAATGAAACGGACCTTTCCCATCTTCGCGATTCTGACCGCCGGCTTGTTGAGCTACGGCCTTTATGGAGCTTTAATCCAAGCGCCCACCGAGCAGACCATGGGCGACGTGCAGCGCATCTTTTACTACCATGTGCCTTCAGCGTGGACGGCGTTTTGCTTGTTCTTCGTGAATCTTGTTGCCTCGATCGTGTATCTAGTGCGACGGAATCCCAAAGCCGACGCGCTGGCTTTGGCGAGCGCCGAGGTTGGAGTCGTGTTCTGCACCGTGGTGCTGGTGACCGGCCCTATCTGGGCGCGGCCGGTGTGGGGAATCTGGTGGACATGGGACCTGCGCCTGACCCTGACTTTGGTGCTGTGGCTGATTTATGTCAGCTACTTGATGTTGCGGCGGTTTTCGAGCAGCGGACAAACTGCGATGATGGCGGCGGTGCTGGCGGTGTTAGGCGCGCTGGATGTGCCGCTGGTCTATTTTTCGATTTGGTTCTTCCGCACTCAGCATCCCCAACCAGTGGTCGGCGGGGGCGGATCAATTGATCCTCGCATGCTGCACGTGCTGCTCATGAACTGGTTAGCGTTTTCCTGCTTTGCCGCGCTGGTTTGCTGGTCGCGCTACCGCCTGGAAATCATGCGCCGTCAGGTGGAGGAAACTCAAGCTCTGGAATCGCTGCTTGCCGCCGGGAGTTCGCGATGACCTACCTGTTCGCAGCTTATGTGGCTACGTGGGTCATCCACATTACCTATCTAGGGCATTTGGCTCGCGGCTACGCCCGCCTGAAGAGAGAGATCGAAGAATTAAGAGGGAAGAAGCCGTAGCTGGACCGCATTGGGGAGGTAGCGGCTACTGCCGCCCGCGGCCCCAAGAATGGGGAGGGCGGGGAGTGGCTGAGGGGTGTCCGGTGTGGTGAAAGCAATCCTTCTGCCACAGGAATGGTGCAAGCGGTGCGCTGGCAACACAGAAACAAACGACTTGAGGGTAGCAGAGCCATGTTAGGCCACGCGGCATGTAAGCAGAGTGCATGAAACTTGCGAGGCGAGGGAAGTCCCACGGTGTGAGGGTTGAATCGTGTGGCACTTTTGTGCCATACAGCGGCATCTCGGGGCGGCGTCGGGCGCATCTGAGGATTCCAAGGGCGCGAAGGGCGATGCAGTGGCTTGACAGGCTATCCGTCAGATGTTTAAGTAGTTATTTAATTTTCGCACAAAATTTCTGGTGACAGGCCAGCTTCGCGGGCGGCGAAGTGGGGTTTGTACGCCGTCCTTCTTCCTCTCCAGGGAATCAGGAAATCCGGAGGAGCTCTTGAGACTGAATCGCCGTCGGTTGGTAGCGGCTTGCGCGCCGGGCGGAATCTTCGTGGCAGTGGTAGTGCTGCTGGCCCTCGCGGCCACCATTTTGATGTTGGGTTCGCACGCCGTTCGTTTTGCCGACCGGCCACAGAAGACTCAGCCGCAGGGCTCCAATGCAGGCCCAGTTTGGGCTTCGCAAAGTGCGGTTCCGGTGATGGCCGCCTACCGCCGCCTTCCGCTGATCTTCGAGCCAAACCAGGGGCAAAGCGACCCGCAAGTGAAGTTCCTGGCTCATGGCAGCGGATACGGTCTCTTTCTGACGGCGGACGAGGCCGTGCTCACGCTCCGTCATGTTGCAACCGGCACTGCACGTTCCGTTCCCCAATCTTCTGTGGTTCGCATGACGCTGGAAGGCGCCAGCGTGAACTCCAGTGTGAGCGGAGCGGACGAGCTTCCGGGTAAGAGCAACTATTTCATCGGGGATGATCCAAAGCAGTGGCATACGGACATTCCCCAGTTCGCGCGTGTGCGCTATCGCGGAGTCTATCCTGGCATCGACCTGGTCTATTACGGCAAGCAGGGTCAGCTGGAATACGATTTTGAGGCTGCTCCCGGCAGCGATCCTAGGGAAGTGGCGCTGCGCTTCCAGGGAGCGGAGAATCTTGCCTTGGATGCTGCGGGCAACCTGGTGCTGGCCGTGGGCGATGGCCATGTGACTCTGCAAGCGCCGCGCGTGTATCAGCGTTTCGGAGAAGAAGAGCGCAGGGTTGATGGCCGATTTGAGTTGCGCGGCAAGGCTCAGGTGGGTTTCGCGCTGGGTGCGTACGACCAACGCCGCACGCTTATCATCGATCCGGTGCTCACTTATTCCACCTATCTTGGTGGCAGCAGCGACGAGGCCTGCACTGTAATTCTGAATGTCGCAACCGGAGTTTCCGGCTGCCCGGCCGTTGCCGTGGATAGTTCTCTCAACGCCTACATCGCCGGTTCCACGATGTCCACAGATTTCCCGAAGGCGGGATCGCCGTTTCAAGCCGGCTTGAAAGGCACGGCTAATGTCTTCGTCGCGAAATTTAACAACACCGCCAACACACTCCTGTTTTCGACGTACCTCGGTGGCAACACCGTCGATACCACTGCCGGCCTCGCGGTGGATGCCGGTACCAACGTGATTGTGGCCGGGAACACGACTTCGAGCAATTTTCCAACCGCTGGTACGAATGCAGCTTTTCAGACCGCGCCGCTCAGCACTCACAACCACGCTTTCGTAAGCAAGCTGGATAGTCTGGGCCACACTTTGCTCTATTCCACTTACCTGTCCGGCAATGGGGTTGACACCGCGACCGGCATGGCCCTTGACCTTAGCGGCAATGCCTACGTGACCGGGACCACGACCTCGACGGAAATCGATACTGGGTTTCCTTCCACGCTGGGTTCGTTTTCAGACGTGCAGTATGCACTAACCCACAGGCCTGGGGGGACGAGCTCGTTCTTTGTCACCAAAGTGAACCCAGCACTTTCGGGCGTGAGCAGTGTGCCGTACTCGACCTACTTCGGCGGGAGTACTCCCATCACCGGCGAAACGCTGGGAGGCGGCGTCGCCGTCGATGTCAATTCCGATGTCTACATCACGGGCGGAACAACCTTCACGGACATGCCGGTGTTAAATGCATTTCAGGGAACGCTGGCAGGTGGATCGGACGTTTTTGTCGCCGAGCTAAATCCGGCGGCGGTGACTGGCACCCAGCTTCTGTATTCGACCTACCTGGGAGGAACGGGTGACGATATCGGATACGGAATTGCGGTGGATTCCGCACTGAGCACGTACATCACGGGCTCGACCACTTCGATCGATTTCCCAGCCGCGGGAATCGGCGTATTTCAACCCAGTCCGGGGGGTGGAATCGATGCCTTCCTGGCAAAGCTGGGGACTCCCGTGACCGTCGGGATCACAGTGGGCACGGTGCCGCTCGACTACTTCACCTACCTGGGAGGATCTGGAGACGATGTGGGTCTAGGGATCGTCGTGGATAACAATGGCCAGGCCGTCGGCGGAAGTCAGGGCGCGCGGATCACGGGATGGACGACTTCGGCGGACTTCCCGGCCCGGAACAACCCTGTGCAGCCCGGTTTCGGAGGCGGGCATGATGGGTTTGTGGCCCGCATTGATACTACTGCCACCACTGGGACTGCCGCCGGGCACTACGCGACGTTTCTTGGCGGAAGCGGCGACGACTACGGCACCGGGATTGCGGTCGATTTCCAAGGAGCCAGTTATGTGGCCGGGGAGACCAGGTCCGCCAATTTCTTGACCGAGGCGCCGCCGCTGAACGCGTCATTCCAGCCCAGCCTCAACGGAGGCAGCGATGCTTTCCTGAGCAAGCTGGGGCCGGTTCTCGACCTCAAAGTCTCGGCAATCCCGCAGCCTACCACGGTTGGCGTAGGCAACCAGGTCACCTTCACATACACGATCGAAAACGACGGAGACTTCACCAGCGGCATTACTTTTACCGACGCCATTCCTACCAACGCAGCATTTGTTTCCGCCACCACATCGACTTCCAGCAACAACTGTGGACAGCCCAATGGCGGAACCGTGGTTTGCAACCTTGGAGCGCTGAACGCGGGGGGCACTGGAGAAACGGGAGGAACGGCCACGGTTACCGTGATCCTGACGCCGACCGCCAACATCACTCCCAACACTGGACCGGTTCCCTTGTCAAATAGTGGCTCGGTGAGCGTCGCTGGTTCCACATTCACGCAGGGGGCTGGGGCGACGGTTACGGTGAATGATTACAATCTGGTGGTGGCGCCTTCCACGGCCACGGTTCCGGCCGGCGTGCCGGCACAGTACACTGCGACGCTGGCGCCCACGGGCATCTTTACGGGCACCATCACCGTGACCTGCAGCGCGGGCCTGCCGACGGCGGCCACCTGTACGGAGACGACGCCAAGCTTCCAGAATTTGAACGGAAGCGTGAGCACCGATCTCATCATTAATACGGTTGCGCGCGTAACCACCACCACGCAGTTGACTCCACGAGGGGTGCTTTTCTACGCCATGGGACTGCCCGTATTCGGTTTGGCGGTACTGGGCGTGAGCATGGGGAGAGTTTCCCGCAGGCGGCGCGCGCTGGGGGTTTTATTGCTGGGCGGATTCTTTGCGCTGATCGCCTTCCAAGTGGGCTGTGGCACCAGCGCTCCCGTCACCACGACCGTCGGGACACCCGCGGGAACCTACGTGATTACGGTGAGCGCGATCTCCGGTTCAGCCACGCGCTTCCAGACGGTGACGCTGGTGGTGCAGTAGACGCGCGGCTAAGGGGCTTCCCACCAGCCCGGCGCGTTATTTCTTCGGACGTGACTCCGGCGGCACAAGACCTGCCACGCGGTAATACACAGCGAGCTGGCCATATTGTTCCCCGCTGTGCTCAATCAAGCCATAGGCGAGGTCGTAAACTCTGGTTTGCTGGTGGGCGTCTGGATCGACCACCAGGCTGGACATCCCCTTGTCACCCTTGGCCTTGATCGCGGCAGCGCCGTCAGCAAACGACTTCTTCACGTACGCCGCCAGCTCAGCTTTGGTCTTGTAATTCTCACGCTTGGGATCTTCTTCCGGCGGCGGCTTCAGGCCCAGGGCCAGATTGGTGAAGAAGTAATTCACGCCGGCGGCGTGCAGCAGCTTCTCCGCGAAACTGCTTTGCGCAGGCGTGGGCTTGAAGTCGTACTTGTCTTCGGGAAAGTCCTCTGCCATCGCCGTCAGCTTCCGTCCAATATCATTCCACGCTTCTAACACCGCTTGCGACGGGCTGGGCGCGGGTTTGATGGCAACTTGCTTCTTGGCTGCTTCCTGGGAGTGGGCGGGTACAGTCAAAACGCCAATCCCTAACATCAGTGCGACTGCGCAGATCACTTTTCGCATGATTTTCTCCTTGGGTGATTTGGACGGAGTATACCCAAGAAGGTCAACCGGGAGAAATGCAGAAGCGGAAGAGGTGTGGCGCGGTTACCGAGGGTGTGAGCTGACTAGGCGCCGGCGGAGAGCTTGTGGTGACCCTTGGCCTGGGCGATGCCGTATTGACGGATCTTGTAAAGCAGGGCTTTGTAGCTGATCTTCAACAGGGCTGCGGCCTGTTTCCGATTCCAGTTGGTTTCGTCAAGCGCCTTGGCAATGGCTTCGGCCTCGGCTCCGTCTTTGGCGGTACGGGCGAGAGATTTTAGACCTCCTCCGGAGCCTTCGCCATTCTTCACTGCAGGATCGAATTGAGCTCCACTGCCGTCGCTCTTGGGGCGCAACTCGTTGATGGCCAGTTTCTCGTCACCGAGCACCAGGTAGCGCTTGACGAAGTTGCTCAGTTCGCGCAGGTTGCCGGGCCAGGGATGGTCCATGCAAGCCTGCAGCAGGTCGGGCGTAAGGGGCAACGGAGGCCGGGCGTAGCGCTCGGCTTGGCGCGACATGAAATGCTTGAGCAAAATCGGGATCTCTTCCTTGCGCTGACGGAGCGGCGGAACGTTCAGAGTAAAAGCATTCAGCCGGTAGTAAAGATCTTCGCGCAGCCGCTTGGTAGCCAGAGCTTCCGGGATATTGATGTTAGTGGCGGCCAGGATGCGGACGTCGGCTTTAATCACGGAGCGGCTGCCCAGGCGGGAAAACTGCCCGTCCTGCAGGATGTGCAGCAGTTTGGCTTGCAGCGAGGTGGGCATTTCGCCGATCTCATCCAGCAGAATGGTGCCTTTGTTGCACAGCTCAAACTTGCCCGGCTTGGCATGATTGGCGCCGGTAAAGGCCCCGGCCTCATAGCCGAACAACTCGCTCTCCAGCAGGTCGGCGGGGACCGCGGCGCAGTTAACTTTGAGGAAAGTGCGATGAGCGCGCGGCGAGAGCTTGTGGATCAGCCGCGCCATGACCTCCTTGCCGGTACCGCTTTCGCCCAGCATCAGTACGGGAATATCCACATTGGCGACCAGCGCAGCCTCCGACCGCAGTTTCCGCATGACGGGACTGGCGGCGACGAAAAATTGATCCTCTGCCAATTCCTCCACTTCGCCCGGATGGTTCTGCTGGTTGGCGCCCAGGCACTGGTTGAGGACCGCATCCAATTCCGCCTTCTGAAAAGGCTTGGTCAAGTAATCGTAGGCGCCGAGGCGCATGGCTTGCACGACTTTGCGGGTGTCGCCAACACAAGAGAGCATCACCACTTTGGTCCCAGGGCGAAGATGGCGGATTTGCTCGAGGGTTTGCAGGCCATCAATCCCCGGCATGAGCAGATCACACAGTACCAGGTCAGGATGCGAGCCCTTTTGCAGGCGCTCCAGGGCCTCTTCTCCCGTGCTCGCGGTTTCCACCTTGTAGTCTTCCACCTCGAGCAGAGTACGGATGTAGCGCAGCATCGCCGGTTCGTCGTCGACCAGCAGAATGTGGGCCTTGTCTATCATTCGCGATTCCCTTGAGGAGTGGAGGGAGGGCGCAGGGGAATGATGAAGGAGAACTTGCAACCGGCGCCGGGCTCACTCTCCACCCAGATTTTTCCGTCCATATTGGTAACCAGGCGACGCGCAATGGCCAAGCCCAGACCCATGCCGGACTGGCGCTCGTTCTGGGGCAGCCGGAAAAAGTCGTCAAAAACTTCCATGTGATACTCGGGGGGGATTCCCGGGCCGGTATCGGCCACGCTGATCTTCACCGAGTTGGGTTGAGAATTCATCTGGCGGCGCCGTTCCGTGAGAATACTGGGCTGGTTGGCCGCGCGGCGGTCCCACATGTAAGGTTCGGCGTGCAACCAGACCGTGCCGCCCGCCGGTGTGAATTTGGAAGCGTTCTCGATCAGGTTGGAAACCACGCGCTGGACTTTGGCTGAATCAAAAGCGAATTCCGTCAATTTGTCGTTGGCCAGGAAATAAAGCGCCAGTCCCTTTTCCTGGAAGGGGTGAGACCAAAGCCGGCAAACTTCCGACAGGCAGGCGTTGAGGTCGCCCATCTCGAAGCGCATTCTTACGTGCCCGGTCTCGAGCGCGCTGTAGTTGAGAAAGTCCTGGATGAAGTGCTCCAGGCGCCGTCCGCTGGAGTTCATATCGCGGAGGACCTCGCGCTGGCGATCGTTGAGCCCACCCAACTTCTCACTTTGCAAGAGCTCCACGTATCCGTTGAGAATAGCCAGCGGCGTCTTCAGATCGTGAGTCGCGGACGCCAGGGCGTGCGTGGTGCGTGAAAACCGCTCCCGCAGTTGGGAATACTGCTGCTGCAAGAGTTCGTAACCGGCACCCGCGTCCGGGGGCAGTTCCGCCTCGGACTTGTTGGCCGAACCGGTATCCGCCACTCCCGCAGCCGTGATCTGGGGGAGACACGTGTTTTCTGGCACTACCGCCATGGTCAGAACTCAGTTGGTTGACAGAGAGGGAGGAATTCATCGATGGTAAGGCAGACTGTTTTCCCCTGTCAACGGAAAACGCAAGCAAATTGCCATTCATGGGCAAAAGTATGCAGTCGAAAGTACTTACCGAGACTTGTTGGGACGGTCAGCAGGGCGAAGAAATGGGAAAGCATTCGTCATGGAAATTCAGTGTTTCCAGCCGGATTTCCCGATAAACACCCCGGCTGCGATGGTTTTGACCGCGAAACGGCTGGAGTTCAGCAGGTCATTTGGCCCCCCAGATGCGGTAAAAACAGGTGTATTCCGCCCTTTGAGGACTCATTTTGAATCGAAATCAATCGCAAGATGAACGCCGCCAGTGGGCCCGCTTGCCGCTGGCGATTCCGGTTTTTGTCCGTAGCCGCGATAAGGGCGGGAAGGAACTGCTGGAGTTCGCCACTGCGTTGAACATCTCCGCAACCGGGGCCCTGGTTGCAGTGAGGCGCTCTTTGCCGCTCTCCTCGCAGGTTTTGCTGGAAATTCCCAGTGTTCCTCTGGCGTCGGCTACGCTTTTGCCCAAGTCCTGCCGCAACTTGCGAGCTAAGACCGTGTGGATCACCCACGCCGACACCTACCAGCTTGTCGGCCTGAGATTCTCCCACGCGCTGCTCAACGGTAAGTCTCCGCGAGCGCCGGTGCGAAGGAAAGTTATTTCTTCGGTGTGAAAAGTTTTTCCTACCCAAAAATCTAGTTATGAGACTGAAGACTCCAGCCGTTTTGTGCCGGTAGTGGCCGGCTAGTTTGCCTGTAACTTGCTGAATCATAAACCAGTAAGCTCAGCAAGGCGTAGGTAGCGGGAGAGCGCAAAACTTTGGCGCTCGGGGTGCACATTCCTGCGTGCCGGCGGGAATCGCAGGCGCTTATGGCAATGCAAACGACAAATTCGTTCAGTTCGCTGGTTCAATCCCTTGGCGAGTTTCCTCCGGATGCGGTGGTTTTCGGGAAGTCGGAGGTCATGCAAGCCCTGCGGGCGCGCATGAATAAAGTGGCCGGCGCGAACGTCCCGGTGTTGATTCAAGGGGAGAGCGGCACTGGCAAGGACATTATCGCCCGCATGATTCATGCCCTGTCTCCGTGGAAGGGTGGTCCCTGGGTCAAGGTGAACTGCCCGGCGATTCCAGGAACGCTTTTGGAGAGCGAACTTTTCGGCTACGAAAAGGGAGCTTTCACGGGAGCCTACGGCTCCAAACCGGGGCGCGTAGAGATGGCGCACCGCGGCACGCTTTTTCTGGACGAGATTTCTGAGCTTGATCTGTCGTTGCAATCGAAGCTCTTGCAGTTGTTGCAGGACGGACAGTTCTGCCGCATCGGCGCGCAAGAAGACAAGAAAGTGGAAGTGCGGGTGGTGTGCGCCACCAATCGCAAGCTGGAAGATGAAATCGAAAGCGGAACGTTTCGTCAGGATTTGTACTACCGTATCAATGTAGTGAATTTACAATTGCCTCCCTTGCGCGAGCGGCGTGGCGACATCGAAGACTTGGTTCACTACTTCCTGGAGTTTTACAACCAGAAGTACAACTGCCGGGCGCGGGCTTTGTCATCCGATCTGATTGCGATTCTGCAGAAATACCATTGGCCGGGAAACGTGCGCGAACTGGAAAACTTGATGAAGCGCTACGTGATCTTGGGCAGCGAGGACGTGATCAGCAACGATCTGATCGCCCGCAACGAAAAAGAATTCTACAATTCGGACATCAACCTGGATGGACCGATTTCGCTGAAGAAGGTGACTCGCGCAGCTACGCGTGAGTTGGAACGCAAGATCATCCTGAAAGTTCTGCAAGCCCATCACTGGAACCGCAAGCAGGCGGCGCGGGCGCTGAGCATCAGCTACCGGGCATTGTTATATAAGATTCGCGACGCCGGCTTGCCGCCCAACCGCATTGCGCGGAAGCGGCCAGAGGCCGTGGCCGGCGAAGAGGCTGGTAAAGACGCGGCCGTGGTGTAGTCCGCTCTCCCCTAACCTCCGACCTCTCGGCTCTATATAATTGCCCACCGTCATGGATTGGGCAGGATCCTTCCGCTGGCTGTTTGATTGGGAGCGCGGCGCGTCGAATCGCCTGATTCCGCGCTGGCTGTTTTTGCGAGCGCTGGGCCTGATTTATTTCTCTGCATTCTTCCCGCTGGTTTTTCAAATTCGTGGACTGATCGGTCCGAACGGAATTCTGCCCGCCGGTGAGTATCTGCAAGCGGTGGCACAGTCCCTAGGACACGTTTCCCGCGTGTGGTATGCGCCGACTCTTTTGTGGTTCTCCAGCGGTTCGCACATGCTGCTGGCGCTGTGCTGGATCGGCATGGTGGCGTCGCTGCTGCTGGTTTTAAATCTCTGGCCACGCGCCATGCTGGCGATTTGTTTCGTGTGCTTCCTGTCGTTCGTCAGCGCGGCGCAGGATTTTTCCGGATACCAATCCGACGGCATGTTGCTGGAAGCCGGGTTCATCTCTCTTTTCTTTGCGCCGCCGGGATTTCGTCCAGGACTCGGCCGCGATCATCCGCCATCGCGCGCCAGCATGTTCCTGCTGCTTTGGGAGTGGTTTCGGATTTACTTTGAGTCAGGCGCAGTGAAGCTGCTGAGCGGCGATCCTGAGTGGCGCAACTTCACCGCCATGGACGAGTACTACCAGAACGGCCCGCTGCCCACGTGGATCGGCTGGTATGTGCAACACTTGCCGCACTGGTTCCATGCGGGAAGCGTTTATGCGACGCTGGCGCTTGAACTGGGGCTGGTCTGGATGTTCCTTCTGCCGCGGCGCTGGCGCATCGTGTGCTTCTTCATCGTGACGCCGTGGCAGGTTGGGGTCATCCTGACTGCCAACTACACCTTCTTAAATTATCTGGTGCTGGCGCTGGGAGTGTTGTTGCTGGATGACGGATTGTTCAACCGTTGGGAGCCCCTCGTCTCGCCGCTTTTGCGAGACGTGGGAGCGGAGTCCGCCAGTGTCCCTGCGACCGCAGACTCTCCCTTCCGCTCCACTTACAACGCCATCAAACTATCTTTTTCTTCGGCAATACTTATATGGATTTTCTACGCCACCACGGTGCCGATGATCTGGATGTTCTGGCGCAGTCTCCCACTGCCGGCTCAGCCTATTGTTGCGCTTGAGCCATTCCGCATTGCAAATCGCTATGGATTGTTTGCGGTCATGACTCGGGGGCGATACGAGATCGAATTCCAGGGATCGAATGATGGGCAGAACTGGGTGGCATATCCGTTTGGCTACAAGCCGCAGGACATCAGCCAGCCGCCGCGCATCTATGCACCGTATCAGCCCCGCTTTGACTGGAACCTGTGGTTCGCTTCTTTAGGGTCGTGGAGAGAATATCCGATTGTGCTCAATACCGAAGTGCGGCTGCTCTCTGGCGATAAAGATAAAGATAAAGACGTGCTCGCGTTGTTTGCGGGGAATCCGTTCCCGCAGGCTCCACCGCGGCAGATTCGAGCCGTCCTTTGGCAGTATTGGTTTACGACCGCTGCCGAGAAACAGCTCACCGGGGCGTGGTGGCGTCGGGAGATGCGCGGCCTGTATGCGCCGACACTGGAGCGCACGGCCGATGGCAAAATTGGCGCGATCGAGATGCCGACGGTCGAACCACGCGAGTAGCAGATGGAGATGGCGCGGATGTGCCATCATGAGATGACATGCGGAGCTGCTTGCGATGAGCCGTAGAGCGTGTGTGGTGGGCGCGGGGCCGAATGGTCTGGCGGCAGCCATTGTCTTAGCGCAGGCTGGTTTCGGCGTGGATGTGTTCGAAGCGGAGCCGACTGCGGGCGGGGCGGCGCGGAGCATGGAGTTGACGCTGCCGGGCTTTGTGCACGATTTTGGGTCGGCAGTGCATCCCTGGGTGGTGGGCTCGCCGTTCTTTTCTTCGCTGCCCTTGCGGGACTACGGTCTGGAATGGATTCATTCGCCCGCGCCTGTTGCTCATCCTCTGGACGACGGAACCGCGGTGGTCTTGGAGCGTGATCTGCACGACGCCGAAGCGGCCTTGGGTGTTGATGGGAAAGCCTGGCGGCGGCTGGTGGGGCCGTTGGTGGAGCATTGGCAGGAATTCGCGCCAGAGATACTTCAGCCGGTTCATGTGTTCTCGCGGCATCCTTTGTTGATGGCGCGCTTCGGACTGAATGCATTTCGTTCGGCAGAATCCCTGGCCGATGGGTTTCGAGAGGAACGAACGCGAGCGCTGTTCGCCGGAATGGCTGCGCATTCTTTTCTCAAGATGGACGACCGGTTGAGCGGGGCGTTTGGAATTCTGCTGGCAGTGTCTGCACATGCCGTAGGCTGGCCGATTCCACGTGGCGGGTCGCAATCGATTACGAATGCCCTGTGTGCGCATCTTGCGAAACTTGGCGGTTCGGTGAAGACGTCTTCACGTATTGACAGTTTGGAAGCGCTTCGCGGCTACGAAGTGACACTTTGCGATGTCGGTCCGCGGCAGTTGGTAAAGATCGCTGGAAGCCGGCTGTCGAACGCATATCGACGGCGGTTGGAAAAGTATCGTTACGGTCCTGGCGTCTTCAAAGTCGATTACGCGCTGTCGCAGCCGATTCCCTGGAAGGCGAAAGAATGTGCGAGGGCAGGGACGGTTCACGTGGGCGGGAGCTTTGCGGAGATTGCGGCGTCTGAGAATGCGATGGCAACTGGGCAGCCCCCGGAACGGCCGTTCATGATTCTGGCGCAGCCGAGCTTGTTTGATCCGACACGTGCGCCCAGCGGCAAGCATACGGCGTGGGTCTACTGCCATGTTCCCAACCGGTCAGAATTCGACATGCTGCCGCGAATGGAAGCGCAGATCGAGCGCTTTGCACCAGGCTTCCGCGATTGCGTATTGGCGAGGAGGGTATTTTCTCCCGCTGATCTTGAATCCATGGATGCGAATCTGGTGGGAGGAGACATTGGTGGCGGGGCCATGGATCTGCGGCAGTTTCTGTTTCGTCCCACGCGGATGCAGTATGCGACTTCGGCGAAAGATATTTATCTGTGCTCGTCTTCGACGCCGCCGGGGGGCGGAGTGCATGGGATGTGCGGGTACCATGCGGCGCGGATGGCAGTATCGAGAATGAAAGCTTAGCGCTCCTGCACGGGCGAGGACGCCCGCGCCGACACAATCAGGATTTCAACTGCGCCAGTTGGGTTTTTACATCGGCGGCGTGGGCGTAGTTGGGATTGATCCTTAACACGCGCTCGAAATGCTGGCGGGCGAGTGCAGGCTGATTGGTTTTCTCATAGGCCAAGCCCAGGTGATAGTGCACGGCCGGGTCGTCTTTGGCTTTATTTTTCTCCGCTAATTGCAAAGCCTCCTGAAACAAGTCAATGGCGGAGCGGTACGCGCCTTTCTGGTAGTAGACCCATCCCAGAGTGTCGGCGGCGTTGGGGGAATCGGGCATGCCACGGCGGGCGGTTTGCGCCAGCGAGAGCGCCATATCGACATTGCCGCCGGATTGCAGCAACACGCAGGCAAGATTATTGGAGGTGAGAGGATCGCCGGGGCGAAGTTCGAGCGCCTTCTGATAAGAGCTTTGCGCATGGGGCCAATCCTGTCTTGATTCGTACAGTTCGCCCATCAGAATGTAAAAGCTGGGTTCGCGTGGATTATCTTTCAGGGACTGCTGATAAGTAGCGAGCGCCTGATCGGTTGAGCCTTTGGCGGCCTGCACCTCACCCAGCTTCAGCAGGGCGTCGGAATTGGTCTTATCCAGGTCCGCGGCTTTGCGCAGCGCAAGTTCGGCTGCGTTCATGTCTTTCTTGTTGTCGAAGAGCGCAGTTCCGAGAAGATCGTAGAAGCCGCTGTTGTTGGGGGCCTTGGCAATTTGTGCGTTAGCCGCGGCGATGGCCTGATCGGTTTGCTTCTGGATCAAGTAGGTGTTCATTAGGCCGCGAAGAGCATCGGTGGAGTTGGGGTCGTGATCGAGTGCCTCGAGATAGGCCTTTTCTGCATCGCCGTATTTCTTCTGCGCATGCCGCAGGTTGCCGAGTTGGATATAGCCAGCCGGATTTTGCGGCGCGATGTCCATAGCTTTGCGGACATCGTCCTCCGCTGGCGGGAAGCGTTTGCGATTGGTGTTGGCGACGGCGCGCATGACGTAACCATCGGGCGACACCGGCATCCCATTGATGAGCTGAGTTGCTGTCTGTTCCAAAGCGTCCATGTCGCCGCGGCGAACTTCGGCGGCGGCGAGAGCGCGCTGGGCGTCGGTCAGGTCGGGCTTCAGACCCACGGCTTCGCGCCACTCACTTTCTGCGTGTTCGAGATTGCCCAGGAGGTTGAATGCCAGCCCCAGGTGGTAGTGAGCGACGGCGTTGTCGGGGTCATTCTTGATTGCGTTCTGGAGCGCTTGTACGGCGTCGTTTCCCTGGCCCTTGCGAATCAATATCTGGCCACGATAGATCAGTCCTTCCACATCGTTGGCGTTGGCCTTGAGGAGTTCGTCATCAAGAGTCTGCGCCTCGGGAATGCGATCCTTGAGAATCAGAAGTTGAATGTAATTCTTCTTCACCTGAATGTCTTTGGGATGCTGGCGGTAGAGCGATGAGTACTCCGCGGTGGCCTGGTCGAGGTCGCCCGAGGCGAAGTAGAAGTCCCCCAACATGCGATAGCCGACGGAATCATCGGGGAAATCCTTTTTCACGTTCTTGAGGAATTCTTCGGCTTCCGGCTTTTTGCCTTGTTCCATGTAGAGGCGAACCATGGCGGAGCGGGGCTGGGGATCTTTGGGGGCGACATCGATCGCGTGTCGAAATTGCTGCTCGGCTTCGGGGAAGCGGCGACGAGACTCGTAGAACCGGCCCAAAGCCAGTTGTGCCTGGGTAGACTTGGGGCCTACCTCAACTGCCTTTCGCAAGTTGGCTTCAGCGGCATCGGGTTGGTTGAGACGAAGCTGTAACAGGGCGAGATTCAAGTAAAAGTCCCATCGCTCCGGGCCCAGAGCGATGGCCTTCTGCATTTCCTCGAGGGCGCCGGGAAGATTGTTCTGGGCGGCGAGCAAGTTCGCGATCGCGCCGTGGACCTGGGGATTATCAGGCTGCTTTTGCAGCAACAGGTCGGTGTGCTCCTGAGCTTGCTTCAGGTCACGGCCCGCAATCAACAGGTTCGCAATATCGATGTGGGCCTGGTAGTTTCCGGGGTTGATCTCAAGGGTGCGCGATAGTTCCTGATAGGCCGGAGTCCACTGTTGCAACTTTAGGAGCGTCTGAGCGAGTTGGTAGTGGGCTGGAGCGAAGCGGGAGTCGATCTGAATGGCATTGCTGAATTGAATGGCAGCTTCCAGGTATTTGCCGTTATCGTAATAGCGTTGCCCGCTTTCGAGATATTTCTGTTTGCGCACATTGGGGTCGCGCGAACAGCCCAGGAAGAAGAGAGCGACAACTCCCAGTACCAGTGCGAGACGAGCGAGGGGAAAACGTTTCATTCAATGTCTCCGGAACCTGACACGCTCTCACCGCGGGACATAGGGATCCAGCAGCGGCGCGATGTTCCCCGTGAACTCAAGCAATCTGTGCTCCGCCTTCTGCGGGGATTCATCTTCAGACAAGGGAGTCGCGACCCGCACCAGCGCACCATCGCTGCGGTTGAGACGAATCGAATCCGCAATCAGGTAAAACTTTGCCCAGTATTCGCTGGCCAGCGCTCGACCGTGCGCCCAATACCAGTAAAACACGAGTTGGCGCTCGTCGCCTTTCGCAATCACATAACGATTTATTAGGAACGCGGGCTGAGCGGGCAGAGAAATCGAAAGCTGGCTGGATTCCACCGGCGACCAACCGGCTCCGGGCAGGCAATTCTTCGGGGAATGCAGCGTATCGCCTTCGCGCTGGCTGGGGAGGTAAGCCACGAACAAATCCACGTCCGGCGCGGTAGGGGAACTCTGGTCAGTGTAGGTGCGCAGCAGGAAGTCGCCATTGCCCAAGACTTCGCGGACGTCGGGCGGGATGCTCACGTCGGTTCCGATCCACGCTCCCAGTTGGTGAGGCAAATGGGCAAGGGGCTCGCGGGATGGCAAGGTCTCAATCTGTTTTCGCCCTTGCAGGAAGATTGCAGTTCCGGCCAGAAGAATTAGTGTGACGGTGAATCGCCAGTGGCTCACGGTTTTTCCTCCGCCCGTCTGGCGACGAAGACGAAGAGTTGATGCACCGTAAAAAGCAGAATGATCGAGACCACAAAAACCAGCCAGCCGGAGAAGGTGTGAAAGAAACCTTCGGCTGCGTCCTGGCCCCAGTATTGCACCAGCAGTCCCGTACCCACGATACGCAGACTGTTGGCCACTACGGCGATCGGAACGGAGGCCAGCGCCAGCAGAATACGGATCAAGATGCGGGGCTCCAGCAGATATCCGTATACAACCGAGAGCGTGGTGAGCGACAACAGGGAACGGATGCCGCTGCATGCTTCCGCAACTTCCAGAGGCATTGCCGGCAGGTGGATGATGTTGCCCTCGCGCAACACCGGAACCCCGAGCAGAGGCAGTGCCGACGCGGCTAACTTGGACGCCAGCAACTGGAGCGGAAAGGTGATCTGATTGAAAATGATTGCGGGAATCGGAATCATCAAAAACAGGAAGGCCCAGGGAAACAGCAGGGCGCGGAAGAGCGGCCATCCGCGAAAGAAAACGATCAGCCCTGCCAACAGCACTAGCAGCGATATCCGGGAAAGAAATAACTCTGCGCCCAACACTCCTGCGACCAACAGGCACAAAGCAAAACTGACGACGAGCAGTCCCCAGGACGAGGGTGCTGATGGAAACTTTGCGATACGCGCACGATCTTTCCAGAGCACAAACAGCGAGAACACGGGCACCAGGAATCCGTGAGAAAAATTGGGATCGTGCCACCACTGTCCTACCAGGCGAGAAAGAATCGGACCATACAGCCACATGATCAAGAGAACTAAGACACCGCCTCGCAACCATGTAGCACTGCGGACGCGCCCTCCGGACGGAACTTCTTCCGGTGTTGCGGCCGATGCCACGGGTTGGGCTGTGTAATTCACCGAAAGACTTTCGAGAAGGGACTCAGGATATGCGAAGCCGATGAAGGGTGCAATCGGGCGGGTGAGGGTGTTTCCCGCAGGAAGAGTTTTGCAGATTATCGCCGGAAAACCCGGGAAAGAGGTTTCCCTTTAATGCTGTTTGGTGTAGGGTAAGGGCGCGGCAGGAAGGCAAATCGAGGCCTGGTGGAGTGGTGTAAATAGCTGAAAACAAGGCCCATGTAGTAGCTTTCCAGGTGCACAGCGGCAAGCGACTGGATGGCAGCAACCGTGCAGCAATCAACGGTTTGCGCCGGAACCGCCCGGTTTCACCGAGATACTTCTGGGAAGGCGGAGTGGTGGACGCCCTGTCTCGAACTCAGTCGCAGGACGGTGTTTACGGCGAGAGGAGTCTGCAGCTCCAGGCGCGACTCACATACTTGACATGATTCAGAACCGCGAATTGACGATGGATGATTACCTGGCAATGTTGCGCCGGCGCTTGCCGGCGATTCTGTTGCCGGCGTTACTGGTTCCGGTGGCAGCGTACTTCCTGTCGTATGCGTTTACTCCGCGGTTTACCTCGCAGTCGCTGATTCTGGTAGAGACCCAGAAGGTTCCCGAGGGGTACGTACTACCCGTGGTGACTTCGGGCATTGCCCAGCGCATTGCCACCATGCAGCAACAGGTGCTGAGTCAAAACCGTCTGCAACCCATGATCGATCGGCTGGGCCTGGCCAAGGGCAAGAGCGTGGATGACGTCATCGATGGCATCCGAAAGAATTTCGTGATCGAGGGTGTGGCTCCTGATCTTTCGGGTTCCAAAAATCACCGGACGGGGCAGAGCGATGTTCCCGGCTTTTACCTGAACTTTACTGCCGATAGTGCAACGGTGGCGCAGCAAGTGTGCACGGAACTGACTTCCATGTTGCTGGCAGAGAATCTCAGAACCCGGGAACAAGTCGCGCAAAGCACCACCGAGTTTCTGGTGCGCCAAGTGGAGCAGGCCAAGCGGGAGCTTGATGACCAGGATGCCAGGCTTGCAACCTTCAAAAAAAGGTACATTGGTCAACTGCCCGGCGACGAAGACAACAACATAAAGCTGTTGATGGGGATGGACGCTCAGCTCGATGCCAACACTCAGGCTTTGAATCGCGCACAGCAGGACCGGGCTTATGCGCAATCCATACTGTCGCAACAATCGGCGGCATGGAAAGCTTCGCAGGCCGCCATGAACCCGGAAAGTCTGGAAAAGCAATTGGCGGAACTGCAGAACCAATTGATCATCCTGCGGACGCGGTACACCGACGATCACCCCGACGTGCTGAAGGTCCAGAGTCAGATTGCCGAGGTGAAACGAAAACTGGCCGAGGTCAATGCGGCCAGCGCCCAAGGGACCAGTTCTGCGGAAAAGGGAAGCGCGAATGAGCCGGCGGAAATCCAACAGTTGCGACTGCAGATTCACCAATACGACGGGACGATTGCGCAGGCAACTCGCGAGCAGCAACGGCTGCAAGATGCGATCCGCACCGCGCAGGGACGGCTGGCCCTCAGTCCTGGCGTGGAAGAGCAATACAAACTGCTGACCCGTGACTACGAAACTGCACAGAAGGTCTACAACGACTTAATGGTTAAGAAGAGCGCGTCGGAAATTCAGACGGACATGGAGCGCCGCCAGCAGGGTGAACAGATGAGCCTGCTGAACCCGGCCAGTTTCCCGGATGCCCCAAGCTTTCCGAATCGGCTGCTATTTGGGCTGGGTGGGGCAGGAGCCGGCTTGGCTCTAGGTCTGGGATTGGCGCTTTGGCTGGAAATGCGAGACAAGGCGCTGCGCACCGAGCAGGATGTGCTGGCGGCGTTATCGCTGCCAACCCTGGTCACCGTGCCCTGGATCGATCCGACCAGCAAGAAGGATGGAGAGAATGGCAAAAGGAAGCCGCCGATGCAGGCAAACGCATCCGACAAGCGGAGCAAGTTGAGCATCCTCGAGGTATAGGGCTGAATGTACAAGAAATTTTTCGGGCTGCAGGCGAATCCGTTTAACGTGAATCCCGATCCGCGGTACTTGTTTCTCACGAAGTACACGGAGGAGGCGCTGGCGTGTCTCACCTATGGAATCCAGAGCCGCAAGGGGTTTGTCCTGCTGACCGGCGAAGTGGGAACGGGCAAGACCACTCTGATTAACAAGCTCTTGTCGTGGCTACGGCAGCAGCGGGTAGCGACGGCGTTCGTCTTCAACTCGATGATGGATGTGCCGCAGTTTCTGGACTACATGATGACCGATTTCGGCATTCCCTCCAGTTCGAGGGAGAAGAGCCAGATTGTTTTGCACTTCAACAACTGGCTGCTGGAACGATACCGCGCCGGCGAGAATGCGGTGCTGATCATCGACGAAGCGCAGAACCTCTCCGACGAGGTTCTGGAAGAAATTCGCTTGATGACCAATCTGGAGACGTTCACCGAGAAGCTGCTGCAGATTGTGCTGGTGGGTCAGCCCGAACTGGACGACAAGCTCAGGCGTCCGCAGCTCCGGCAATTGCGTCAACGGGTGATGCTGCGCGCCAAGACCCAACCTCTGCTGGCGCAGGAAACGTCGGCCTACATTGCACAACGGCTTCGCATCGCAGGCTCGAATGGCCAGGAGATCTTTACTCCTGAGGCGCTGTCCGCAATCCATCGCTATGCGCACGGGATTCCGCGAGTGGTGAACCTGATCTGTGAGCACTGTCTCATCAATGCGTTTGCCGACCAGCAGCGCGTGGTGACGGGGGATGGGGTGAAGGCCGTGGCCCGCGACTTCGAATTGGAAGGAAATGGCTCTTCCATTTCGCTCGCGGCCTCCTCACAGACCGCTCTTAACCTGGCCCAAACCGCGGAAACCCTGGTGAACCTGGCGGAGCGGCTGCGCGATGCCGAGAACGACCACCTCGGAGAGGGGAAACCGTGAGCCGAATTCATGAGGCGCTGAAGCGGGCGGAAGCCGAACAGGCGGCGCAGGCGAATCGGGCTGGGCTGCCCAAGCCATCGTCCGGGTTGACGTCTGCAGAACCGCCTCTCACGTTGGTTGGGGGCACGGAGAACGCTTCGACCCTGGACGGGCCCTTGCGCGTATCGCAGCCTGCGTTTGCGGAGTGGTCGGCGAAGTGTGCTCCAGTTGCGTGGACCCCGGACCTCAAAACCATGTTGTTTTTTGGCCCGGACGAGCAGGCGCAGGGGACGGAGCAATTCCGCGCCTTGCGTTCCCGCCTCTATCAGGTGCGAGAGCGGCAGCCTCTGAAGAAGGTCCTGATTACCAGCGCGCTTCCCAAAGAGGGCAAGTCGTTCGTCGCGGCTAATCTGGCCCAAGCGCTGGTTCGGCAGCAGGGACAGCGCGCGCTGCTGGTAGATGCCGATCTGCGTGGAGCCCGGTTGCACGTGACGCTGGGAACCGCTGCCAGTCCCGGACTTTCCGAGTATCTTCTGCAGCAGGCGGATGAGTTCAAAATTATCCAGCGGGGGCCGATGGAGAATCTCTTCTTCATACCGTCTGGCCGCGAGGTTTCGAATCCTGCGGAGTTGCTGGCAGGGGATGGTTTGAAGTCTCTGTTGGCGCGTTTGGAACCGCTGTTCGACTGGATCATCATTGATTCGCCCCCGGCAGTGCCGGTCACGGACGCCAGCTTGCTGGCGAAGTGTTGTGATGGCATCTTGCTGGTGGTGCGTAGCAACGTCACTCCCTTTGACCTTGCGCAAAAGGCGCGGCTGGAATTCAGCGATGAGCAACTGCTAGGGGTGGTGCTGAATGGGGTGGGATCCGGTTCCATGCCCTATCAGCGCTATTACTACAGCACTTATCCGCGAGGCGACAGCAAAGCCGCTCAGAGGTAGAGCTTGATACGGTTTTCCCAGGTCTACCCGGTCATGCTCCCGGCCATCAAGATCGCGCTGCGGGGACGGAGGGCGCGATGAAATGGGCCTTCTGGTGCGCGGTTGCAGTCATTGCCTACACCTATTTCGGATATCCTGCCTGGTTGTGGTTGCGCAGCCGCCGTCGTCCGCGACCGGTACGATGGGGTTTATTCCTGCCTGCGGTCTCTATGGTCATGGTCGTGCGAAATGAGGAGCAGGTAGTTGAACGGAAGCTGGAGAACTTGTTAAGCCTGGACTATCCCGCCGACCTGCTGCAGATCGTGGTGGTCTCTGACGGATCCAGTGATCGGACTGAAGACATCCTGCGTGAGCAGGCGCACCATCCGCGGGTCAGTGTTGTGCTCAAGCAGCTTGCTGGGGGGAAGGCTTCCGGACTGAATGACGCGTTGGAGTTGGCACAGGGAGAGATCATCGTGTTCACGGATGCGAGGCAGCTTCTGCACCCGGATTCTCTACGCTTGCTGATGGAGAACTTTGCCGATGCTCAAGTGGGATGCGCGAGCGGAGAATTGATGCTGGGGGATCCAAAGTCCCCAGAATCGGGCAACGGGCTGGGTTTGTACTGGAGCATCGAAAAACAAATTCGCCAGTGGGAGTCGGCTACAGGGTCAGTGGTGGGAGCCACAGGCGCACTCTATGCGGTGCGCAGGAGCTTGTGGGCGCCGATTCCGACGGAAACCATCTTGGACGATGTTTATGTCCCGCTCCAGATTGCGCGCAGCGGGTCGCGGGTGGTGTTCGATGGACGCGCCAAAGCGTGGGACCGTGCGGACTTGGGCCGCGAGCGTGAGTTTGCCCGCAAGGTGAGAACACTGAGCGGCAACTATCAACTGCTCCAGCTAGCTCCGTGGTTGCTGACTTCTGAGAATCCAGTGCGCTTTGAATTTGTCAGCCATAAACTGCTGCGCTTGTTGATACCCTTTGCCCTGGCCATAGTCCTGGCTGGTTCAGCAGTCCTTTCCGGGCCCATCTACCGGTTTGCCCTGGGTCTACAGCTTGGGTTTTACGGGCTGAGCCTGCTGGCGGTGGCAGGTGTGAAAACAGGGCTGCTCGCACGTCTGGCAAATGCTGCGTATACCTTCGTGTTTCTGAACACTGCAGCGCTGGTGGCATTCGTCAATTTTGTAACCGGACGGAAGGCGGTGTGGGGCCGATGAGGCTTGCCGACTGGCGCAATCGCGGCCTGCAAAGAGTGGGACAGAGGGGAACGCCCGCCGTCGGCCCGGGAACACTGAAACCGAAGAAGCAAGGTTCCAGTCTCGCTTACCATGCGTTGGTTGTGTTTTCCTTCTTGTATTACACCCGGCCGCAGGATGTGATTCCGGAGCTGGCTGTCGTTCCAGTGGAAAAAATTGTTGGTGGCATCGCCTTGATCGCTGTGATCGCGGGACTGGCGACGCGCAGATTGAAAGTGAAAGTCCCGATTGAAATCAAATTGCTCATGCTGCTTTTCGCTGATTTATGCCTGACCATCCCCTTTGCCTTTTGGAGGGGTGGATCTTTTGCCGTGGTGTTCGAGCAATTCTCCAAGGCGGTCGTGATCGCACTGCTGGTCGCCATGGTGGTGCAGAATGTCAGCCAATTGCGCAGGCTGCTTTGGGTGCAGGCGGCGGCAGTGGCCATCATGACCTGGTTATCCATTGCGCTGCGGCCGGGTGGAGATCGTCTGGGCGGGGTATTGGGAGGAATTTTTGAAAACCCCAATGACTTGGCAGTCGATATCGCGATCAACTGGCCTCTGTGTCTGGCGTTATTACTGGCCGCACGCGGGCCGGTGCGCAAGGCATTCTGGACGATCGCTCTGCTCGGCATGCTGTATGGGTTGATGGCGACTTTTTCACGCAGCGGATTCATCGCCATGAGCGTCGCGTTGCTAGCTTGTTTCTGGGAGTTTGGGATTCGCGGCAAACGTGTCGCGCTGGTCGCGCTGACGGGGATATTGGGCATCGCCTCAGTGGCGGTGGCGGTCTCAACCCCGCACTACCTTAACCGCTTGCAGAGCATTGTGCAGGGCGGGGGTGTTGACGCGGAGGACCAGGCTTCCTGGGAAGCACGGCGTCAACTTCTAGTGTCGAGCGTTGAGTTGGCGATCCATCATCCTATCTTCGGCGTGGGGCCGGGGAATTTTCCTGCGGTGACCGAGTCCTGGCATGTCACCCACAACACCTACACCGAATTTGCCGCGGAGGCTGGATTCCCCGCACTGATCTTGTTTCTGATCATTCTGACACTGGCATTTCGAAACCTGCGTCGAGTGCGCCAGACGACGACCTATGCCCAAAGCAAGGAAGTGCAGTTGTTCACCGGTGCACTATGGGCCAGCCTGGCGGCATATCTGGTGGGGGCTATGTTCTCAAGCACTGAGTACAACTTGTTCCCGTACTTTATGGTGGGATATACGTCTGCCCTGTATGGACTTTCGTCGCCCGCGTCCGAAGCAGGGTTCGAGGGGAAGACCCCGAGCGACAGTTATGCAATGGCGGCGCGGTTCCGAAGTCCGATCAAGCAGGCTGCACCGAATCGCTGAGGATTGGTCGACTGCAGAAACGGGGCACGGGGAAATTTGTGAAAGGGTGGAGATAGCGTGTGTGGCATAGCCGGCATCGTGGGTAAAGCGGAGGACGTGGTCGACGCAGGCGAGGTTCATCGCATGTGTCAGACCATGGTTCACCGCGGACCCGATGACGAGGGCATCTACACCCAAGGGCCAGTGGGACTGGGAATGCGCCGGCTGAGCATCATTGATGTCGCGGGTGGGCACCAACCCATCCACAATGAGGACGAAAGCGTCTGGGTAGTCTGCAACGGCGAGATCTACAACTTTCCGGAACTGCGGCGGGACCTCGAATCCCGAGGGCACCGTTTCTACACTCACAGCGACACTGAGGTGATTGTCCATCTCTACGAAGAGATGGGCGCTGATTGTGTCAAGAAACTCCGGGGGATGTTTGCCATTGCCCTGTATGACAGGACGCAACGCCGATTACTGCTGGCGCGAGATCGCTTGGGCAAGAAGCCGTTGCACTACGCGTGGTCGCGGGGCCACCTGCTGTTCGCTTCCGAGATGAAGGCGCTGCTGGCAATCGCACCACAGTTGGCGGAAGTGAATCCGGACGGGCTGTTGCAGTATTTCTACTTCGGATATATTCCCGATCCTCTCACGGTGTTCCAGCAAATCCATAAGCTCCCCCCGGGACATCTTCTGGAGTATGACGGCGATGGGTGCAACATCCGGCAATACTGGGACGTTCCCGCCTACGGAACGCAGGCACGAATGTCCGAGGAAGACTGCCTGCAAGAGCTCGAGCGCAAACTGGCCGAGGCCGTGCGTATGCGGCTGATCAGCGATGTGCCCCTGGGAGCGCTGCTGAGCGGCGGCGTGGATTCGTCGATTGTGGTGGCATTGATGGCGGGGGCGAGTCGTAGTCCGGTGAAGACGTTTTCGATCGGTTTCCGCGCGGATGAGTTCAATGAGTCGGTGCACGCGCGGCGTGTGGCCGAGCATTTCAGCACCGAACACCAGGAACTGCTGGTTGAACCCCACATGGAAGAGACCTTGCAGTTTCTTTCAGGAATGCTGGAGGAGCCATTCGGCGATTCCTCGATGCTGCCGACGTATTACGTTTGTCGCATGGCGCGGCAGCAGGTGACGGTTGCCCTTTCGGGCGACGGAGGAGATGAGTTGTTCGCCGGCTATGACCGTTATCAAGTGGCGATGAGTCATCGTCACTTTGACCACGTACCGGACTGGATGGGCCGCCTTTATCGACGGCGTTTGCACCACCATCTGCCCCCAGGCACGTACGGCAAGAACCGGGCGTGGAATGCGTCGCTTTCTGCCCGCGAGCGTTATTTGGATGACCTATCCATCTTCCCCGCTCTGCACCGGGAGAAAAACTTCTTTACTGCGGATTTTCTGCAAGCTTCTGCGGGGCAGCCGGACCCGTTGGGGCAGTTCCGGCGCTATTACGATGACGCACCCGCCAGCGACACGCTTAGCAAGTTGCTGTATCTGGACACGAAGACCTATTTGGCGGGAGACATCCTCACCAAGGTCGATCGCATGAGTATGGCTACGTCGCTCGAAGTCCGAGTTCCGATGCTCGATCACGAGTTCGTGGAGTGGGTGGTCGCACTGCCTGTCACGTGGAAGGCACAAAATGGAACGCGAAAATATCTATTAAAAAAGCTGGCAGAACGGCTGGGAATTCCGTCCACGTCGCTGCATCGGCCGAAACAGGGTTTCGCGCTCCCGTTGGCGGAGTGGATGAAAAACGAACTCAAAGAGCAGTTGCTGTCTGTATTGCTGGAGCCGCAGAGCCTGCAGCGCGGCTATTTCAAGCCTGACGCCGTACGTACGCTGCTGTCCGAACACTTGCGTGGGCGCCGCGATCGCTCCGGATTGCTGTGGCGAATGCTGGTGCTGGAGCTTTGGCACCGCAACTTTCTGCATGCAGCAACGAATTCTGCGACGCAGACGGCCGTGGCGTCTGCAAAACCCGTACCCGCGTCCCATTCCAACAGTCGCTGATGGACTCGACCACAGCTCGACTACTGAACTCCCGCTGTGGCCCGATTGACCGCGTCGATGTCGGCGCCCAGGTCCTTGCCATCTGCGCCAGCGCCTCGGAAACGGCTGGGCTTTGACAAACGGTAATCGCCCTGATCGCCATCGCTGTAGTTGCCGAATCCGACGTCGCGCGGATGTTTGGGGAAAATGTTTCCGCGCGGCCATTTGCTCCATCCACCAATGACCGCATTGTGATCGAAACGATAGGACGCAAAACAATCCTGGAGCATATCCGCGGGGTCATTGCCGCCCGGCTCCGACGAGCAGGAAAGTTGCGGGCCGCCTCCGGTGGCGGTGAATTGATATTCACCTGCGGTCACAACGCTGTTGGTAAAGCTGAAATCGCGCATGGCCCGGCTCGGCGGCCCACCGATGAGAAACAGCGATTTCGGCGGAAAAGCCGTAATGTGGTCGAGCGCAACCGCCCGCAAAACCGGCGCATCCATGGAGACTTGGGCCAGAGTTCCAAAGCCTTGCGAAGCCGGCTTGCCGATGTCGTCAACGATGACGTCGTGAATGCTGTACCGTTCTCCCGCCCGGGCCGCGGCGCCAGAATCGTCACGGCTGTTGGCGATCTGAAAGCCACTGCCCACGTGGCTGATTTTGCAGTAGCGGATGGTGACATCGGTGACCATACAGAAAGGACAGGTGCCGCGGCCCTGGTTTCTGGGCGTGAGCAGGATGGCGAAACCGGTTTGTGAAAATCCTCCCCAAGTGTTCTCCAACACGTTGCCCTCAAAAAGCACACGTTGCGCATTCTTGAGCTCGAACAGGTTTTTCACGATGAAGGGACGGCCGTTGACAGCGCCGATGAAGTGGGGATCACCCGGACGCCAATTCACGGGTTTGAAGAGATAGTTGTGTCTGATTTCGATGTCCGTTGGTACTTGCGTGGCGGATCCGCCACCGAAAAGGATGCTCTCGGCCGCCGCCTCCAGAAAATTGTTCACAATTTTGTAAGGGCCCATGGGGCGGTTTCCCATGCCGCCCGCAATGGCCTGAGCGTCCGTGCAGGAGCCGGTTCCGGCGGTGCAGTGGAAATCGGAAAAGAAAGAGTCGACTACGGCGACGTGAGAGCTTCCTCCCAGAAGAATTCCGCGGGTGGTTTCATCCTGTGGCGTGCCGTGAAGCCAAACGCGGTCGAGGACCAAATGATTCGCGTCTCCGCCGTCTTCCTGCAACACCAGATTGTAGATTGTCGCCCCCGGCGACTCGCGTGTGATCTCCAGTCCGAGAAAGCGATAGTGGTTCGCGCCATTCGCCAGAACCATGGGGCCGCTGCCACTGTTTCCCGCATAGGAGAGTTTGGCCAGAACCTTGTTGGTCGAAGTGCAATGAAACAGCGGCCTGCCCGGAAGCATCTCGATTCCGGCATAGCAAGGCGTGATGCGAGTGCCTTCCGGCGGCAAGTCGCGGTCGGAGGCGGCGGTGCGAATGATGATCCAGTGGGAATCGTCGCAAGGCTTTGCCGGAATCTTGAACAGGCCGCGAAAGGTTGCGCCTGCCTGCAACTCGATGGTATCGCCGCAGGACGCTGCATCGAGTGTTTTCTGGAAGTCTTCTCCCTCCTTCAGCCGCAAAGTTTGGCCAGGCGCTGGAGTGTCGGCTAAGGAGCTACGGACGTAAACGCGGGGCAACTCCGACGGGCCGTCGAATTGGGGAGCGGATCCCGCGTTCTGAGGCAAGGGACCGGCATTCGAACGGTCCAGCACAGCGATGCTGAGCCATCCCAGAACCAGCACGATTCTGACCGCCCAGCTAGTCGAGCATTGCCAGTTCATGATAGACTAAACTAATTAAACTAAGTTTACTAAGAGCTGCCATGAAGACCGTAAATATTCACGAGGCCAAAACCCAGCTTTCAAGACTAGTGGAACAGGCGTCCAAAGGCGAGACATTCATTATTGCCAAGGCGGGGAAGCCCGTCGTAAAGGTCATTGCCCTTAGCGCCCCCACCGGCACCCAAGTGCGGCGCCTCGGTTTCATGGCCGGACAAATTTCTGTGCCGGACGATTTTGACCGCATGGGCCAGGAAGAGATGGAGCGAATGTTTGGCGGTGACGCATGAAACTTCTGCTGGATACGCATCTTCTCCTCTGGGCTGCCGGTGAACCCCGGCGCCTCTCAAGAAAAACTCGAACCCTAATTGACGATCCGGACAACGAGCTTGTCTTCAGCGCAGCCAGTCTCTGGGAAGTGGCAATTAAGCGCGGTCTGGGCAGAGCAGATTTCCAGGTGGATGCGCGCCTGCTCCGCCGTGGTCTATTGGACAACGGGTACAGTGAATTGCCAATCAGCAGCGATCACGTCGTGGCCACCGAGAGCTTGCCAGCGATTCATAAGGATCCTTTCGACCGAATCTTAGTGGCGCAAGCGACGGTCGAGGGTGTCACCCTGTTGACCGTTGATCCCATGGTATCGCAGTACCCGGGACCTATCAGAAAACTGTAGAGATGGGTTGCCGGTGCCACTGACTCGTGCTTTCGCAACAAATACGAAAGGATGGGGATGGAGGCGCATACCGTGAAACACAAAGACAGGGCCACCTGCCGCTAACGTCCCCGCGAGCCCGCCGGGATGTGTTCATTCACCAGCGCCAGCAACTCACCTTGCAGCGAGGAACTGCACGCGACCAGGCCGGAAAGAAGCGGTGAGCGGTTATTGCAACGCAGCGGCTGATGATCGAGGGTGCCGACGTAGCCTCCGGCACTCTTCACCAGTGCGGCCCCGGCCGCCACGTCCCATTCGTTCTTGGGAGTCAGCGTGAAAGTCGCATCCGCCAACCCTGCTGACACCAGGGCCAGCTTGTAGGCGACCGAACCCATGGGGCGAATCTTGAATCCGGCATTCTCGAACGGTTTCCACTCGCCGCGCTTAGTTTCGCTGCGGCTGGCGAGCAAAAGGGCGTCTCTGAGGCGGGTTCGCTGGCTGGGCCGCGCCGGCTTGCCGTTGTAGGTGATCCCGGTGGTCAGCGAGCCGAGGAACATCTCATTGCTTGCGGGATTGCAAATTCCACCGGCAACTGGCACGCCATCCTCGACCATGGCGACGGAAATACAGTACTCGGGAATTCCAGCCACAAACTCCCGCGTACCATCGAGCGGGTCTACCACCCACACCCGGCTCTTTCGCAGTCGGGTTAAATCATCCACGCTCTCTTCCGAGAGCCAACCCTCGCCATCCCGCAGGAGTTCCTTGTGGAGTACGGCATCGGCTGCTCGGTCCGCTTCGGTCACGGGATCGTGTCCCAGCTTGTATTCTGCATCGATGGCTCCGGCAGTGAAGCGCCCGAACACTGCGCGAGCGGCCTCCAGAGCAGACTGGATGCGCTTTACGGTTTCGGCATGGAACTGTTTTGTCATGGATGATTGTCTTGGATATGTGCGATCAAGCCCACAGCATGCGCGCTCCAGTTAGCAGCAGAACGGTACAAAGGATGCGCCGCAACCAAACCACAGGCATACGGGTGCTTAAGTGAGAACCGAGGAGGCCGCCGGGGATGGAACCAATTACCAGCGCGCCCACAAGGGAAAAATCGATGTTGTTGATGTGGTAGTGCATCAAGCTGGTCACACCGGTCAGGATGACGGCATGCATAATGTCGGTGCCCACCATCATCCGGGGCGGGAAGCTGTAAAACAAGAGCAGAAGCATCATGATGATACTGCCCGAACCCACCGAAGTCATGCCCACGAGAAATCCCGCGAGCAATCCAATGAATGCCATGCCGACGATCGACTTCATGGTGGGCTGGCGATGCGCCACATGTTCCTCAATCCGGCGCTGGAACAGCATCAAGGTGGGAACGCAGATCAGCAGGATGCCCACTGCGGTGGTGATGAAGGTGTTGACGCCAGTGCCATACACGGTTCGCAGATGGCCCAGCAAGCTGACGCCGGCGATGGATCCGGGAATGCTTCCGGAAGCCAGGCACATGACCACTCTGCGTTTGATCGTTCCTTTTCTTACGTGTACCCAAGCGGAACCGATCTTGGTGACGAAGTTGAAAAGCGCGTCGGATCCAACCGCCAGAATGGGCGGTACCTTGAGCACAAAAATCAGGATGGGCAACAGCAGGACGCCACCCCCGACACCGGTCATTCCAATCAGGGTGCCTACCATAAAACCGATTAGAATTTTCTCGATTAGCATAACGTCAGTCGCATCCGGTTGAGAAAACCAGCTCCACGATCAGGCGCTGTGGCCATTGACTCCGATGAAGCCCTCGCGTTCCATGTGCAGAATGATCTGCTGGGCTGCCTCTTCAGGGCTGAGATCGGCGGTATTGATCACCACGTCGGCGTCTTTCGGTTCTTCGTAGGGATCGGAGATGCCGGTGAATTCTTTGAGGATCCCAGCGCGTGCCTTGGCATAGAGTCCCTTGCGATCCCGCTGCTCACAGGTTTCCACCGAAGTGGCAATGTGCACCAGGATGAAACCACCCACCGGTTCGATCATGCCGCGGACTGCCTTGCGGGTTGAATCGTAAGGCGCGATGGGCGCGCAGATGGCGATCCCGCCGTTCTTGGTGATTTCCGAAGCTACGTAGCCAATCCGCCGGATGTTAATGTCGCGATGTTCCTTGGAGAAACCCAGTTCCGAAGAAAGATGCTTGCGCACCAAATCGCCATCGAGGATGGTGACCGGGCGGCCGCCGGTTTCCAGGAACTTGGTCAGGAGGACGTTGGCAATGGTTGATTTGCCAGAGCCCGAGAGTCCGGTGAAGAAAATGGTGACGCCTTGTCGATGCCGCGGCGGGAAACTGCGCCGCAGTTCCTGCACCACTTCCGGGTAAGTGAACCAACTCGGTATGTCTCGGCCCTGGTTGAGGCGATCGCGAAGGTCAGTTCCGGAGAGGTTCAGAACGCGAGAGCCGTTCGGCACTTCGTTCTCGGGGACATATTGGTCCTGGTCTTCGAGGTACACCATCATGTTGAACGGGACCATGGTCACGCCGATGTCGGCCTCGTGCTTCTTGAACAACTCCTGGGCTTCGTAAGGGCCGTAGAACGGTTTTCCGTCTGTGTCCTTGCCCGGACCAGCATGGTCGCGGCCCACGATGAAGTGGGTGACGCCGTGGTTCTTGCGGATCAGCGCATGCCAAATGGCCTCACGCGGGCCGCCCATGCGCATGGCCAGCGGCAGGAGAGAAAGCTTCACCGTGCCCGCGGGAAACTTCGAAAGCAACAATTGGTAGCAGCGCACGCGGGTGAAGTAGTCAACGTCGCCAGGTTTCGTCATACCTACGGAGGGATTAAGCAGCAGGTTGGCTTCAACCTGTTTGGCGGCGCGGAAGGTCAATTCCACATGGGCGCGATGCATAGGGTTGCGGGTTTGAAAGGCCACCAATCGCCGCCATCCCAAACGTGCGAACTCAGCACGTAGTTCCGCCGGAGTCAATCGCAAGGCACGGAAGTCATAGTGGGAGGGCATTTGCAGGCCCTCCAGCGTTCCGCCGACGTACCACGGATTTGACCGGTTCATCGCATAATCGGCGCCGGGGTGAGCCGCGCTGGTGCTGTTGAATACGGCTTTGGCTTCCGCGGCGCGGTCGGGCTGCCAAACGTCTTCTACCGAGAGCACGGCCAGCATCACCCCTTCGGCATCCCGCAGGGCAATCTTGCTGCTGCCGGGTTTCAGGGTCTTGGCAAAGGCTTCGGTCACGTCGAGCGTGATGGGCATGGGCCAGAGCACTCCGCTCTGCAGCCGCATGTTGTGGCATACGCCTTCGTAGTCGGCCCGCGTCATGAATCCACGCAGGGGTGAGAAGCCGCCGCTCAGCAGCAGTTCTAAGTCGCAGATCTGGCGCGCGGTCAAATCCCACGAAGGCCATTCGCGCGAGTGCGCCTTCAATTCCGCCGAATGTTCCGGCGTTCCAATGAGATCAACAAGCTGTCCGCCATGAGGCGGGATAAGATGGCTCGAAGCGGTCAAATCCGTGAACCTCCCAGGTTCGTAAGAGTATTGGTTGAATGGCTTTCCCTGGCCTTTTTCCGGAACTGAAATGCGAGGCTCAGCGCTTGCGGATTCCAGAAGGGAAGGTGAAACCTTCATGCGTTGCCCTGCCAGAGTACTACGCAATTGGCTATGGCATCAATTCTAGATGGAACCGGACGAAGCAAACCAAGTATAAAGCAATTCGCATTCCTTCACGGCAGCAAGGAGGAGTTTGCAAACGATTGTAAATACAGCCCTTAGAGAAGTATCTTGCGCCAGCCTTGTAATCCGATCGGCAATGTGCAAATCTTTGCGGCAAAACACCCTGGCATCTTGAAACAGTTTTGCCTAACCGTTCCGAAGGCAAACTTCCTCAATCCACAGGCCCAACTCCCGGGCCAAGTTCCGGTAGTGGTAGCGAGCCGCGAACTGCTTCCTCACTTCTTCCGGGTTTCGCGCCGGCCGGTTGAGGGCTTGCAATAGTTTGGCCGCAATTTCCCGCGGGTCTCCAGGTCGGACCCAGACTCCGGCTCGGGTCTCGTCCATCACCTCGGTGAGAGCTCCCTCTTCGGAAACCGCGAGAACCGGCACCCCAGTTTGCAGATACTCATAGAATTTAGCCGGCACCTGCAACGCGTGACGGCCTTGAAAAAGCAGAAGCAGGTCGGTCTCCCAAAGCAGTTGGCTAGCTACATCCCAGGGCATGCGAGGATTAAATTTGATGCAATCGTTTTCCATCAGTTGAGGCACGAGTCTGGCAGCTTCCGCCAGGTAGGATGGATCATTTTCCCCCTGAAAAAGGACTTGGAATGACTCCGGAGCCAGGCGCCCCGAACTTACCAGGTCGGCCAATGCAATCAGGAAAGTGTCGATGCGGCGATGGGCGTAGAGCGATCCCAGGTGAAGTAGCAACCTCTTCGGGCCGGTTTTCCGGCGTGGAGAAACCACGAGGTCCTCGAACCCGTTCGTTAAAGTGCGAAATTTAGCGGCATCCCGGCCGCCATGGTGGTGCTGAAGCGCAGCCGTCAGGCGGTCGGTATTGCCGAGCACTAAGTCGGAGTGCTGGACACAGCTCTCTTCCATCCGCTTTGCCCAGTCGTGCCACCATGCTGGGTTTGTTTCTTCTGGAAGGGCGCTGGCCCACGGGTCTCGGAAGTCGATGAGCCAGGGAAGTCCAAATTTGTTCTTCAGATGCCGCGCCACCAGATGAGATGTCCACGGCGGGCCGCTGGAATAGATGGCATCGATCTTGTCCTGGCGCAACACCTGCGCACCCAGTCGAATCGCGGGCCAGTACCATCCCCAATCACGATCAGGAAATTCCATCAGCGCCCTGAGGTTTCGCCGCAGCATGCCGATTTCACCAATTTCTGGTTCCGGTTTGGCCGGGTCGGGCGCAACCCCACTACGACCAAGCTTTCTCCTGGCCGCGGCGTACCATTCCAGCGGGGTGGGCATGGCGGGCGCGCGCAGCACGCGCAAGGTAGTGGGCAGCTTGCGAGAATAATCGTGTGCGTCGTTAGGGCGTTCGCGGCCAGTGAGTACGATGGGATCGATTCCCCAGTCGGGCAGATAGTGGCAAAGTTGTGTTACTCGAATGGCCCCCACCTCCGCGAGCGGCGGAAAAGTGTGGCTTACCATCAGGATACGGAGTCGGCGATCCAAATAAGGTCCTCTCACAGCAGCCGTAGGCTCGACGCGCGGCGGCTTACAGATTATCGTGATTGCGCCGGACTGGAAACGGGAGAGCGGAGCATCCGCAAGATTTTCACCAGGTGGTGTCTGCGCCTGAAGTTGAGTATGCCGGTGGTGAGCACATAGGCCGCACCTCCGCCCAAGACCTCAACCGTCAATCGGGCCGCGGCCGCATGGTCTGGAAGCAGCGACCGCTTCAGCAGCAGCACCACGACGGCCATGACCAGGCTGCCCGCAATTGCGGGACGCAGAACCCGGAGGTAGTCCTTCCAGGGCAGATCCATCTTCCGGAATGCCCGATGGAAAAGAGGAACGGCGACGAGCGGATATAACAGCAGCCATACGGTGGCGATTCCAGGATTGCCCCAGCGGCTGGCAACCAGGAAGGAAGCGGGCATCAGGAGCGCGGCAGCGATGGAGTTCCACATGGCAAAACGACTTTCGCCGATGGTATTGAGGGCCACTGGAATCATGGGTGCGAGACAGCGAAAGGATGCGAAGCAAGCCAGCAGCCGCAGGGGTACAACCGCAGGCCCCCACTTCGGACCCAGCACGGCGGCGACAAATTCCGGAGCTACCAAGCCCAGTCCCAGGCTCGCCGGGAAGGCGATGAGGGAAATGCCTTCGGTGAGGTTTAGGAGATAGCGTCGCAACAAAGCGTGCTCCTTTTGTACCGCGGAAAACAACGCTGGAGTCACGCTGTTGAGTACCCCGGCAAGCTTGTCCACGGGGATATTGGCGATATTCCACGCCAGAGAGTACACACCTAGGGCTTTTTCCCCTAACACCCGGCCAGAGACCACAAGATCGGCGTTGGAGTAGCTGTACCACGCCAGCCGGCTGATCACAATGTGCCCGGTAAAGCGAATGGTGTGCCGCAACGAACTGGGGCGCGGCCAGGCAAAGGGACAACGGCGTCGCGATAGAGTCAAGCCCGTGTCGATGATCACGCCCGCCACCGATCCAATGACCAATGTCCAATAGCGAAACCCCATCCACGCGGCCAGAACAGTGACGATGGCCAGCGCCACGGCCCGGCTACCCTCGATCACCGACAGCAGTTTGAAACGCAGATCTTTTTGCAGGAGTGCCGAGGGCACCGATCGAAAGGACGAGATCACGAAAGTGGTGCTCATTACAATTACCACCCAGGGCAGGCGTGGAGAAGCAAAGAAGATGCCCAGCGGAACTGCCGCGAGGCAGGAAACCACCAAGCCGGTAAACCCCAGCAAGATCGCCAGGCCATTCAACTGCGCAAGCTGATCGGGGCTCAGCTCGCGCAGAGTGACGACGGCTGTGCCGACCCCAAATTCGCTGAGGAGAGTTATCAGCCCGAGGTAGACGGTTGCCATACCCACAATGCCGTAGTCTTCCGGCATCAGGAGTCGTGCCACGATCAGAGTCGACGCCCAGGTGAGGAGTTGGCTTCCCCAGCGGACACCCCCAGCCCAAGCCAAGCCGTGCACCAGAGACCCATCCAGGTCCGCCTTTTCGATATCCGTGATCGGAGGGAAAACACCCATGTCGTGGTTCGTCCTGCTGGCCGCAGACCTGCGCCACCGCCCAGCGGCGCGGCTTAGGATCCTGCGTTAGCGTCCGGCGTTCGATGCTTGTTTCTGGGGAGGCTGTGACACCGGTTGGTGAGCGGGCACAGCATAGGGCCTCCCACCGGAGCTTTCGGTGAACGAGTATTTCAGCAGGCACCACACCGCCCGCACTCCATCCTTCCAACCGATTTTCTTTCCTTCTTCGTAGGTTCGTCCCCAGTAGCTGATGCCGACTTCGTAGATCCGCAGCCGGCGCTTGGCAACTTTGACCGTGATCTCGGGCTCAAACCCGAACCGGTCCTCCTGAATCGGGATGGACTGGATCACATCCCGGCGGAAGGCTTTGTAGCAGGTCTCCATATCAGTCAAGTTGATATTGGTAAGGCAGTTCGAAAGCAAGGTCAGTAGCCGGTTTCCTACGGAATGCCAGAAATAGAGTACGCGATGCGGCGCCGCTCCCAGGAAGCGAGAGCCGTAGACGACATCGGCTTTATCCTGCACCAGCGGATCAAGCAGGCTGTGGTAGTCGAGGGGATCGTATTCTAGATCCGCATCCTGGATGATCACGAAGTCACCGTGAGCGGCTTGAATGCCACGCCGCAACGCCGCCCCTTTGCCCATGTTTTCCGGCTGGAGAAAGACCTGTACCTGGCGGTATTCCCTTTGCAACTCCGCCAGGAGTTCTCGCGATCCATCGTGCGAACCATCATCCACGCACAATACTTCTATCTCGATGGGGACTGCCAACACGCGCTCCACTACCTGGCGCAGAGTGTTGCGCTCGTTGTAGACGGGCATGACGACAGATACTTTCATAGCCAAGAAGTCGCCCTAGTGTAATGCATTCAGGGCACCGCACCTGAATTTTTCGCCGAGGCGAATGCACGTGTAAATAATTCCCAAGGGCGGCAGACGTAAGGGAAATTTGACATGAAACCGGGCTGGGGATGCGGGCTGGCAGCGTCCACTGACGATTACTGCCGAGATTCCGGCAGGCGACCGGAAGGGGTTGCTGGAAGCCGGAAAGAGGGCGACCTGGGAGTGCCTCGCCGGCTGTCAACTCATGCTTCCAAACAGCCCCCGCCACCGATTCGATTTCTGTTGTGTTTTGTCGGAGTTAGCTGCACCTGGACGATCGAGTCCGAAGTTGCCTGCGAGGAAGATCCACAGCCCAACACAGATGGCATGGGGTACGGCGCACAGGACTGACCCGAAGCCGGAAGGGCTGAGGAAATCGTTTACGGTGGCCATGGGAATGCTCTCACTTTTCCTAAAGCCAATCGGATGTTGGTGCTTCGCGCCCGCAGGGCGAAGGTGTGCCCGGAGCACCGATTCAACCGTGCGTCGGACAGAGTACATACTGCATTGGGTAGTTGAATGAGGGAGAAGATTGTTCGGATGGGGCTCCGGGAGCAGCAAATCGCCGAATTGTTACTGCAGGGGTGTGACAACGCAGAAATCGCCACGCAGTTGAACATGGCACCGCGTACCGTCAAAGCGCACTTCAACCGGCTCTTCCTGCGCTTCGGGATCAGAAGCGGAATCAAGCGAGTCAAGCTCGCCACACTGTTGTACCGGAGGGAGCTATGCCAGCAGAGCAACTCTACGGAACCCGAACCCCCAGTGAACGCGAACAGCGAGTCATTGCCCTGGTTGCCCAGGGACTCAAGAACAGTGAAGTCGCGGAAGCCATCGGAACGACGGAACACGTCATCAAGAACTACCTCCGTGTCATCTACGACAAGCTGGGACTCTGGAACCGGGTCGAACTAGCGTTGTGGTACGAAGCCCGGCGGCACGAGAGTCTGGCTCGCGCCTGAGCGGTGAAAGCTGGTGCCATGGGTAGCCTCTATTCGCAGTTCTTGCGGGCCGCAGGTTGAAATTGATCCAGTTGGGCGTCGTGCTGAAGGGCAAACTTGCCTCCCGGAGTCTTCCCGTACAAGTCCGAACCCGGGCAGTAGTAGAGTGCGGTGTGAACGTCCACCCACACCCAGGCGTTAGGATTGCCGGCCGCGACCGGCGTTGGCGGCGCTTCTGCCACACCAAGGCCGATGAGCATGCGCTCGAAGAGGGTGAGCGTGGACGCCTGATTGGTACCGGTGCGCGGCTGATTCGGACGCAATCCCCAGCCGGTGAGGGCAACCAGCAGAACGATTGCCGAAAGTGCAATCGCAATATCCCCGCTGTGCCGGGCCAGCCAAATCCGGCCGGGCGAGTTGGATTTTTCCAGGGACTGCAGCCAGTGCAATGCCTGGTTCGCCGACGTCCAGTTCGCTGGCGCAGCCGGTTCCGGTTGCTGCTGCATCATGGCTGACTCCGGTTCCCGCACTTCGGGTGCAACCACTTTCACCGCTTCCGCGACGCTGCTGAGGGCGAGAGCAGAAGTGCCATCTGTCGAAGCTATCGCGCTGGAAAACTGCGTGAAGGCGGATTCGAGGGGTGCAGGGAGTGGAGGCTCACTCAGCAAATTCGGGTTCGCCTCCAAATCGACCTTCAGGCCGGCCAACTCTTCGAGCGGCGAGTCTGGTGCGTCGGTTTGTGAGACCTCAGTTGGCGAGTCCATGGACCGCGGAGTGCCACAGCGGCCACAGAACAGTTCGTTCTCTTCAAACTGGTATCCGCATTGTCCACAGCTGGAGCCGACATCGTTTTGCTCATTCGCCCGGCTCATCGCAGACAACAGTGCTTCGATTTCTGGTGAGGTGCTTTGCGGAATGGGTTCGGCGGTTTCGACCGAGGTTCCCGGTTCCAGCAGAGCCGTCTCTGCGGGCGCTTCTGCTTCCGCTTCCACTTCTGCTGGCTCGGCTGCCAACCGTTCCAGTTGCGGTCGCAGCCGCTCCAGAACCTCTAGCATCGTGGCCCGCTCAGCCGCCAAGGCCTGCTTCCATTCCACCTTGGCTGCGCGGGCGATGGCCTCGCCCAGCAACCCGGCCATCACTTGACAGCTTTGCACTTCTTGTCCCGGAATGGCATCACACTCCGGAAAGCGCACATCGAGCAAGCCTGACACTTTCCCTTCGTGGTAAACCGGAAACAAGAATGGTGATTGGCGGTCGTGCCGCTTCAGGAGTTCGCCGACGAGCGCAGGGTCCGCGGCAGCAGTTTGCAGGAACTCGGACAAACTGGAATCAATCGGCATACCCATTCCCGCCAGAGAAGCAACTGTTCCCACCGCCGCGCAGTAGTCCAGTTGATCTTCGCGGATGAGGGCGACCGCGATTCCGGTGGCGCTGGTAATTTTCTGTAGGCGCTCGGCGATCAACCGTGCCGCGGCATTCAGGTCGTTATCTTTGGAGCGCAGCAGTTGTTGCGTGGTGGCAATTTCCGCCAGAGTGTCGACGGGGGCAGGCGCGGGCTGTACTCGGGGCGATGACTCGCTCCGTTCCTGCAACACGTAGGCAGCCTCCAGCACTTGCTGGAAAGTGGCCTCATCCAAGGCCGGCGTCGTGCGCAAACTTGCCATTTGCGATTCCACCTCTGAGCGCTTTCTCTGTGTTCCTCGCTTCAATTTACCGCCCCTTGGGGAAGTGCAATTGGCAGTCCAAACCTGTGCGGCAAGCCTGCAAGCCCTTGATTCTAGCAGCCTTGGTCAAGCCACACTACGCTTCCGTGGCCGGCGTCAAAGTGCTTTGTGCTCTTGCGATTATGGTGAGCGCAGCTGCCGGGGCCAGAGACACAGCCAGTTCTCAATCCGCTGGAAAGGTAACTCTTACCATTCTCCGAGCGTAACCTGATGCGCAAGACTTTGCACTTTCCCCACGACGGAACTCGCTCTCTACCCATCCGACCACACCGCAGCTGGCTTTGTTCGATTCTGAACATTGGAATCTCGCGGGCGAACAGGCGTGCCTCGGCCGCGTAGTGTACGTGTCATAAAATCAGTGAGTTAGGATTCCTTGCAGCGGAAGTCAGGTTGCACAGCGCAAGGGCACGGGAATTCCATGTCCACACTGACAGAAGACATTCGTTACGGCGTCCGAATGCTGCGCAAGGGGCCGGGATTTACGCTGGTGGTGGTGCTGACGCTGGCGCTCGGCATCGGCGCGAACACGGCGCTTTTCTCGGTGGTGAACGGCGTGCTGTTGCACCCCCTGCCTTACCCTGATCCCGACCAACTGGTCACGCTCCACGAAAGCAAGCCCAATTTTGATACTGGCTCCATCTCCTATCCCAACTTTCGCGATTGGCAAAAAGAGAACAAAACATTCTCCGCCATGGCAATTTCTCGCGGCAGCTCGGTTGGCCTGACTGGAAACGGCGAGCCCGAACAAGTAAGTGCGGAATTGATTTCGTCGGACTTCTTTTCGGTACTGGGCGTGAAACCAATCATGGGCCGCTTTTTCGCGCCGGGCGAAGATGAAGTCGGCGCGAGCCCGATCGTGCTCATCAGCGCGGGTTTGTGGGAACGCAGGTTCTCTTCTTCCCCCAACGTCCTCGGCAAAGGGATCACTCTCGACGGCACGGATTACACGGTCGTGGGCGTAGTTGCTGCAAGCTTCGATCTCTTGATGCGTAGTTCCAGCCGCAGCTTTCGTCCCAGCGAGGTCTATCTCCCCATCGGTCAGTGGGGCAATCCGTTGCTGACGAACCGTTCCGCTGGGCTCGGGTTCCATGGCGTTGGCCGATTACGGCCAGGAGTGAAAATCGAGCAGGCCCAGGCGGATCTGGATCGTGTGACCCGCAATCTCGCCATTGCCTACCCCGACAGTAATCACGGAATCGGCGCCAAACTCATTCCTCTGAAGGCCCTGATCGTCAAGGGCATTCAGCCGGTGCTTCTGGTGTTACTGGGTGCGGTGGGATTCGTGCTGCTGATTGCTTGTGTAAACGTGGCCAATCTCATGCTGGCGCGCGCTACCGTGCGTACTCGGGAGTTTGCCGTTCGAGCCGCTCTGGGCGCCACCCAGCGACGCTTGGTCCGGCAAATCCTCACCGAAAGCACCATGCTTGCCTTGGCCGGCGGCGGACTCGGCTTGCTGCTTGCTGCCTGGGGAACCCGCGCCGCACTTGCACTGCTACCGGCGGCGCTGCCGCGCGCGCAGGAAGTTGGACTCGACGGCCGGGTTCTATTCTTCACGCTCGCCATCTCTGTGACTGCCGGCCTGCTGTTCGGGCTGGTTCCGGCATTGCGAACTTCTCGGCAGGACCTGCATAGCACTCTGAAAGAAGGCGCCCGCAGCGTGAGCGGCGCTCATCATCGCGCACAAAATGCTTTTGTAGTTGTCGAAATGGCGATGGCATTGGTGCTCTTGACCGGCGCCGGGTTGATGATCCGCAGCCTGGTGCGGCTGTGGAACGTGAACCCCGGATTTGATTCACACAACGTGCTGACGTTCAACGTGTCCCTGCCCCCGGCGACTGCCCAAGCCAGCCCCGCTGCCATTCGCGCCGCCTGGCGTGACTTCGGCGACAAGGTGAAATCGACCCCCGGTGTCCAATCCGTGTCGCTGTCATGGGGCGCATTCCCCATGAACGGCGATGACGAAGCCCTCTTCTGGATCGCCGGCCACCCCAAACCCTCGAGTGAGCACGATAAGAACTGGGCGCTCAAGTATATTGTTGACCCAGACTATCTGCCGACCATGGGAATCCAGTTGCAGCGAGGCCGGTTCCTTACTCCCCAGGACAATGAACATGCGCCTCTGGTGGTCGCGGTAGATGATGCCTTTGCCCGCAAGTATTTTCCCAATGAGAGTCCCATTGGTAAACAGCTGTTTTTGGATGACTTCGATCCTCGTGCCGCCGAGATTGTCGGCGTCGTCGGCCACGTGAAACAGTGGGGTCTCGACCGCGACGATTCCGAAGCCCTGCACGCGCAAGTCTATCTTTCGTTCATGCAACTGGGAGACCCGGTCATGAAGCTGACGGTTCCGGGGGCGGGAGTGATAGTGCGCTCCACCGGTTTGGCTCCCGGTCTATTCGACTCTCTGCGTCACACCAGTGCGCAGATGAGCAGGCAGCAGATCATGTACGGCCCCGAGAGCATGGACGAAATTGTTTCCACATCACTGGCCGCACGACGCTTTTCCATGATTCTGCTGGGCGTTTTTGCCGGCCTTGCATTGCTGCTGGCCAGCGTCGGCATTTACGGAGTGATCTCGTACGTGGTGGGTGAGCGCACCCGCGAAATGGGCATTCGCATGGCCCTGGGTGCGCAGCGCTCGGACATCCTGTGGCTCATCTTGCGGCAGGGCGGGAGCTTGGCGGGCGCCGGCGTGGTCCTCGGTTTAGTCTCGTCACTGGGACTGGCGCGCTTCATGACTGGCCTGCTCTACGGAGTCCGAGCGACTGATCCGGTAACCTTCCTTGCGGTCGCGAGTTTGCTCAGCCTGGTGGCGCTTGCGGCCTGCTGCGTGCCTGCTTTGCGGGCAGCGAAGGTCGATCCCATGGTGGCTCTGCGCTACGAATAGTTCGACACTCACCACCTCTGCACGACGAAACCCGTTCTGGAACGGTTGGTGCCCATTCGGGCGCCTGGGAGTCTCCTCATCCGGCACCATGCGCCCATGAAACTAAGCAATCACAAGTCTTTAGCCATTCGCGTCCGGTAGCGAAAGTTTGGCGAAGTGGTTGCATGAGCTTTCAGGACGGCGCGAGCTTGACGACTTGAAAATGCGCCGAGCCTAGGAGACGCTATGGTGGATCTTACCGGGATCAAGATTACTCGCAGAGACGAACAGGTGCTCAACCTGCTGGTGCAGGGATGCAGCAAATAAAGAGATCGCCGAACAACTCGACATCAGCCCGCGAACGGTGAAGCAGCATTTGCGTACGCTATTTCTGCGCGCCGGGATTACGCACGGGCGCAAGCGCGTAAAGCTGGCCACCGCGATGTATCAGAGAGGAGCCTCCTGTGCAGCCCTGTGATCAGTTGACCGGCAAAGAAACGCAAGTGGCGACTCTGGTCTGGCAAGGTCTCACCAATCGCGAGATCGCCGACAACATCGGTACTACGGAGCAAGTGGTCAAGAACTACCTGCGCAGTACCTTCGATAAACTCGGGGTTTGGAGCCGGCTCGAACTCGCGCTGTACGTGGCCAGCCATGGCGGGGCGGAGTGGAGATCTCCCCTCAGTTGGCAGCCGGGAACGTAATGGGCGTTCCCCTTGGCGCCTTCGTGAGCCGGGCCAAGGAGCAGCCGACCGGAAATGGGCTCTGCGGTCCAAGTCGGTGCACTTCAGAATGGTGAGAGGGTTGCCAGAACTGATTTTGGCCGAGTTTTTCACAGGCTGCGAAGCGAGCCAGGGGTTGTTTTGCTCATGGATCGGCAGCTCCGGGGAACGATTGCGCTTGCGATACTTAGCGCAAGCGAGCAGCCCAGTCGACGCTCTGCACCGTTCGCGGGGCAGTAGGCTGTGGAGGGCGGGCATGTGCTAGAAAACCCAGCTTGCTCTTTACTCGCGAAAGTGGTTGACGAGGGTGTACCCCATAGCGTAGACAGCCGAGAGTTTCGCCGTCTCATCGCGCCGAGGGTTCAGGATCATCTGGAAGCAGCTGCCGCGTGTTCCGTGGCAGCATAGCCGATGCCGGCCCCAGGTGGGGCAATGTCGACGAACCTATGTGATCCTACAATGCCAGCTACTGAATTTAGCCCAACGAGAGCTACGGTCTTAGTGGTGGAAGACTCCCTCGAACTGCAAAATTACCTTCGCCTGCTGCTGGAGCTGGATCGATATCAGGTGGAAATCGCAGGCAATGGCAAAGAGGCGTTGCGGTGCATGCAGAACGGATGTGCTCCCAGAGTCGTGCTGCTCGACATGCAGATGCCGGAAATGGATGGGCTTGAGACTTTGCGAATTCTGCGACAACTTCACCCGGGGGCGAAGGTCATCATGTGCTCCGGTGTGGACGATCCCGATAAGATCCGGCAGGCGCTCTCACTCGGGGCTCAGGCGTATCTGGTGAAGCCAGTTCAGCACTTGTATCTTTCGGCAGCCATCGAACGATGCTTGGGCCAGGATGCCGGCGAGAGTCATCAAGCCGTGGGGGCCGGCGGGACCACGCCAACCCTACAACTCTTGTACCGGCCCAACTAACCGTGCTCCGGCCGCGCTCATCGCGCGATGCGAACGGTACTCTCCAGGAATTGCTGGAGTTGGTTTACGTCCTGCTCCGAAATCTGGAGAAATTGCACTCCGATTCCAAACCCCGGAGTGCTGGTGATGACTCGGCCATTGGCCCACAGTTTGGTGTCATTCACCCAGATTCCAATTTTGATCTGCGTCCCCTTGGGAAGCGGATTGGGCATTTCGATGAAACACCCGCCGATGCTCAAATCCGCAGTTCGGGCGCGAATCGGCGCTTCCTGCCCCTCGGGATGAATTTCCACTGAGTTCGTGGTCTTGAACCGGGGATGCGCCCGGCGGTCGTGGGGATCGCGGGCGACGGTGCCAGTACCATCAATGCCCGGCCCTGGCAGGGCAAAGTCCCAAAGCACCTTCTCCGGCGACAGGTTGAGCAGCCCGATGCGGTTCTGTTTCGGCGTGCCCGGCGCTCCCACCCACATCACTCGGAAGTGAACCTTGTTGGTTCCGTAGGTTAAGCCGATGATTTCGCCCATCTTCAGCTGGGCCTGCACTCCACCCAGTTCGGCGCCGTGGCGGCTCACGTTGAGCGTGTTCAGCTTTTCGGAAAAGATTTGCCCGTTGGTGTCGGTGCCGAAGATTCGGACTGGCACCGCCTTGTCGACTCGCGGCTCCCGGCGCTTGCCCATGGTTCTCAGACCCCTCCGCGGATCGAGTTGGACGCCCTCTGGGTGTGGTGATTCTAATGCAAATCGGGCCCTGGCCAAAGTATCCGCTCAGCCACCTGTACGCAAAAGTGCAATCTTAGGGGGAAAAACGCTGCAAAAGGTTGCACGATTCCGGCTCCGGGAAACACGCACCGCACCCATAAAACAAGGGTTTGGCGTGGCTGGCGCGGCATTCCAATTGCTCATGAGACCACGACGTCTTGGGCCTCCCGCGCATCTCCCGCCCGGTGGTCTCGATCTGAGGTAGGGAATGACCCACAAAGAAACCTTCTGGATGGCGTGCGACTCTACTGAGTCTTTGCGGGCTGAATACGGCCCTTTTCATACCCGCGCCGAGGCCGAAGCTCAAGCCCACCGCCTGGGATTTGGCTACCTCCTGCGATACGAGCATGTCATCGACGGCAAAGACGATATCCAGGAAGTGCGCTGCATTTTCATCGAACTGCCCGGTTCCACCGGGTCGGCTCCAGCCGCGCGGGACAGCCGCAGCGACACCCGAAAATTCCATACTCGCTGCGCCAGTTGCGGAGAAACCGCCGTCCACGACGAGCCCTGGCGGGCCGAGGTCTGGGCTGACATTCATGAATTCGAGCACACTCGTCATCGGGTTCGCTTGTTCGAACAATCGCGTGGCGAGGGCTTCAAGGAGATTGGCGACTGGCGCGATCAGTGTGCCTGATTTCGATACTCCCTGCCCGGTAGTGGCTCAGTGTGAAAATAGAGGCTGCCCCAAAAAATCGGGCGTCATGCTGAGCGCAGCCGTCAGGCGGAGCGAAGGATCTCCCAGCCTCCAACATCGTGCTACTTGAGATCCCTCCGCCCGCTGGTGAAAACGCGGGCGTTCGGGATGACGCCACGTATCGAGGCAGAGAGTTCAAGCCGAGCCACTATCCCTGCCTGCCACAACCTGCAAAACACGACTTTTTTCTGCTAGTCTGTTTCTTGGTACTTTTCTGAGAACTGTTCTATGACCTTGCTCATTCTCCTGGTGCTGGCAGGAATCCCCTTGCTCGGTGTCCTCTGGATTGCCGTCTATGGTTCTCTCACCACCGTCGATGGCCTGTTCATGTCGCTGATTTTGCTGGCCATGTCTGGCATTCTGGGAGCGACGGCATTGTTCGAGTTGAAACGGCCGAAGTCGGCGTCGTCTTCCGGTGCGCGCGCGGTCGCAGGCGGAATGGTGCAGAGTGGCCGGGTGCAGGACGTTGTGTTCTACGAGGCTCATGTCGGCGAGCCTAACAAGTCGATCGTTACTCTCAGCAGCGACGGCAAGTCCTCGCAAACTCTGGTGGTCGAAGGCGACGCGCGCAATGCTCTTCCGGTCGGCCAGAAGGTTCAGATCACCCTCCGGAAGCAGCACGGACAAAACGTGCTGGCCGACGTTGTCTACTCCTAGCACTCATTGCAGCTTCGCGTACTCTGCTTTGGCTTCTCTCAGGATGGGGATATCGGGATCGGCGTCTTTCCAGAGGGTGAGGAAATCCTGATACGCGGCTTTCGCCTTCGCCGTGTCGCCGGAAATAAGATAGGCTCGGCCGAGTTGGAGATGGGCGAGCGAACCCAGCAGGAAGTTCTGCACGATTCCGGAATGGTCGAGAAACTTCTGGAATTCCGCGGCCGCAGCGGGGCCATTCTTCTCGGCGAGGTAAGCCAGGCCGCGAATGTACGCGGGATACATTGTGGTGGCTCCGGGTGGAGGACTCCCGAGTTCGTAGGGGAGGGCGGGTTCGAGCGCGACAATCGCTCTGTCGGGCGCCTGTTGTGCCATCGCTATTGACGCCTCGATCACTGGAAACCAATACACTTTTAGATAAGTGTTGGTGGGTTCGGACTTTTCGAGCGCTTCGAGGATGGTTCTGGACTGAGCGGTTTCGCCGCTGCGTGCCAGCACCACGGCGGAGATGACTTTGACATCGCGCCCGGGGGCGAGCGCCAGCGCACGGGCAACGCCTTGCCGGGCAGCAGTAACGTTGCCCAGTTCGGCTTCGCGAAGCGCCTGATAAGCGAGCCACTGGGCACCAGTTTCTTTGGCATCCGACCGCACGGCGGAGTCGGTAGCCCGCCGGGCTAGGTCGCGGGCTTTTTCCATGTGGCCGTAGTAGGCCTGGGTATCGGCGTGGAGGTTGAGCATCTGGTCTTCTTCGCTGGGGCGGCCCGCCGCCCAGGCCACGTCGCGGTCCATTTCCCCCGTATCCCCGGAAAGAAAAGCCAAGGAATACAGATCGGATCGAATGAACAAGTCATCGAAGCTCTTCTGCTGTGCCTCCTGGATCGTCTGCCGCGCGTCCTTGAGCCGATTGACGGCAATATAGTTGGTTGCCAGATTTGAATAGCCGGCGATCGTGGGTTCCAGCCGTTGCGCCGCTTCGGTCTCCGCAATCGCTTTCTCCCATTGGCCCAGACCGGCATAGAGACTACCGAGATTTGTATGCGGCACCAGATCACGCGGGTAGCTTTTCGCCCACAGTTCGTAGGCTTCCGTGGCCCTCTCCACTTCAGCGGTTACCTTTTCAAAGTACAGAGCAGAGATGCGGTACCGCTCGCGTTCACTTACGCGGTCACGCAAGTCATAGGCCTTCCTGGCATAGTCCGCCGAAAGACTCGCCTGTCCAAGATTCCCGTATATAACAGCTAGACCGGCATAGGCGATGGCGAAGTTCGGGTCGAGTTCGAGGGCCCGCTTCATGAAGGGAATCGACTCGGCGTTGCCCTTGGTGCGTCCGGTGGTGATGCCCATGCTGTAAGCCTTCAGGGCTTCCAGCGACGGCGTAGTGGCCTCTACCGGCACATCGAACTTCTGAACCGAGGCCAGAGATTCTCCCAGTCTGGCGCGCAGGCTGGTGGCCGCCGTACCCAATGCCTTGAGTACGCCCTCTTTGCTGGCTGCCTCAGCTTGCTCCTTGGCCAGCGTGTCCCCGGTGCTGCAAGCGTCCGCCTCCAGACCGACCACATACTGAGTGCCAAGGCTCGAAACCGACCCGGCCAAAATGGCTTTGCTTCCGGTGCGCAGACAGAGCTCCTTAGCCACGTCGGCGGTGACATGCTCGGTGGCCGCGCGTCCCATCAGCTTCAACGTCTGGCCGATTTTCCGGTCGGAGAGGATGTTGAGGAAGGGAGACTGTTCGAGATCGACGGCGAGGGCTTGCTTGAGGGTGCCGTCGAAGACCGGGTCGCCGGTCGTGTTGGTGAAGTCGGTGAGAACGAGCGTGTCTTTCTCGGTGAGCGGTGTAGCGGTTGTCGATGGGGTCGAGGAGCGCGAGCGCAGGTAGAGGCCTATGCCCACGAGGACGGCTATCGCTATGACACCCGCTGGGACCAGGACTTTCCAGCTTGAGCCAGACGGTGCCGCACTCGGTGCAACCGCAACCGAGGACGAAACGGGGGCCGCGGCAACGCTTCCCGAGGAAGGCGCGACAGGAGGCGCAGGCGGAACTGGCATATCTTGAATGACCGCCACTGGTCCGGAACTTGCCGGTGCGCTGTGCCGCGATTCCGTTTCCCGCTTTAGCCGCTTCAGGTCAGCCCGCATTTCTGCCGCACCCTGATAGCGCAGCTCCCGGTCCTTCTCCAGAGCTTTGTTGATGATGTCTTCCAGCTTGGGCGGAAGGTCAGGATTTAAACGCACCGCGGGCGTAGGCTCCGCGTCCAGAATAGCTTTGAAGATGACTGCCGTACTATCCCCGCGGAATGGCAAGGTGCCCGTCGCCATCTCATACAACACTGCGCCGAAGGAAAACAAATCGCTGCGTGCATCCAGTTCTTTCGCCCGGGCCTGCTCGGGCGACATGTACGCGACGGTGCCGACCGCGGAGCCGGGACTGGTGAGGTGCTGATCGTCGATGGTGCCGGTCACGGTGTTTGCCGACTTCGATGCGGCTGCGGGCGTCACTTTCGCCAGCCCGAAGTCAAGAACCTTGGCGTGGCCACGCTTGGTTACGAAGATGTTTGCAGGCTTGATGTCGCGGTGGACGATTCCGGCCGAGTGAGCGGCGTCGAGCGCGTCAGCGATGTCTATGCCCAGAGATAGCACGGCCTCAATCTCGAGCGGACGCCCGGCGATGCGGTGCTTCAGCGTCAGGCCATCCAGAAACTCCATGGCAATGAAGGTTTGCCCATGCTGGTCGTCAATTTCGTAGATGGTGCAGATGTTGGGGTGATTCAATGCCGAAGCGGACTGCGCTTCGCGCTGGAAGCGGGCGAGAGCCTGCGCATCCTTGGCAATGTCGTCGGGCAGGAACTTCAAGGCGACGAAGCGGTGCAGCTTAACGTCCTCGGCCTTGTAGACGACACCCATGCCCCCGCCGCCGAGCTTCTCGACAATGCGGTAATGCGAAATGGTTTCGCCGATCATTCTTGACTGTTCAACCGGAGATGCTTCCGTGCGCGACCCATGTTAGGCGGCAAGCCGCCGCGAGTCAATGCATTGCGGGCGGAGTGTCGTTAGCACATGATATGTCCGGTTGAGATAGCACATGATCTGTCCGCATTGCGGGCGGCGAAGGTAGGAGACCATGCCAAGCATGATCTGTTACCGGAAGGCCGCAGTGGAGCGGGCGATGAA
>JBAWFN010000053.1:0-7977 GCA_049591935.1 Terriglobales bacterium | reverse complement strand
GATCAAAGCCATGGAAGCGGCCGGAATCCGCGTCGCGAAATCACCGGCGGATATTGGCGAGACCGTGGTAGCGGCGATGGGCGTTAAGGTGTAAGAAACAGTTGTCAGATCGCAGTTCTCAGTTCTCAGATAAAAAACTATGAAAACCTTGCAACGGACTTTTACCATCATCAAACCTGACGCGGTGCGCAAGAACGCTGTCGGCGACGTTATTGAGCAGTTCGAGAAGAACGGCTTTCGGATTCTTGCCATGAAGATGCTGGAAATCTCCAAGCATCAGGCGGAGCAGTTCTATGCCGTCCATGCGAACCGGCCGTTTTACAACTCGTTAACGGATTTCATGTCGAGCGGGCCGATTGTGGTGTTGGCTCTGGAAAAAGAAAACGCCATTGCTGACTTGCGCAAGTTGATGGGCGCGACGAATCCGGCGCAGGCCGAGGAAGGCACCATCCGGAAAAAGTGGGCGACCGACATTGAGCACAATGCGATTCACGGCTCGGATGGCGATGACACCGCGCGCTTCGAGCTGAGCTACTTCTTTGCGGGATACGAACTGGCGAAATAGGAGACTTCATGCCTCTAGTGCAAGTCACGATGCTCAGCGGACGCACTGTCGACCAGAAGCGCAAACTTGCACAGCGGCTCACCGACGTCATGGTGGAAGAAGCTGGAGCCAAGCGGGAAGCCGTGGTCGTGACTTTTCACGAGGTGTCGAAAGAAGGCTACGCGTCCGGCGGCGTGCTGGTGGCGGACAAAGCAAAGTAGGCGCCGGGCCACGCGTTCATGCCAGGGGTTCGTACAATTGCCCTTCCACGCGGTCGCCGTGGCGGGGCAATTCCTTCTTTGCGTACTGCAAGAAGTGGGGTGCGGCGCGATGGGCCTCGAGCGCAGCGTCGTCTTTGTATTGTTCGTAAATGAAGAAGCGGCGAGGCTCGGTCTTGTGCCGGTGGACCTGGTAGATGACGCAACCCGGCTCTTTGCGGGACTCTTCGGTGAGTTTCGAAAACAGGTTGGCCACTTCGGTTTCGTGACCCACTTTTGCCATCCATGTCACAGCCAGAACGACCATCGCTTGCTCCGTCCTCAGTTTTTCGCCTGCCCCCTGGTCTTGGTTCCGGTCAATTCCGCCAACTTGGCCGCGAACTCGTCGACCAGGATGGTTTGCTCACGGCCCGGTCCGGTGGAGACCATGCCGATGCGCGTGCCACTGGCGTCTTCCAGAAAGGAAAGGTACTGGCGCGCCGCCTTCGGCAGTTTATCGAGCTTTGTAGTCCCCACGCTGGAAGTTCGCCAGCCGGGCAGCTTCTGATAAATGCATTCAAGTTTACCGAATCCGCTGTCCTGCGCCGGCACTTCGTCCACTTTCTTGCCGTCAATCTTGTAGCCCACACACACCGGAATCTCGGCCAGTTCGTCCAGCACATCGAGCTTGGTAACCACCAGCCAGGAAGTTCCATTAATCATGCCAGCGTAGCGCAGCAGAGGCAAGTCCAGCCAGCCGCAGCGGCGGGGGCGGCCAGTGACGGCGCCAAACTCGTTGCCGCGGGCGCGCAGTAAGTCTCCGCTGGCATCGAGGGCTTCGCTGGGGAACGGGCCGCCGCCGACGCGCGTGCAGTAGGCTTTGCTGACGCCAATCACGGTGTCAATCGCGGTGGGAGCCACGCCGGTGCCGGTCGAGGCACCCCCCGAAGTCGCGCTGGAGGAGGTCACGAAGGGATAGGTGCCATGGTCGATATCGAGCATGGTTCCTTGTGCGCCTTCGCACACGATCGACTCCCCGCGATCCAGCGCCTGATTCAGTAGGACGGCGGTGTCACACACGAAGGGAGCAACTTTGGCGGAAGCGGCCGAGTATTCCTCGAACATTTTGTCGGGATCGAGCGGCTCGGAGTTGAAGAGCGCATGCGCGATCATGTTTTTCTCGCGGCAGGCGTTTTCAATGTGGGTCTTGAGCAGCGGAAGGTCCAGCAGATCGGCTACGCGCAGGCCCCGGCGTCCCATCTTATCTTCGTAAGTGGGGCCGATGCCGCGGGAGGTGGTCCCGATCTTCACTCGTCCCGGCGCATTTTCGGCCGCCAGTTCGATCAGGCGATGGTAGGGAAGAATCACGTGCGCGCGGTTGCTTACGAAAAGATTGCCGTCCACCTTTACTCCGGTGTCGCGGAGCGCGCCGACCTCCTTGAGGAAGGCCATGGGATCGAACACCACGCCGTTGCCAATGACGCTGCGGCAGCCGGGCCGCAGGATGCCGCTGGGCACCAACTGCAAGATGAACTTCTTTCCGTTAATGATGACAGTGTGTCCGGCGTTGTGGCCGCCGGCATAGCGGGCCACGACGGGGAAATTCTCCGAGAGTACGTCGACGATCTTGCCCTTGCCCTCGTCGCCCCACTGGGCGCCGACGATGACCACAGCCTTGCCTTTTTTCAAATGCCAGCTCCAGCAAACCGATTAGCGCGGCCGCCCCAGGCCGCAAATGCGGGGTCGCACACACTCGTTGCCCTCGCCAAAGACCTTCGCTGAATTACAAGGATTTATGCGGAGTAGAGGTGTACGTGCAATGATACCCTGCCGAGCGGAGGATGGGCAATCGAAACCTCAAGACGGCGGGGGATCGTTTCACGGTTGAGGGCACTCAGAGTTTACGCCCTTAGCGGCAGTTCTTTGCGATCTTTGCGGCAAGAAAGCGGTTCACCGCAAAGGCCGCCAAGGATTCGCAAAGCCCGCGAAGCATTGCAAACCAAACTGGCCTACTACCCGCAAGAGCCGAATGCACGAAGCTTGTAAACTATCCTCATGCCAGAACTCCCTGAAGTTGAAACCATCGCGCGCGGCCTCAATCGCAGGGTTGCCGGCGATGTGATCGAGTCGGTCTGGCTGGGGTCGAAGCCCGAGCCGTTGAAATCGCCGGCGACGAAGATTGTAAACGCCCTGGAGTCCAGGCGAATCGCGGGCGTGCGGCGGGTGGGCAAGCACATTGTGTTTGATTTGGAAAATGGAGGGCGGCCGGCTTTGACTGCTAGGAAAGGCCAGGCGGGCAAGAGTGCCCGCCCCACACGGTCTGGGGCGCAATGGATTGTGCATCTGGGGATGACCGGGCGCATGCTGGTGTGCCCACCCGATGCTGAAATCGAAAGACACACCCATGCGGTCGCCAAACTGGCTTCGGGCAGGGAATTGCGATTTGTGGATCCGCGGCGCTTCGGGCGGCTGAGTGTTTCCAGTGGCTTTGAGGCCGCGGGATCGGAGCCACTGGAGGTGGATCTGGCAAGTTTTGTGGTTTTGTTTCGTGGGCGAAAGACGCCGATCAAGAGCGCCTTGCTAAATCAGAAACTGCTGAGCGGGGTGGGCAACATCTATGCGGACGAATCGCTGTTTCGGGCAAGCGTCAGGCCGCGGCGGCGGGTGGCCTCTCTCACGCGGGATGAGCTTGGCCGGCTTTATCAGGCAATCCGGGAGGTACTGAAAGAAGCGATCGCGTTAGGTGGGTCTTCTATTTCTGACTACGTGGATTCAGACGGAGAAGAAGGTTCCTTTCAACTTCAACACCGCGTTTACGGACGAGAGGGCCAGCCTTGTCTGGTCTGTAAGACTCCGGTGAAGCGGGTGGTGATTGCCGGACGCAGCGCCCACTATTGTCCGAAATGCCAGAAATGAGCGCTACGCGACGGGGGCAGAGGCCGGTCCTCCGCGCAATTCTCTCTAGGCCGGAAACGATTTAATGATTCGACAACTACAATTCCTGATGTTAGTCTGACGGCTCTTGCTCATGGCCAATTATTCCATCGGCGTGGACCTCGGCGGGACTAATCTTCGCATCGCAGCGGTAGACGAGCTTGGCAATCTGGTGGAAAAAACCACGCTGGGGACGCGGGTTGCGATGGGACGCGATCATGTGGTCAACGACATGTGCGCTGCGATCCAGCAGCTTTCAGAAAAACACAACAATTCGGGGAAGCTGCTGGGGATCGGAATCGGAGTGCCGGGGATCATCGACATGGAAACCGGCATGGTACGGGAGTCGCCAAATCTGCCGGACTGGGCCGACTATCCGGTGCGGGCAGAAATCGAAACCCGATTGGGAACTCGGGTGGTGCTGGAGAATGATGCCAACTCTGCTGCTTTCGGGGAAAAGTGGTTGGGAGTCGCCAAAGATGTAGATGACATGGCCATGCTGACGCTGGGCACGGGCGTTGGCGGCGGTCTGGTGTTGGGTGGGCGCATTTGGCATGGGATGGCCGGCATGGCGGCAGAGTTTGGTCACACTACCGTGGAGCCGGAAGGAGCACTGTGCGGCTGTGGCAACCGTGGATGTTTGGAGGCTTATGCCTCGGCCACGGCGGTGGTGCGCATGGCTCGGGAAGCGATTGCCAGCGGCACGGCTCCTGCACTTGCGCAGGCGGCCAATGCAAACGTCGAGTTCAGTGCCAAAGCGGTGTACAACCTCGCGATGCAGGGAGACGAGGAGGCGCGTAAGATATTTCGCCGAGTAGGCCGGGCGCTGGGGATTGTGCTCGCGGACATGGTGAACGCTTTGAACCTTCCCATGTATGTGATCGGCGGCGGCGTTGCGAGCGCATGGGAGGCTTTTGCGCCCGCGGTGTTCGAGGAACTGCGGCAGCGCTCCATGGTCTATGCGGCCACCGCGCCTGAGCCTTCGCGCGGGCAGGGAGCATCGGGGAAAGTGGAGCCCATGGGGACGAAGAAAACGATTGTGACTCGGGCATTGTTGGGCAGTGATGCGGGATTGTACGGGGCGGCACGTTTGCCGCTGGCCAATGGAAGTTAGTCCCTACTTCACCATGCTGCGTTCCATGACTTTCTTGAATGCCTTCAGGAATGTTCCATTCTGATCCGGAGTCCCAATGGTGACGCGAATCGCAGTCGGCGCTCCCCAGGGGCCGAGTGGGCGAATGATGACACCCTCGGCTTGTAGGCGTTGGGATACGGCCGCAGCATCCTCGCCCAGTTCGCAATAGAGGAAGTTGGCCCAGGTGGGCGCCACTTCATATCCCATTTCGCGCAAGCTTTCGGTGAGGCGCGCGGCTTGTTCCGCGTTATTCACTAATGCTTTCTGCACATGCGCTTCATCCTCTAGCGCAGCCAGGGCCGCCGCTTGCGCAGGCGCGGACACAGAAAACGTCGTCCGCATGCGGGCAAAGTACGACATCAACTCGGTGGGGCCGATACCATATCCCACCCGCACTCCGGCTAGTCCATGCGCCTTCGAGAAGGTTCGCAGCACCACAACCTTGCGGCCTTGGTTCACGTATTTCAGCGAGTGCGAATAGTCCACGCCGCGCTGGGTGGCGAGATATTGCGCGAAGTCGTAGTAGGCTTCATCGAGAACCAGGATAACGTGGTCAGGAAGTTGGTCGAGGAAGCGATCGAGGTCTTGCGCAGCGACGATGGTTCCGGTGGGATTGTTGGGGTTGGAGAGATAAACGATTCGGGTGTTGCCGTCGATTGCGGCGGACACTGCTTCCAAATCAAAGGTGTCGCGGCGCATCGGGACCTGGATGAGCTGACCGCCGGCGGCCTGAGTCGCGAGCGGATAGACGATGAACGACCGCTCACTGGTCACTGCGTTCAGTCCGGATGACAGCAACGTACGCGCAAGGATGCCAAGCAGCGAGGTCGATCCGGCGGTGAGGAGAATCTGGCCAGGCTGCACTCCATGTCGCTTTGCCAGTGCGTCCCGCAGGTCAACGGCGTCGTTGTCAGGGTAGAAGTTGCTGTCGCTGAGAACCGCTTGCATGGCCGCTACTGCCTTGGGCGACGGTCCCCAAGGGTTCTCATTCGACGCCATCTTAATGCAATTCACGCGGCTCTCACGCTGGGCTTGGCGAGGCGACTTGCCGGGAGTGTACCCGCCCAGGCTGCGAATGTGCGCGGGCACAAACTGGCTGAAGTCGGTCATGCTGGCTACTTATCTTTATCACGTTGCCGGGGAATGTGTCATCTGCGCCGACGACTTTATCGTAGCCAGCCTTGCGAACTTTGCGATCGGGAGCTTTTACCGCAAAGGGCGCAAAGAACTGCCGCCAAGGTCGCTGAGAACCGCCGCCAAGCGCGCAAGAAACGATCTACCTGCGGGCGCTCCCTTTGGTGAGCAGTTTTAGCTTTGCGACTTCGTCGGCTGACAGTTTACGGTATTGTCCGGGATGCACATCCAGCTGCAGGGGGCCGTAGCGCACGCGCTTGATCTTTTCCACGTGATGGCCGATTTCTTCGAACATGCGGCGTATCTGGCGATTCCTGCCTTCGGTCAGGGTGACTTCGTACCAAGGATTGGCTGCGTTGCGAATTACTTGGATTCTGGCGGGCGCTGTTTTCACTCTTTTTCCGCGATCGGTCGGGATCGAAACGCCCTCTCGCAACCGAACCAAGCTCTCGGGCGGAGGAGTACCAGCCACTTTCACCATGTAGGTCTTGGGCACATGCGAGGCCGCTTTCATCAGAAGATTGGCAAATTCGCCGTCGTTGGTGAGCAACAGCAGGCCTTCGCTGGCGTAGTCCAGCCGGCCGACGGGGTAGACACGTGCTCCGACACGATGAAGCAGGTCCATGACTGTAGGGCGATGCTCAGGATCCTTCAGCGTGGTGACGTATCCCTTGGGTTTGTTCATCAGCAGGTAGACATGCCGCTCGGCACCGTGCAAAAGCTTTCCGTTGACGCGAATGTGGTCGTGCTCGGGGTCGGCCTTGCTGCCGAGTTCCGTTACCACTTGCCCGTTGACCGACACCAGCCCACCCGTGATCAACTCCTCTGCCTTGCGGCGGGAGGTGATGCCGGCGTTGGCGATGATTTTTTGCAGACGCTCAGTGGGCATGGGGATTCCGGGAGGATTGCTGATGTCTAGACGCCCACGGGGCTCAAGCCGCAGGATCGTTCTCGCTCGGCTGGACTGCTGCCAGGGTTTGAACTTCGGCGCTGTCGTCGGAAACCTTCGGTTCGGTTGTTTCCTGGAGCGGCAGCAAGTCACTCTGAAATGACTCCGCGACCAACTTCTCGAATTCTTCCATGCTGGGCAGCTCGCCGACATCGCTCAAGCCAAAGCGCAAGAGAAACTCTTTGGTTGTCTTGTAAAGGATTGGCCGTCCGATGACTGCTTTGCGCCCGGCGGTGGTGACCAGCTTGCGATCCAAAAGTGTGGCGATGACGCCGCTACAGTCCACGCCGCGAATATCGTTGATCTCGGGCACGGTGACGGGTTGCTTATAGGCGATGACGGCCAGCGTCTCCAGCGCGGGCATAGAGAGGCGGATGGGCGGCTTCAGGCTCTTGGCAAATGCCCGCACCACGTCATGCTGCTCGGGCTTGGTGGACATGCGGTATCCGCCGGCGATCTCCCGGACTTCAATGCCGCGATCCCCTGCATAGTCAGACATCAGCTCAAACAGAGCTGCCCGAACCTGGGAACGGATGTCTCCACCATCGGCGTTGGTCGCGGTGATGGATCCTTTGGTCAGCTCGACCAGATGATCGAGCGTAATCGGCGTTTCCGCCGCGTAGATGATGGCTTCGAGTTTGGCTTTCAGGCTCATAGCATAGTCAACGCAAACTAGCGCCAATCATCGCGTACTGCGGACTGCTGGGCGATGACGGCTTCAAAGCCGACATGCTTGCGCACCAGGATCTCGCCAAACAGGCGGTCCTGGCGCAACTGGATCGCCTGCAATCGTACCAGTTCCAGCATTGCGAGGAACATACAAACCAGAGTTTGGCGGGATTCCACGTTGCGCAACAGCCATTTCAACCGAATGGGCTGGTCTTCCAGAGCCAGGCGGCGACGCAGATATTCGATCATCTGGCTGACGGTGACTGTCTCCTCGTCAACCTGGATCATGGGACGGTTGCGGGCGCGGTCGAGGATTAGCTGGAAGGTTTTGACCAGATCGATGACGTCGGCGGCGATTTCTGGCTCCGTTCCTTCGGCGTCCATGAATTCCTTGATCGCCGGATTCGACCAGACC
>JBAWFN010000052.1:0-6208 GCA_049591935.1 Terriglobales bacterium | reverse complement strand
GCCGTGAGCCTGGCGGAGATTGCGGCGGAGAAGGCGCGGCGGTCGGCGGGGCCGCGGGAGATTCCGGCAGGGAAGTACACGGTGATTCTGGAGCCGGCGGCGGTGCTGGACATGGTCGGGTTCATGTTTTACGACTTTGGCGGGCTGGCGATTCTGGATCAGCGGTCGTTTTTAAATAACCGCGTGGGGACGAAAGTGTTTGGCGAGAATGTTGATATTTGGGATGATGTGGCGCATCCGTTGCAGTCGGGGGCGGAGTTTGATGGCGAGGGAGTTCGGCGACAGAAGGTGCAGTTGGTGGAAAAAGGAGTAGTGAAGCAATTGGTGTATGCGCGGGCTAGTGCGGAACGGATGCAGCGGTCCGAATATAAAGATAAGGTTGGGCCGATTGCGGCTACGGGGCATGGATTTTCTTTGCCCAATGAGATTGGGGAAGCGCCGATGAATATTGTGTTTGGGGCGCCGGCGAATCCGCAGACGATTGCGCAGATGGTGGCTTCGACCGAGCGGGGAATTCTGGTGACGCGGCTTTGGTACATACGGGAGGTCGATCCGTATGAAAAGATTTTGACGGGAATGACGCGGGACGGGACGTTCCTGGTTGAGGATGGCACGATTCAGGGCGGGGTTTTGAATTTTCGTTTTAATGAGAGCTTGATTCATTTGTTGTCGAATGTGGAGGCGATGGGGACGCTGGTGCGAGCGAGCGGGGAAGAGTCGTTTGATATGGTGGTGCCGGCGATGAAAGTTAGGGAGTTTAATTTTGCGGAAGTGACGAGGTTTTAAGGGCAGCAATTAGCAGTTGGCACCTGGCATTTGGCCAGGATGGGCCGCGTGATATTGAGAGACAGGGCAAGAGCAACACATGCGGGGGCGGACTTGTGTCGAGCGCCGAAGGTCTTTCGCCCCTCTGGGGCTTGATTATTGATCCGTCTTGTACCCACGGCTTGCGCCGTGGGCTTTATTCTTGCGCCGCTCCGCGGCTGGAGTATGTGGGATTGAAGGCACCTTCGCCCGTAATTTGGTTTGCCGGGCGGAAAAATACATAGGTCCTTCGTGGGGATGCTTCGCTGTTCGCGAAGCATCCGCTGCCTCAGGATGACAATGGATTGGGAGGTTTTATGCGACGTTGGTTTTTGCTGCTTTTGTTGATGGTTTGCGTTGCGCCTGTTTTTGCTCAGAGCCGGCGTCCGTTTACGTTTGAGGACATGATGAAGCTTAAGCGGGTGGGCGAGCCGGTGGTTTCGCCGGATGGGAAGTGGGTGGCGTTTAGCGTGATGGATGTATCGCTCGAAGCCAACACCAAGACTCCGCATATTTGGATTGTGCCTGCGGCGGGCGGCGCGGAGCGGGAGATTATTGCCGATCAGGATGCGGACCGGCCGCGGTGGGCGCCGGATGGGAAGCGGTTTGCGTTTATTTCGACTAAGGAAGAGGGGTCGCAGGTGTGGGTTGCGCAGTTCGATACTTCTAGCGGGACGGTGACTGCAAAGCGCAAACTGACGTGGATCTCGACCGGGGCGAGCGGGGAAATTTGGTCGCCGGATGGGAAGAACATTCTTTTTGTCTCGGATGTATATCCGGAATGCGATGGTGCACCGGAAGTCGAGGCCGCCTGCCTTGCAAAGAAGGTGCAGGATGCGGAACAGTCGAAAGTTAAGGCGCAGATTTTCGATCACCTGCTCTATCGCCACTGGAATGCCTACAAGGATGGCAAGCGCAGCCATATTTTTGTGACCGCGATCCCGGATTATTCCGGTTCTCAGGACACCCATGTCATACCGGTGGCTCTCCCCCGAGACCTCACTCCGGGCGATTACGATGCGCCGGTGTTCTCGTTGGGTGGGCAGGATGACTATGCGTTTTCGCCAGATGGGCAGGAGATTTGTTACACGTCGAATCATGATAAGAATCCGGCGGCTTCGACGAATAATGATTTGTGGATTGTTTCGGTGAATGGCGGGGCGGCGAAGAATATTACTGCTGATAATCCTGCCAGCGACTCGACGCCGCTTTATTCGCCGGATGGGAAATATATTGCCTACCGGGCGCAGAAGCGGCCGGGAGATGAGAGCGACCAGTTCCGGTTGATGCTTTATGACAGAAAGACGGGGGAGAAGAGAGATTTGTCAGAGGAGAACGTTTTCGATCGATGGGCTGGATCATTTGCGTGGCTGCCTGACTCGATGCGGATTTTTTTTACAGCGGAGGATAAGGGTAGGCAGTCTGTCTATGTAGTCGATGTCGTTTCGAAGAAGCTACCGACCTTGGCGTACGGCGAATGCGAATTGTGTAATTCCGAGCTGCACAAGTTAATGTGGACAGGGCCCTACAGCGATGACATATCCGTCGGGAAGGACGGGAATATCTGGTTCACTACCATGTCTGTCACGCGCCCAACTAGAATTATGCACCTTGGCCCGGGAAAAATGTGCTTTGCCTCCGGCTCTAAGGACTGTAAGGAAGTGCCCTTCGTATACAAACCGCCGGCGGAGTCCGTCAACGATGCCGTACTCTCTCAAATCGCCATGTCTCCGCTTGAGTCATTCTGGTTCACCGGCGCTCACGACGACAAGGTGGAAGGCTTCCTGGTCAAGCCGCCGAATTTTGATCCCGGCAAGAAGTATCCGGTGAAGTTTCTGATTCACGGCGGGCCGGAGGGGGCTTGGGGAGATGACTGGAGCTATCGCTGGAATCCGGAGCTGTTTGCGGCCAATGGATATGTGGTCATCATGATCAACTTTCATGGATCGACTGGCTATGGGCAGAAGTTTATTGACGCGATCAATGGCGATTGGGGTGGGGCGCCGTTTGAAGATCTGATGAAGGGACTGGATTACGCCGAGCAAACGTATCCTTTTATTGACAAGGACCGGGAATGCGCGTTGGGGGCCAGCTATGGTGGTTACATGGCCAACTGGATTCTTGGTCACAGCGACCGTTTCAAGTGCATCGTCTCTCACGATGGTACGTTCAACACTGAATCCGACTGGGGCACGACCGAAGAGATGTGGTTTGAGGGCTGGGAGTTCAAGGGACAGCTGTATGACAATCGTGAGCTCTACCGCAAATGGTCGCCACATCTTTCGGCCAAGAATTTCAAGACGCCGACGCTGGTGGTGCATGGGCAACTGGATTACCGGCTGGATGTTTCGGAGGGATTTCAGCTTTTTACTACCTTACAAATGTTGGGGGTGCCGTCGAAGATGCTTTATTTTCCCGATGAAGGGCATTGGGTGTTGAAGCCGCAGAATTCCGAGCTTTGGTATAAGACGGTGAATGATTGGGTGGATCGGTGGGTGGGGAAGTAGCACTTGGCATTTAGCACTTGGCATTTGGTCATGACGGGTCGGGTGCTGCTTCCGAAAGCCTTCAGTGCTGGGCATTAGTTGTCATGCGTTCGTGGTCTACTTTCTGAAGCAGGGCAGTAAGCATCCTCCGTAATTGGGCCAATTCGTCGGCGAGATTCCGGTAAATGCTGTTAGGCATCAATCCGAGGTCATGGGCCAGGAGCAGATGGTAGTCGAGTTCACTGGCCGAACCTGAGGCAATTTGCAGGAACCTTTGGAACTCATTGTTTCCGCGCTTTCCGCACCCTTCGGCGATGTTCGCTCCAATGGACGCGCTGCATCGCCGAGTCTGGCTGGTCAGGCCAAATAGTTCCTCTCGGGGAAACCCGGATGTCGCCTTGTAGATCGCCAGGGTTAAGGTGTGGGACCGCTCCCAGACCTTTAAGTCTCTAAGTCCTTCACGGTGGAACCTCCGTTTCAGGACCAAATGCCAACTGCTAAATGCTAAGTGCGCAGTGACATGTGGGCCCTGGTCGGATTTACCCGCAAGTGCATGACCCTCAATACTTTAAGCCTGACAGTTCAATGACTTCGGTAACTTTCATGGGGGGATTGTGGGGTGTAGTCTCGGCGTGATGTCGAACACAGGTTCAGGGCCGGAGAACGAGAGCGCGGACACGGTAGCCGGGAAGGAAACGGTTGCGGTGCGCGAGACTGCGGCGGCGGAAACGCCGGTGAAAAAAGGCGGACGCTTTTCGGAAATGCAAAGCGCGCCGCGTTTTCCCATCAAGCTGCCGATTTCGGTGAAATCAAAATCCGGAGAGTCGCGGCAGGCGGAAACCCAGAACATCTCGGCGAACGGGGTGTTGTTTCAAGTGGTGGACGCGGAGATGCCAGTGGGATCGACGGTGGATTTCACCATTTCATTGCCGGCAGAAATTGTGGGCGCAGAAATGGATGTGCGGCTGGATTGCAAGGGCCGGGTGGTGCGGAATTTTGAAGAATCAGGACGGCACGGAGTGGGCGTGGTGATTGATGAGTACCGTTTCGATCGGCACTGAAGGGCAAAGGAAATAAATGGCAAGCAGTCCCATGCAGGCGCTGGAAAACGGTGGACAGCCGCTGGAGGGTGATGGCGGGCAGTTCATCCGTGTGATCGTTGCCGACACGCAGGCGATCTTCCGCGCCGGGCTGCGCAAGATATTTGCGGTGGAAGACGACGTTCGAGTGGTGGGACAGGCTGAGACCCTGTCGCAGACTTTCTCCGCGGCCAAGAAGTTTTCTGCGGATCTGATGCTGTTTGAAGCGGCACTGGCGCCGAACCCTCAAGAGGCGGTTTCGGATTTGTTGCGGCAGAATCCAGCATTGCGGCTGGTGGTAGTGACGCAGGAGCCGAATGAGGACCTGACGCTGGAGCTGTTGCGGCGCGGGGCTTGCGGCATCGTGTCGCGGGAAGTCGAACCGGAGTTGCTGGTAGAGTGCCTGCGCAAGGTTTCAAAGGGCGAAGCGTGGCTGGATAGCCGCGGGATGCAATGGGTGCTGGAGGCGTATCGTAACCAGGGCACGCGCGCGGGATCGCCGAAGACCAAGGTGCAGCTGACACCCAAAGAAACGCTGATTGTTTCCTGCGTGACGCAGGGAATGAAGAACAAGGAAATTGCGGTACGGGTGGGGACGACCGAGCAGGTAGTGAAGAATTATCTGCGCAAAGTTTATGACAAGCTGGGCGTAGCGGACCGCCTGGAACTCGCACTCTATTGTTTGAACAATCGGGTGATTGATGGAGCGGTGAAGCCGGCCTCGGCTGCGCCGACCGCTGGCCCTACCAACGGCCAAGCGGCCGAAAGTGAAATACCTGCCACGGAAACTCCCGAAGTTTCGTAGGGCGTTCCCAAACTATCGTTGTTCGGGCAAGCAGTGCTATAGTTTCAGCAATCAGCATTCAGCAATCAGCACTCAGCCTCTTCAACTCCGTGCAATGCTTAAGGAGCTAAGGGCCAGAAGCTGATGGCTGAGCGCTGAGTGCTGAAGGCGAAATGCTATTTTACGAGGCGAATCATGAAGGGTGATCCCAAGGTTATTGCGGTACTGAATCAGGTTTTGAAAGCGGAATTGACGGCCATCAATCAATATTTCCTGCATGCGGAGATGTGCGAGAACTGGGGCTACGAAAAACTGGCCAAACATACCCGCAAGGAGTCGATCGAAGAAATGCAGCATGCCGAGAAACTGATGGAGCATATCCTGTATCTCGACGGCGCCCCCAACATCACCGACTATTTCAAGATCAACATTGGGCCGGACGTGAAAGCGCAGCTTAAGAACGATCTGCAAGTGGAGTACGACGCGGTGAAGCGGCTGAACGAGGGAATCGAGACCTGCGTCAAAGCCAGTGACAACGGCTCGCGTGAGATCCTGGAAGGGATTCTGCGAGACGAAGAAGAGCACGTGGACTGGCTCGAGGGCCAGCTGCACGCGATCGGCGAGATGGGGATCGAGAACTACCTGGCGGAGCAATTGCATGAAGAGAAGAGCTCGTAGGGGCTGTTAGCTTTTAGCTCTTGGCTTCCGGCCCACGGTTGCGGCATGGGCGTGTGCGCCATAGAATCCATGTAGCTGGAAATATCTTCACGTTAGCTTCCCAAGTCTGTTTCCTGCGCAAAGGGGTTGCGGAGAGATGGCCGAGTGGCTGAAGGCGCACGCTTGGAAAGCGTGTTTACTCGAAAGGGTAACGTGGGTTCGAATCCCACTCTCTCCGCCAGTTTTCTTTAAGGCGTTGATTACCAAAGATTTCTTGACTGTAGAATCCACTGGATACTAATCTGGATACTAGATTGGGGAGTGGATACTATGGCGACGGTGAATCTGAGCAAGCGGCTGACGGTGGACGGCAAGCGGGTGTTTGCGCCGCCTGAGAC
>JBAWFN010000051.1:0-18123 GCA_049591935.1 Terriglobales bacterium | reverse complement strand
CCCTCAAAGAAAGCGTTGCCCAGCAGAAGGCTGAGATTGAAGCCAAGCTGAATGAGTTGGATACGGAGAATTCCAGCATGGATGCACTGCTTCAAGAGACTCAGCACAAGATCGTTGATCTGGTCAGATCGTGGAAAGAGGGGGACACGCGGCACCGTCAGGAACTCGCCAGCAACCAGTTTCCAGACGGTTTGCACTTCAGCAAGGAAACCCTTTACTTTGCACCGCAGAACACATGGGTAATCAATAGCATGCGTGAGATGTTCGACTCCTCCGAATCATTGGCGTCCCCGACGGGATTTGAACCCGTGTTACCGCCGTGAAAGGGCGATGTCCTAGGCCAGGCTAGACGACGGGGACGAGGTGAGACAGGATCTGGTGATGGAACAGTTTCGATGGTAGCAGCGGCTCTTCCGCACTGTCAAAGCAACGCTTCGGAGAAACCATCTACAATCATAATCGGCTCGTGGCGGTTCGCCGTATCTCGTCCCGCGGAGAAATGAGTGGCTGATTCGCTTTATCTCAGTCTGTGGTTCCGGACTTCGAAGTCGAAGACATGCTGCCTCGTGCTTTGTCGGTGATGCGGCAGTTTCCGTTTTCCGCAGAGCGGCCGGGGATCAACTATGTGGCGCTGCATCCCGTTTCCTGGGACGAAGCTACGGTTCTCGAGCAGTCTTACCCGCACGGAATTCAACCGGAGGCGGCGGTGCTGGTCGCATCTGATTTGTTGCACGAGGATTATGCCTACGTCTTCGAAGCTGCCTGGGACCTGTGGATGCTGGAAGACCGGCAAGAACACTGGCGGTTGAAGCCGTCGCTGGTGAGGTTCGTGGTACGCGGCCCGGAGTTTGATGAAGGGTCGTACCGCGAGGAGGGGCACATTCAAGTCGACTTCGGCCCCGATTCACCGTTTCTCCAGGAACATGTGAAGTTAACTCCGGAAGCCGAGATGCAGGTGCGGGCGAATGTTCAGAAGCTGGTGGACTTCACCAGCAACGTGGAAAAGCACTCGGGAACCAGCGGGCGATTGCTATGGTCAGAATCGGAAGAGAATCTGGCGCAGAAGTTGATTAACCGGTTGCAGAAGGTGCAATGAACCGCCAGGGACGCGAACGCGGCGCGCTCAACTCTTGCCTTCGGTCACGATTTCGGAGAAATCTGCGATCGTCGTGAACTCTTTCAGCAAGGTTTGCAGCAGCGCCAACCGGTTGGCGCGAATGCGCTGGTCCTCGACCATCACCATCACTTTGTCGAAGAAAGCGTCGACCTGTTCCCTCACGGTTGCCAGCAAGTAAAGGGCGTCGCTGTACTCTTTCTTCTGGCGATTGGCTTCGATCCTCGGTGCGTTGACCTCAAGGTAAGCCGCCAGGTTCTTTTCCTCGGGCGAGGAATCCGGCAGAGATTCGAACTTTGCCGCCACCTCGATTCCCTTCTCTTCCGCCTGCTTCAGGATGTTGCGCATGCGCTTGCAGGCGGCGGCAATGGCGTGGAACTCGGGCATATGCAGCACATTTTTGACCGCCTCGGCACGCGACACCGCGTCCACCACATCATCGGAACCGGAAGCCAGGACGGCTTTCACCACGTCATACTTGAAGCCCAGGGCCTCGCGTAAGTAAAACTCCAGGCGCTCATGAAAGAACTCACCCACCGCAACGGCGTAGCCAGTTTCTTTCGAGAACTTGCGCTCCGCATCCGACCCCCGGTACGTCTCCCGTGCGTCCCGGAGCAGGCCGCTTAAGCCCACCGGAAGCCTGTGTTCTGCGATCGTCTTCACAATGCCGTTGGCCTGGCGGCGCAGGGCGAACGGATCCTTCGATCCGGTCGGCTGCAATCCCAGCGCGAACATCCCGGCAATCGAATCGGCTTTGTCGCAGATCGAGAGCGCCGCGCCTTCGATCGTTCGCGGCACCGAGTCCTCCATGGACTCCGGCTTGTACTGATCGTAGATCGCCTGCGCGATCAATTGCCGAGTCGCGTCTGGCATGTCGGAATCGAGTTCCTGAACTCGGGCGTACAAACCGCCCACAATTCCCTGCAATTCGGTAAATTCCTTCACCAGTTCAGTAGTGAGATCGGTCTTGGCCAGGTAGGCCGCTTTGTGGACAACGCCGGGACGAATCGCCAGCCCGCTTTGCCGAATGCTTTCGCAGACCCAACTGCACAGGCGCTGCACCCGCAGCGACTTCTCGTAATAGCTGCCCAGGTCTTTCTGGAAAGTCACGTGCTTGAGCCAGGTAGTGCGCTCGCGCAGGGGATGCTTTTGGTCGGTCTGCCAGAAGAAGCGAGCGTCGTTAAAGCGGGCACGCAGCACGCGTTCGTGTCCGTGGCGAATGAGGCCATTGGGGTCGCCATCGGTGTTCAGCACGGCCAGAAAGTGCGGCAGCAGCTTGCCGTTCTCATCTTCGACGGCAAAATATTTCTGATGATCGCGCATGACCGTGACCAGAACTTCTTCCGGCAATTGCAGAAATTCGCGATCGAAGCTGCCAAGAATCGCCGACGGCCACTCCGTGAGGTTCACCACTGTATCGAGCAAACTCTTGTCCTCACGCCAGCGAGCGCCGGGGATGGTTCGAGTGGTGGCGTCGAGGGCTTTGCGGATCTGTTGCTCGCGCTCACCCCGGCCGATGACTTTCGCTCCCCGCAAAGCATCCACGTAGCCCGGGCCCGCGCCTGGAATCTGAATCGCACTCGGAGCCAGGAGCCGATGTCCGCGCGATTGGGCTCCGGCGCGAATGCCATCAAACTCAAGCGGAATCACTTCCCGGTCCAGCATGGCAACCAGCCAGCGCACCGGGCGCACAAATACCTCTCCCGGCTTTCGCCAATACATATTCTTGGGCCAGTAAATGGAGTTGATCTCTTTGGGAAGAAACTCGGCCAAAACTTCGGATGCCGTCCGCCCCTTCTTGGTGACCTTGGCGGAAAGGTATTCTCCTTTGGGAGTTGTGACTCGGTCCAGACGGGAAACGTCGATCCCAGCTTTCTTCGCAAATGCGTGGGCAGCGGGAGTGGGCTGGCCATCCTTGAAAGCCACTGCGGCAGACGGTCCCGTCACCTGCTCGGTGACATCAGGCTGGGTTGCAGGGATGCCGGCAGCGAGAACCGCGAGGCGGCGGGGAGAATCGAGGTATGAAATGTCGCCGCTAGCGGCGAGCCGCTCGCGATCCAGTAATTTGTGAATGCGCTCGCGCAAGTCGAGTGCAGCGGCGTCAATCATCCGCGCCGGGATCTCCTCACAACCGATTTCGAGAAGAAAGTCAGGCATTCAGTGAGCTTTCGTCTTGGCCCTTAAGAGGTTGCAGATGCGACCTCCAATTTATTCTTCCCTTGCGACTTCTTTCCCGGCTCTCCTTCGGGTGGAGCAGCATCATCCCGCTGTTGATCCACATACACCCGGGCAATGCCCACCGCCAAGGCCCGCACTCGCGCAATCACACCGACGCGCTCGGTCACCGAGATTGCCCCGCGAGCATCAAGAATGTTGAACAGGTGCGAGCATTTCAGGCATAGATCATAGGCTGCGAGTACCGGAAAACGTTTCTTGTCTCGCGCCACGCCGTCGCCGGCCTTCTGCTCTCGGCTCAGGGCGGAATACTGCTCCAGCAGGGCCTTGCACTCGGCTTCGCACACTTCGAAATGTTTCCACGTCTTCTCGACGTCCGCGGCCTCGAAGTTGTAAACCGAGAATTGCAGTTCATCGGCCAGGCGCACGTCACCGTAAGTGGTGACTCTTCCGTTCTCTGGATCGCGCGCCCAGACGATGTCATAAATCGAATCCACATCCTGCAGGAATGCGGCGATTCGCTCCAAGCCGTAAGTCAACTCCGCTGAAATCGGATCCAGGTCAACTCCGCCGCACTGCTGGAAGTAGGTGAACTGAGTGATCTCCAAAGCATCGAGCATGACCTGCCAACCCACGCCCCAGGCGCTGAGCGTCGGGGCCTCCCAGTTGTCCTCTTCGAACTTGATGTCATGCTGACGCAAATCAATTCCGAGTGCGGCGAGCGATTGCAGATAAAGCTCCTGCACGTTTTCCGGCGGCGGTTTCAGAATGACCTGCAATTGCGTGTGTTTATAAAGGCGATTGGGGTTCTCGCCGTAGCGGCCGTCAGCGGGACGGCGCGAAGGTTGCACGTATGCGACCTTATAAGGTTGCGGCCCCAGCACCCGCAAAAAAGTTTCGGGCGCCATCGTGCCGGCGCCAACTTCCACGTCGTAGGGCTGCTGCAGTACGCAACCGCGTTCCGCCCAGAAGCTCTGGAGCCGCAGGATAAGCTCCTGAAACGTCAGCGAGTTGGGCTGGGATGGGTTCAAGGTTGTTGAGCAGCGAGTGGATTAACCACCGATTGTAACGGAACCCGATGAAAGTCGTCAGCTAACGGGCCTAGGGGGTAGTGGGTCAGTTTGGTTTGCAATGCTTCGCGGGCTTTGCGAATCCTTGGCGGCCTTTGCGGTGAACCGCTTTCTTACCGCAAAGATCGCAAAGAACCGCCGCTAAGGGCGCAAAGTTTGAGTAGCCCTCAACCGTGAAACTGACCCACTACCGCCTAGGGGCTGATCTTTTCCAGCATCCCCGCGGTCACCAGCTTCTTCTCGATATGACGTTGCAGAGATTGGATCAGGAATTTTCGCAAATCCGCAGCCTGGGCCTTGGGCCAAGCAATCGGACCAAAACTCTCCAAAGGGGCGCGCAGCATTCGCGCTGCCAGAATGCGCGATTCCGGAGAAATCTCCGAAGACGCGAGCCGCTTGTCATCCCCACACACCAACCCATCCGATAAAGCGTGGAAGAACGCCCGGCTCCCGTTCAGGGTGCGTCCGCACACCATGCATTCGGAAAGCTCCGGCAGATAGCCCATCAGTCGGGTCATCCACAACTCGAGATAAGTAATGGGCAACCAGACACTAGGCCCACGCAATCCCGACAGAACGGCCAGGGCCAAGCGGAAAACCGCGTCGTTGGGCTCACGCTCGGGCAGCAACTCATCCAGCAATTCCGCCACATGCGCCAGTGCCACTGCGCGGGGATAGGTTACTTCCGTGGCCAGAGGCGATTCCAAAACCTCGCAAGAATCGAGCCTGGCCAACTCACGACGCTCACGATCCTCGTAATGGGCGCGCACGTAGGTCAGGGGCTCCAGCGCGCCTCCGAAGCGGCGCCGGGATTTCTTGGCCGAGCGGGCCACGCCGTGGACCTTGCCTTCCGTGCGGGTGAACAGGGTGACCAGCAGGTCGGCCTCACGTAACGGATAAGTCCGCAAAACGATTGCTTCCGACTCTTTCAGCACCCTCGAAGCCTACTTGATTTCGACTCCGTCTGCGAATCGAGAAACCGCACACCACTGATCGCCGAGGTTTGGCGTTGATTGTAATCGCGGGCTGAAGGGACGGCCGATAGGCATACCTTGCCAAGCGCCACCGTGCGGAGGGAAGCAATTGCCGGTGCGACGGGGCAACATCGCCGATGCCAGTACCAGTTGCACAGTACGATCCGAGCGAAATCAACAGCGTGCAATGGAATCGAAGCAAGCGGTGGAATTGGCATGAGAATTGCGATTGGGTGCATTGGATCTGTTGAAAGACCTGGAGGGAATCGGGGCGATGCTAGGGGATCGGGCCCCAGTTCCGGATTATCTCTGGAAGGGGTGCCGAGTTTTGGGCTAAAGCGCCTGCTCGCGCTGCCGATGGGTCTAAAGACAGAAAATCTAGGCTGTTAGTAACTACTATTTCAGGAGGCAGTACATGTCCATCGCAGGAATCTCAAGCGCCAGCTCTGCCCAAATCCAAGCTCAGCCCCCGTCCACCAGACAACAGGAAGACAACGCTTGGCGGCAACTGGAACTGGGGCTGCAGTCGGGCAATCAAACCGCAGCCCAACAAGCCTATAACACCTTGGCTTCATTCGGGCCTAACAACTCCGGCCCGTTCAAAGATGCTACTCAGGCCGCGGAGTTCAAAAGCTTGGGCCAGTCGATCCAGGCGGGAGATCTGACCGGTGCCCAACAGGAAGCTAGCCAAATCGGAGGTCAGCAACTCGCCAAGGATTTCAATAACTACCAGGACGATGTGAAAACTGGAAATCCCGCGGGTGGCGAGGCCTTGTCCAATCTAAAGGGCGACTTTTGGGCAATATACGGATCGCAGCCGCAGCCTACCCCGACAACCACAGCGGTTGCTGGTGGGGCGAGTCCTACCTCGGGCGCCAGTTCCGTCAGCATTCAGGCGTAACCCAACAGCCGAGAGGCAGAGCTGTCATAAGAAGCACTTGAACCTACCCCAGGGTTGGGGGCAGCGCGCATTCCTGATTCTGGGGACCTCGTTCCTGCTATCGGCAGATGAGGAGGGTTGTCGTGTTCTCCGGCCGCGACCCTAGTTCTTCCAACCTCGAGGGAGGCGATTGGGCGGTAACTGGGCAAGGCGTCCCAGTCCCGGCGTCTCAGACGGTGGCCCTGACAACCAGAGACAATCAGCCAGCGCCTGCGTCAATGTGCAGGCCTGACCAAGGCCATGCTGAGTCTCACCCTAACTAGGTGTGCTGCCGGTTCCAGCCGGTGGCAGCCCTTTTCTTGCTTCCGCCGGTAACCTGGCATCTGGTTACTGACAATGGTAACCACGGTCATCTTGCTCAACCCGCCAACCTGCTTCACTCTAGGGTTTGCTGGAAATCTGCGGAAGGGCTCACGAACTGACCGGAAATGAATAAGTCTCAAGCCACCGCACCGGGTACGGATTGGACCAAGCTTCTCACCGACCCGCAAATCGCGAGCCATCTGGGTGAGTTGCTCCGGGCCTATCGCGAAGCTCCGCCCGAAAAGCGTGACCGCGCGCTGCTTGACGCCATGCGCAAGATCAAAGGCGATTCGGCCAAGGCGCAGGCCACGGGCAGTTCGTCATCGGCGTCTCATTCCAATCCGATCGAGCAAGTCGTCGCCACTGATCCCGCTGCCAGTCCGCCCTTCGAACCGGACATCTTTACGCCGTCCTGGGGCGAAGACCGCAGGCGTTATCCACGCATGAAGTGTTTTGTCGCAGTCGAATTACGCATGGAAGGTTCCGCCACCCCGGTCTGGGGCAACCTCTCGAATACCAGCCGTGGAGGATGCTTTGTAGAGACCGCCACCATGCTCGGCGATGGCGCCAAGCTGGAGATTGGGCTCTGGGTGGCCAACGGAAAAATCTGGGTCAAAGGGCTGATCATCAACGGAATCGTGACCCGCAGCAATTCTTTTGGGCTGCGCATCAAGTTCGGCGAAATGGAAGTCTCGGAGCGCGAACGGTTACGCGAGTTCCTCAAGTTTGTCGAAAACACCACCAAGGGTTATCACTACCAGCACGGCTACCTGGCGCAGATCAAGCGCTAGAGCCCGGTTTCCTGCTTGCATTTTTCCACTGCTGAATCCTTCCGACAGACGAATCATCTTAACTGTTAGCTAGCTGCTAGTGGAGGCTTGCTTCATCCGTCACCCACGTCGGGCAAGAACTTGATAAACTGCCTGAGATCGAGTAGTAGAACTCTGATTCGTGCCGAGAGGGAGAACTGTTTTCTATGGTGGCCAGCGAACAGATGTTGACCAGCAAGCAGTTGGATCTTCTTTGCATCAACACCATTCGCACTCTAGCCATCGACGCGGTGCAGAAAGCCAACTCCGGTCATCCCGGCGCGCCCATGGGGTTGGCGCCAGTCACTTATTCTTTGTGGCAGCAGGTCCTGCGCTTCGATCCTAACGACCCCACTTGGCCGGACCGTGATCGCTTCGTGCTGTCGAACGGCCACGCCTCCATGCTTTTGTACGCCATGCTGTATCTGAGCGGAGTGCACAACGTGAATTCCGCCGGTCAGCCGACCGATGAGCTTGCCATCTCGCTGGACGAAATAAAGAGATTCCGTCAAATCGGCAGCCGCACTCCCGGGCATCCGGAATACGGCGCTGCCGCGGGTATTGAAACCACCACTGGCCCTTTGGGTCAGGGCGTCGGCAATAGTGTGGGCATGGCCATTGCCAGCAAGTGGCTCGCAGCCCGCTACAACCGCCCGGGATTCGAGCTGTTCACCTACAACACTTACGCCATGTGCGGCGACGGCGACCTGATGGAAGGCGTGGGCTCCGAAGCCGCTTCCCTCGCCGGCCATTTGAAACTTTCCAATTTGTGCTGGATGTATGACAACAACCGGGTCACGCTGGATGGGCCCGCCGACTGGTCGTTCACGGAAGACGTGGGCGCGCGCTTCGGCGCATACGGCTGGAACGTCATTCACGTGGCCGACGCCAATGATCTCAACGAGCTCGATGAAGCGTACGGCAAGTTCTTACAGACCAAGGATAGACCCACCCTGATCGTGGTGAACAGCCACATCGGGTACGGTTCGCCCGGTAAACAGGATACCAGCGAAGCCCATGGCGAGCCGTTAGGCGAAAAGGAAACACGGCTGGCAAAGAAGAATTACGGTTGGCCGGAAGATGCAAGTTTCCTGGTTCCGGATGGCGTTCGTGAACATTTCCAGTTCGGCATCGGCAAGCGCGGTCACGAACTGCGGCAGAAGTGGACCAAGCTGTTTGATGACTACGGGAAGAAGTATTCCGAGCTTGCCGAAGAACTGAACCAGATGCAGCGCCGAGAATTGCCTAAGGGATGGGACAAGGATCTGCCCTCGTTTCCAGCCGATGCCAAAGGCATGGCGACCCGAGACAGCTCGGGCAAAGTGCTCAATGCGATCGCGCAGAAGGTTCCCTGGCTGATCGGAGGGTCCGCGGATCTGGCTGGCTCGGACCGCACGCGGCTGAAGTTCGAAGGTGCGGGAGATTTCCAGCCGGGAAGTTACGGGGGACGCAATCTGCATTTTGGCGTTCGTGAACACGCCATGGGTGCAACCCTGAACGGAATGGCAGTATCAAAGATTCGCCCCTATGGTGGGACGTTTTTCAATTTCAGCGACTACATGAAGCCTGCGGTTCGGCTGGCCGCTCTCATGGAGATTCCGAGCATCTTTATTTATACCCACGATTCTATTTCGCTGGGCGAAGACGGCCCCACGCATCAGCCCATCGAGCAGTTGGCCGGCCTGCGGGCGATGCCAGGGCTAGTGTTGCTGCGACCCGCGGATGCTAATGAAGTGGTGGAAGCGTGGAAGGTCATCATGCCGCTCACTCATCAGCCGGTGGCCCTGGTTCTGACGCGACAGGCTTTGCCGACGGTGGATCGCTCGAAGTATGCTTCCGCCGCGGGAGTTGCCAAGGGGGCCTACGTTCTAGCGGATGCCTCCGACGGCAAGCCCGACGTCATCCTGCTCGCGACCGGGAGCGAAGTTTCACTCTGCCTCAGCGCCTACGAACAGCTTACCGCAGCAGGAGTCAAGGCCAGAGTGGTCAGCATGCCGTCTTGGGACCTCTTTGAGAAACAGGGCGATGCCTACAAGAACCAGGTTTTGCCGCCCGCAGTGAAAGCGCGAGTTTCGGTGGAGCAGGCTTCGACGTTGGGTTGGGACAGGTACGTTGGCCCCAGCGGCAAGATAATCGGGATGCACAGCTTCGGAGCCTCCGCTCCCGCCAAAGATGTGCAGAAGAAGTTCGGATTTACCGTGGAACACGTGGTGGAGGCAGTCCGCGAGGCAATTGCGCAATCCAAGTAGCATCGCTCTACAGTTCTTCGATCGCGAGGTGTTTATGCAGCCAACTGGAATTCTTGAAACCTCCAAAGCTACCAATCCCCTGAAAGAGCTGCAAAAGTTTGGCCAGTCGGTGTGGCTGGACTACATTCGCCGCGATTTGTTTACCACCGGCGAACTCAAGCGCCTGATCGATGAAGACGGCTTGGGGGGAATGACTTCGAATCCTGCAATTTTTGAAAAAGCCATCGCCGACAGTACGCTCTACGCGGACATGCTGAGGCAACTCGCGTCGCGCAGTGATCTTGACGCCAAGGGTCGCTATGAGATTCTCGCCATTCGCGACATCCAGGCTGCTGCCGACGCCCTGCGTCCCGTTTATGACCGCACCAAACGGCGCGACGGGTATGTGAGTCTGGAAGTTTCGCCCTACCTGGCGCGTGACACGGAAGCCACGTTGAAAGAAGCGCGCCGGCTGTGGAAAGCGGTCGGCCGCGACAACCTGATGGTCAAGGTTCCCGGCACCGCGGAGGGCATTCCCGCCTTCCAGCAACTGATCAGCGAGGGCATCAACATTAATGTCACGCTGCTGTTCGCCCAGGAAGTGTATGCCAAGGTCGCGGAGGCTTACATTGCCGGCGTCGAGCAATTGGCGGCTGGTGGAGGTGATGCCGGCCGGATCGCCAGTGTAGCCAGCTTCTTCATCAGCCGCATTGATTCGTCGGTGGATGCCACCATTGCGGCCAGCCTTAAGACTGCCACAGATGATCGTGAAAAAGCTGACCTGCAAAATCTTTTGGGCAAAGTGGCCATCGCCAACGGCAAGCAGACTTATCAGGGCTACTTGAAAATATTCGGTAGCGACCGTTGGAAGAAGCTGGCCGCAAAAGGCGCGCAGACGCAACGCGTCCTCTGGGCCAGCACCAGCACCAAGAATCCCAGCTACAGTGACGTGATGTATGTCGAGGAACTGATTGGGCTGGACACGGTCAACACGATTCCACCGGCAACCTTCGATGCCTACCGCGATCACGGCCATCCCCGCGCCAGTCTGACCGAAGATGTAGAGTCCGCGAACCGCACCATGCAAACTTTGGCCCGGGTCGGGATTTCGATTAAAGAAGTAACTGACAGACTGACCGATGACGGCGTCCGCCTGTTCGCGGAAGCCTTTGACAAACTCCTGCATGCCGTAGAGAAGAGCTCGCAGTCCAAGTGAGTGAGCGTGAGCCAGCCGACCTATAAACTTCCGCAAGCCTTGGCGTCTTCGGTAGAAAAGACCCTCGCCGATTGGCGTTCAGGAAACAAAGTCAAACGGCTGTGGGACCGAGACGCCTCCTTGTGGACCGGGACCGATGAGTCCAACTGGCTGGGCTGGCTCGATATTGTCGCCGAGCAAGTTGCGCACATCGACGGATTACACCGCTTGTCTCAGGAAGTGAAGGCAGGCGGCTTCAGCGACATTGTGCTGCTTGGCATGGGTGGATCGAGCCTGTGTCCGGAGGTATTGTCGAAGACTTTCGGATGCGTCAGCGGATTCCCTCAACTCCATGTGCTCGATTCCACGGATCCACAGCAGGTCAAGGCGGTGGAGCTCAGTGTCGACCTGGCCAAGACGCTTTTCGTGGTTTCCAGCAAATCCGGCACAACCCTTGAACCGAACATCTTCAAGCAATATTTCTTCGAGCGGGTGAAGCAAACCATTGGCGCGGACAAAGCAGGCGGCCGTTTCATCGTCATCACCGATCCTGGTTCCAAGATGCAGCAGGTCGCGGAAGCCGACCGCTTTCTCCACATCTTCCCCGGACGTCCCAGCATCGGCGGGCGCTACTCGGCGCTTTCGAATTTCGGCATGGTGCCGGCAGCGCTGATGGGACTGGACGTTGCCAGGTTTTTGGATCGCACGCAACAAATAGTGGATGCGTGCGGGCCACAGGCCGCACCGGAACAAAATCCCGGAGTTCTGCTAGGCTGCATTCTCGGGACGGCCGCCCGCGATGGCCGCGACAAAGTTACGATCATCACTTCGCCGGGCATTTCCGATCTTGGAGCGTGGTTAGAGCAACTGCTGGCCGAGTCCACGGGAAAGCAGGGCCACGGAATCATCCCGGTGGATCGTGAGGCTCTTGCGGCGCCGGAAGTCTATGGCAGCGACCGTGTTTTTGCCTACGTGCGACTGGAGTCATCGCCCGACTCGGGACAAGATGACAAAGTCGCTGCCCTCGAACGCGCGGGGCAGCCGGTCGTCCGTATTTCCACGCGTGAGGTTTACGATCTGGGCCAGGAATTCTTTCGCTGGGAGATCGCCACTGCCGTCGCAGGATCCGTTATCGGCATCAATGCTTTCAATCAGCCTGATGTGGAAGCAAGCAAGAATGTGACTCGTGCCTTGACCTCCGAGTACGAAAACACCGGTTCCCTTCCCGCCGAGAAGCCGGTGTTGCAGGATGGCAGCGTCCAACTCTTTACCGACGCCAGGAACGCAGACGCATTAGCCAAAGCTGTGGGAAACAATAAGTCGCTGGCAGGATACCTGAAGGCTCATTTCGGCCGCATCGGCGCTGGCGATTATTTTGCTCTGCTCGCCTACATTCAGATGAATGACGAGCACGAGTCACTCTTACAGGACATGCGCGCGCTACTGCGCGACAGAAAACATGTGGCAACGTGCCTGGGCTTCGGTCCGCGATTCTTGCACTCCACCGGCCAGGCATACAAAGGCGGCCCAAATTCGGGCGTGTTTCTCCAGGTCACCTGCGACGACGCTGCCGATCTTCCCGTGCCCGGGCAGAAGTACACGTTTGGCGTGGTCAAGGCTGCGCAGGCCCGCGGAGACTTCCAGGTTTTGGCGGAACGCGGGCGCCGAGCCTTGCGCGTTCATCTGGGCGGTGATCTCAAGTCTGGCTTGGACAGGCTGGCCAGCGCTTTTCGGGAAGCGCTGGCGTGAAGCTTCACATCCTCGGCGTTCTCTCTCTTCGACGGGACGCCACGGAAAACGATTCCATCTGGCATGAGGAGCAGGTATGAGATTGGGCATGGTGGGTTTGGGGCGCATGGGCGCCAACATGACGCGGCGCTTGTTGCGCGGCGGTCATGAAGTTGTGGTCACCGACCTCAGCGCTGAGAATGTGAAGAGCATTGCCGGCGAGGGCGCTGTCGCGTCCGCTTCCCTCGATGACTTCGTCAGCCAGTTGGGCAAACCCCGCGTCGCTTGGCTGATGGTTCCCGCAGGTGCACCCACCGAGCAAACGGTGCAGAGCCTGTCGCAGAAGATGCAGCCCGGCGACGTCCTGATCGACGGCGGAAATTCCTATTTCAAGGACGACATTCGCCGCTCTCAGCAACTCCAGGACAAAGGAATTCATTACGTGGATGTCGGCACCAGCGGCGGCGTCTGGGGCCTGGAGCGCGGCTACTGCATGATGATTGGTGGCCCCAAAGAAGTCGTAAAGCAGCTTGATCCTATCTTCAAGACGTTGGCTCCCGGCCGCGGCGACATTCCCCGCACTCCGGGACGCGAGAAAATGCCGGGCACGGCGGAAGACGGTTACATCTACTGCGGCCCCTCGGGCGCTGGACACTTTGTCAAGATGGTGCATAACGGCATCGAATACGGAATGATGCAAGCGTATGCCGAGGGCTTTGACATCTTTCGCAACGCCACCAGCAAGGAACTCCCGGAACATCAGCGCTACGATTTGAATCTGGCGGATATCGCGGAAGTCTGGCGCCGAGGCAGCGTAGTCAGTTCCTGGCTACTCGATCTAACCGCCATGGCTCTGGCCGAGAATCCTACGCTTTCCGAGTACAGCGGATTCGTGCAGGACTCCGGCGAAGGCCGCTGGACCATCCAAGCGGCAATTGACGAAGCCGTACCGGTCGATGTGCTCTCGGCGGCGCTTTTCACCCGTTTCCGATCGCGACAGGAACACACCTTCGCGGAAAAGATACTCTCTGCCATGCGTCAGAAGTTCGGCGGACACGTGGAACCGGCGGCCGGCAAGAAAACGGCGTAAGGGTTCAGGCTTTTGCGCTGGAAGGAATCCAGAAAAGGATGAATCCCATGCTCGACACCGCGGCAGTTCCAACTTCGCAACCGCAACGCGTAGGCCGGCCCGGCGATCCCTGCGTCATGGTGATCTTCGGCGCGGCCGGCGACTTGACCAGCCGCAAGCTGATTCCCGCGCTCTACAATCTGGCCAAGCAGGATTTGCTGTCACGTGAATTCGCCGTCGTGGGTATCTCCCACGGGGCCATGTCTACCGACGACTTCCGTAAATGGGTGTCGGAAGGGATCAAGCACTACGCGGGCAAGGACGCAGACAGCGACCTTGTGGAGTGGTTCTTAAAGCGTGTGTATTACATCACGGCGGAGTTCGATGACAAAAATGCCTACGCGAAACTAAAAGAACTGTTGGAGCAGGTCAACCGCGACCACACTACCCACGAAAACTATTTCTTTTACCTGGCGACGGCGCCTCGCTTTTTCGGCCCTATTGTTGAGCATCTTGCCGAGGCAGGGCTGATGGAAGAAGCCAATCAACATTGGCGCCGTGTAATCGTCGAAAAGCCTTTTGGCCATGATCTGGATTCCGCCAAAACCCTGAACCAGCAACTGCTAAAAGTCGCGAAAGAGAAGCAGATTTATCGCATCGACCATTACCTCGGCAAAGAGACGGTCCAGAACATTCTGGCGTTTCGCTTCGCCAACGGAATTTTCGAACCCATCTGGAACCGCCGCTACATCGATCACGTACAGATTTCGGTGGCTGAAACCGTGGGCGTAGAACAACGCGGCAGTTACTACGACACTGCCGGCGCCTTGCGTGACATGGTGCCCAATCACATGATGCAACTCATCAGCTTGACCGCAATGGAACCTCCAGTCTCCTTTCATGCGGATGCGGTGCGCGATGAACAAGGCAAGATTTTGCACGCCATCCAGCCTCTGAGTTCTGAGGAAGTGCTTAGCAAGACGGTGCGCGGACAATATGGTCCGGGGATGCACGAGGGGCAACGTGTGCCGGGATACCGCGAGGAAAGCGACGTTCCCCACGATTCCAAGACCGAAACCTTCGTTGCCATGAAGCTGCTGATCGACAACTGGCGCTGGGCCGACGTTCCTTTTTATCTGCGAACCGGAAAGCGCCTCGCGGCCCAGAACACGCACATCGTGATCCAGTTCCGGCGGGCGCCTTTTGTTCTTTTCCGCGACACCCCGGTGGAAAATCTCATGCCCAACCAACTGGTGCTTCACATCCAGCCGGAGGAAGGCATTTCGCTGCAATTTGCGGCTAAGGTTCCGGGCCCGACCATGCGACTGGGCGCGGTGGACATGAATTTTGAATATGCCGACTACTTTGGAACCCAGCCCAGCACCGGTTACGAGCGACTGCTGCATGACTGCATGATCGGCGACGCCACTCTGTTTCAGCGCGCCGACATGGTGGAGGCGGGATGGTGTGTCGTCAGTCCGGCTCTCGACGTATGGAAAGCGCTGCCGCCCCGCAGCTTTCCGAATTACGCGGCTGGAACCTGGGGCCCCAAAGATGCTGACGAACTACTGGAGCGCGATGGGCGCCGCTGGAGGAATTTCGAGAAATGATTCTGGCGGGCGACATTGGAGGTACGCACGCACGCCTGGCCTTCTTCGATGTTAACCATGGCGATTTCCGCCTGGTTTCAGCTTCGGTGTTTCCCAGCCGCGAATATTCCGGGCTGGATGAGATTGTTTCTCAGTTTGTGGACTCTTCCTCGCTTCACCCGGACGCTGCCTGCTTCGGTGTGGCCGGCCCGGTGCGCAACGGCCGCGTAGAAACTTCCAATTTGCCCTGGACCATCGAGGCGAAGCGCCTGGCCGGTGAACTCAAAATCAAGACAGCAATGCTGATCAACGATCTTGAAGCCAATGCCTGGGGCATTTCCACGCTCGCTGCCAAAGATGTGGTTTGCCTGAACCAAATCGAAGGCCATCCGGTGGGAAATCAGGCGGTGATCGCCGCCGGCACCGGCCTGGGCGAAGCTGGCATGTATTGGGATGGGAGCAAGCATCACATCTTCGCCTGCGAAGGCGGACATTCGGACTTTGCGCCTCGCAATGAGCTGGAGATCGAGTTGCTGCAATATCTTTCCGCGCGCCACGGGCATGTCAGTTACGAGCGGATTGTGTCCGGTCCTGGCCTGGTGAATGTGTTTCACTTCTTGCGCGATACCAGACGCGGGGAAGAACCGAAATGGCTTACGGAGGAGATGCAGACCACCGATCCGGCAGCGGCCATCTCGCGCGCAGCGATCGATGGTAAGTGTCCATTGTGTGAGCATGCGCTGGATATATTTATATCCATCTATGCAGCTGAAGCCGGCAATCTGGCGCTGAAGCTCCTGGCAACTGGGGGAGTGTACCTGGGCGGCGGCATTGCTCCCAAGCTGGTTTCGAAATTGGCACGGCCGCTGTTCATGCAGGCATTCGTCGGCAAGGGACGCATGCAACCGCTGCTTGAAGGCATTCCGGTGAAAGTGATTATCAATGAACAGACGGCTCTGATGGGCGCAGCCCGCTGCGCGGTGGCGAGGGCGGGCTAAGTGCCCCATGGCCCCTCCATTCCAACTCCGAATCTTCGCGACTCCCGCCGACCTATTTCGCGGCGCGGCGGAGGAATTCTGCTCTCAGGCAGCCGCGGCGGTGGCGCAGCGCGGCAAATTCTCCGTGGCTCTTTCCGGCGGCTCGACTCCCAAGAATCTCTATCAACTGCTGGCCAGCGGCGCATTCCCGGCCTTCGCCTGGGACAAAACTTACTTTTTTTTCGGGGACGAGCGTCATGTGCCGCCCGACGATCCTGAAAGCAACTACCGCATGGCCAATGAAGCCATGCTGTCGAAGGCGCCAGCGCACAACGTATTCCGCATTCCTGCCGAAATGAAAGATGCAGACGCGGCCGCCAGCGCTTACGAACAAGGTCTGCGGAATTTCTTCCGCCTGGGAGCAGGCGACTTTCCCCGTTTCGACCTAATTCTGCTCGGACTGGGACCGGACGGGCACACCGCTTCCCTGTTCCCCGGCACTTCTGCCCTGAACGAGACGAAGAAGCTTGTGGTGGCAAATTGGGTGGAGAAATTTAAGACTCAACGCATCACTTTCACCTATCCGGTGCTCAATAACGCCGCGTGCGTGATGTTTCTTGCCAGCGGTGCGGACAAGGCCGGGATTCTCCGCGAAGTGCTGGAAAACCCTCGGGCTGATTTACCCTCGCAGAAAGTGCGTCCCACAGACGGCAACCTGATCTGGATGGTGGATCGGGCGGCAACGGCAGAGCTGTCCGCGGCAACCAAGGGTCGTTCCGCTTGATGGGACCGTCAGAACACCGGCACCAGGTTGTGTTTCTTCTGATACAACTTGCGGTCAACGGCGCGGAGCACGTCGGAAAAATCGCTGCCGGTGATGTAGGGCGCAATGCCCCAGCTAAAGCCCAGTTCGTAGCGTTTGCCGTTGTTCAGGTTCCAGTGTTCCACCGAGCGCAACAGCCGCTGCATGGGAGCGTCCGCTTCCGGTTCTTCGGTGTCGGGCATGACCACCAGGAACTCGTCACCCCCGTGGCGAAAGATCATGTCCCCGCCGCGAAACACCGTTCTCAGCATCTTGCTGAATTCCGTGAGAATCAGATTTCCCTCGAAGGTTCCGTACTTGGAGTTGATCTCGCGAAAACCGTTGATGTCCATAGTCAGGAAAGTCAACTGGGCGCCCATGCGGTTGGCGCGGGCCACCTCACGGGGAATCATTTCGTTCAGTGCGCGCCGGTTCAGCAATTGGGTCAGAGGATCGATCAGGGACAGGCTCTCCAGACGTTCATTGAGCACCAGTTCGCTGATCAGAGCGCGCCGAGTATGATTCAACGTGAGCTTCTGACCGATCAGATAAATATTGAAAAGCAGGACGAGCGAGATCAGCCCGAAGAACAGTTGCGGCAGATAAGCGGATTCGATTCGCACCACATGTTGGGCCCACATCACATGGGGAAAAATCAGGGCGGAAAGACCGGCCGCGAGCACCAGCATGACTAAGGCCCCAATCGACCATAGCTGCAGGTCCCGCCCGGAAAGGTTCTGAATCTCCCGCTGGATTTGTTCTGTCCGCGCCAGCATGGAGGGTGGCGCAATCTGTTCCTCAGACTTCCGCACAAACTCACCTCAGGATTCCAGCCAGATGGGGCCGGAACCGACACCATCCAGAATTTTCCTTCGAAGATGTGACTTAGGGCGAGGCAGAACACGCGGCAGGGGTTACCACGGTAATCACGAATTAAGTAGTTTCCGTCGTGGGACGTCTGATCTGCTGGTGGCTGCCAGCAGCCGACGGGGGGCGGATTGGGCTCACTCCGCCCGCAATGCATGTTCTTAGCAAATTAAAATGACCGGTTTTGGTAGCACACGATCTGTCCGGTTTTTAAGTTAACCAGCCGTAGCCGAGGTTGTGGGAAAGTGGGAATCCCGCGCGGTTGGCGGGATTTCCAAGCGGG
>JBAWFN010000050.1:0-6049 GCA_049591935.1 Terriglobales bacterium | reverse complement strand
GGGGGCAAGACGGGCATCCGTGCTAGGCTATTGCCTGCGCTCGTGTAACGTCTTGAAACCATGGAGGCCTGAATGGCTGCGCCTTCGGCTCACGAGGTCACCCGGCTGCTCAAAGCGTGGACTGCCGGCGACGGACAGGCCCTGGAAAAGCTCACCCCTTTGGTCTATGAGCAACTGCATCGAGTAGCGAAGCACTGCATGGCAGGACAGCGATCCGGCCACATCCTGCAGACGACTGCTCTGGTTAACGAGGTCTATTTACAACTTGTTGACTGCGGGCAAATGAATTGGCAGGATCGAGCCCATTTTTTTGCCATGTCCGCGCAGCTAATGCGGCGCATTTTGATCGATTTTGCGCGCTCTCGCGGTTGCCAGAAAAGAGGCGGGGGCGTGCGCCCGCTGTCCTTAGACGAGGCTCCGTCAGTGTGCAAGGAGGCCGATCCCAACCTGCTCGCCCTGGATGACGCGTTGAAGATGTTGGCGGCTGTAGATGGCAGGAAAAGCAGGGTCGTAGAATTGAGATTCTTTGGTGGACTGAGCATAAAGGAGACCGCCGAAGTATTGAGAGTTTCGGTCGAAACGGTGATGCGGGACTGGAGGTTGGCGAAGCTCTGGCTCCTGAGGGAGTTGAGCGAGGGGAATGGATATGGAGCCTGAACTCTGGCGCCGGGTCGAAGATCTGTGTCACCGTGCCCTGGAGTTGGACGAAGGCCGCCGCGCCGAATTCCTCGAGCGCTCTTGTGGAGATGACGAAGCACTTCGACGCGAAGTGGAGTCGTTGCTGGCTCAGGAGAACAAAGTCGAGCATTTCATTGATTCGCCCGCGCTGGAGGTTGTGGGCAAACTGGTCGCCAACGAGCAGGCGATGGCCGGGGGTGGAGCGAACCTGATCGGCCGTAAAATTTCTCATTATCGTGTTGTGGAGAAGCTCGGCGGCGGTGGGATGGGTGTGGTATACAAGGCCGAGGACACGTCGCTCAGCCGGTTTGTTGCTTTGAAGTTCTTGCCGGACGATGTTGCCAACGATCCGAATGCTCTAAGCCGCTTTCGGCGCGAAGCCAAGGCTGCCTCTGCGTTGAACCACCCGAACATCTGTACCATCTACGAAATTGATGACCAGCATGGCGAAGCGTTCATCGCCATGGAGTTCCTGGATGGATTGACGTTGAAGCACCGCATCGCCGGTAGACCGTTGGAAACCGAACAGATTCTGTCGCTCGCCATCCAAATTGCTGACGCACTCGACGCGGCCCATGCAGAAGGCATAATCCACCGCGACATTAAACCGGCGAACATCTTTGTGACCAAGCGCGGACACGCGAAGATTCTGGACTTCGGACTGGCGAAGATGACAGCCGTCCTCGGCAACGCCGGCGGGCCTGGGGCAGAAGAGCGATCGACGCTCACCTCGGAAGAGCACCTGACCAGTCCCGGCTCCGCAGTGGGCACGATCGCTTACATGTCGCCGGAACAAGTCCGCGCCAAGGAGCTGGACGCGCGAACCGACCTGTTTTCGTTTGGTGCGGTGTTGTACGAGATGGCGACAGGGACCCTGCCTTTTCAGGGTGACAGCACGGGAGTGATATTCGATTGCATTCTAAACCGAGAACCGGTTTCTCCGGTGCGGCTGAATCAAGATGTGCCGCCCAAGCTGGAGGACATCATCAACAAGGCCCTGGAGAAGGACCGCAATCTGCGCTATCAGCATGCTTCAGAGATGCGCAGCGATCTGCAACGGCTGAAGCGGGATACGGAGACGGGGCGAGTTCCGGCCGCGAGTTCGGGGACAGTGGGAGTGCCTGGGGCCCGGATTGCGAAGGCCTGGAAAATTGCGGCTTCTGTCTTAACCGTCAGCTTAGTCGTGGTAGGCGCGCTTTACTACCGGCTGCATCGAGTCAAGCCACTGACCGACAAAGACACGATCGTTCTCGCCGATTTTGCCAACAGCACGGGCGATGCGATCTTCGACGACACGCTGAAGCAAGCGCTCTCCGTGCAACTCGCGCAGTCGCCCTTCCTCAACATTGTCTCCGATCGGAAGTTGAGCGAAACCCTCAAGTTGATGGGCCGCTCTCCCAGTGATCATGTCACGCAAGATGTGGCCAAGGAAATCTGCATTCGCACCGGCGGAAAAGCCGTTTTGGCAGGGTCAATTTCCAGCCTCGGCAGCGAATACGTAGTGGGTCTGGAAGCGGTTACCTGCAATACGGGGGATGTATTAGCCAAGGAGCAGGCCGAGGCGGCCAGTAAGGAGGGCGTACTCAAGGCACTGGCTCAAGTAACTGACCGCCTACGAGCGAAGCTGGGTGAATCGCTTGCGTCGGTGCAGAGATTCGAAGCCCCAGATGAGGTGACGACTTCTTCGCTGGAAGCCCTGAAAGCTTACAGCATCGGTGTAAAGAAAAAGGATGATTCTCAGACTATAACCTTCCTCACGCACGCCATCGAACTCGATCCAAACTTCGCCTCAGCCTACCTCGGTCTCGGAGGGGCCTACCTTGAACTTCACCAGGAAGGGCTGGCGATTGAAAATTTCAAAAAGGCTTATGAGCTCCGAGACCAGACGAGTGACCGGGAAAAGTATCAAATTTCCGGGATATACCAGCAATTTGTCGCCGAGGACTTGCAAAAGGCCACCGAGGTCTACGAACTTTGGAAACAGACTTATCCGGCAGATATGGATCCCCATAACCTGTTGGCAATCTTTTATTCCAATTACGGGCCCGTCGAGAAGTCAGTGCCCGAATATCAAGAGTGTCTAAGGCTCGACCCCGACGCATGGGGTATTTACTCAAATTTGGCGGAGAGCTACATCTTCCTCAATTGGCTAGACGATGCCAAGAAGATGCTTGATCAGGCCCAAGCGCGAAACTCCGACGAGTTCCATAATCTGCATTACTTCTGGGCGTTTCTGAGTCGTGACCAAGAAGAGATGGACCGACAGGTGGCTTGGGCGACTAGCAAGCCGGAGGAGGCAGCCGAACTACTGAACATATTGTCCGATACCGAGGGGTACTACGGGCACAATCGGAAGGCGCGCGAATTGAGCCAGCGTGCGGTAGACTCCGCACTCCGCGCCGACGCCAAGGGGATAGCTGCGAACGCGCAAGCAAATAGCGCACTTCGCGAAGCACACCTGGGGAACGCCGAAGCAGCGAAGAACGCTGCGATATCAGCGTTGGAATTGGATTCGGGAAGGTGGTTGAAAATAAACGCGGCTTGGGCTCTGGCCGAGGCTGGCGATACCGCACGAGCGCAGTCACTAGTAGCGCAGTTGGAGAAGCATTACCAACACGACCTAGCCTTAAAGAAAATCACTATGCCGTTTCTCAAAGCAGCTATCCAGGTTAACACCGGCGATTCTGCAGGAGCACTCGCAAACTTGGAGGTCACACGCCCATATGAGTTGACCTTGTCATCCCGTTTATCCCCTGCCTATTTGCGTGGTGAAGCCTATTTGCTGGCCAGAAACGGAACTGCAGCGGCGGCTGAGTTTCAAAAGTTGCTCGATCACCCCGGCGCCACGCTAAGCGATCCGATCGGCGCTCTTTCCCATCTCCAAATCGGCAGAGCTTACGCAATGGCAGGTGATACCCCCAAAGCCAAGGCGGCCTACCAAGATTTTCTCACCCTCTGGAAAGACGGCGATCCCGACGTTCCCATCCTGAAAAAAGCCAAGGCAGAGTACGCGAAGCTGCAATGAAGCCTGCGCATTGACTTACTTAAGCCTGCGCCATAGCATTCCTCCAAATGATTGGGCTCCCCGACAACGTTGTAGTAGACCTCCTTGGGAGGCTTCGGTTTCGCTGGATTGGTCGGGGCCACAACCGGGGTGGCCGTCGGATTCGCTTGCGGCGGCGTCGGCACCGGAGGCGCTGAAACGGGTGCTTGGGGAATCTTCTCCGCTGGGTGCGTAGTCACCGCTGCTTGGGTCGAGATAATTCAGGTGCACTTTGCGCGTGAACTGGGCATCAGCCAGGGACAGCTTTCACGATATGAGCAGGGAAGGAGCGAAATCGGTGCCGAGATACTTCTTCGGATTGCCCGCAGATCCGGAAAAACGCGATAAAACGGCTCCCGTGCGGTCAGGACGGTTTGGGCGCTGCCCACCTGGCCCCCGAACCGCTGCACCGAGCGTCCGTAAAAGTAAAGCGTGCCGAAGTTGAGATAAGTGTGGTCGCGGGGGCCGGTTGCTCCCGCTGCCTGAATTTCGTTACGGCTTGCAGGATCGCGTTCCAGGTTGAAGCGATAGGAGAGTCGGGCATAAATGTCTTTGAAGTTTGAGTCGGAGGTGTAGGCCACCACTGGCGACACGTTGGTTCCGTCAGCCGGGGTTACATCCGCATTTGTGTTCTGGTTCACGAACGCCAATGAGTAGTGGTAGCCGCGATAAGTGTGACCGCCGCTGAACTCGACTCCCTGAGCCGCATTGGAGAGTGCGAATGCGTTGTTCACATTCTGTGGCGGGAAAGCACCATTCATGGCGCCAATGTTCGACTGGTCATAGATGTCCCAGCCGCTCAGGTTCCAACTGCGCGCCGGGCTAAAGGGCAGATCCAGCTCGAATTGCCCGATGCGTATGCTGAGCGCGTCAGTGGGCAGTTTAAGGAAACGACCGATGTTGACGAACTTCAGGTAGCCGTCGCCCAAGCCGCCAGCGGCAGCCGACCCGCCCACACTAATATCGTCATCCACCCAGAAGGCAATATCGCTGCCGAAGTTTCCCGCCATGAAGATGCTGAACAAGCCCGACTGAAAGTCAGTTTGAGGAATAAAAGGTCCGGCCGTGCCTGCTGGCAATTGATTGTTGAAGTTATTCCGGTTCGCGCCGACCACTTGAAAGAAAGTATTGAAGCGCAGCCCGATTGGGGGCAACCCCGGAATAGTGCCTGGAAAGATGGTGTGCGGCCACATTTCTGCCTGGGCCGGCGCTCCCAGCATCACTGGAGGGATCTTGATAAACGTCTCATCGTCCTTGGGAAATTTGAATCCCGCGTCTTTGAACGCCTTGCCAAAATCGTTGAGCTTGGGAAAGTCAATATGACACGTGCTACACGAAGTGCCGTACTGGCGGGAGAAGGCGGGAATCGCGTAACTGCTTCCGGTCAGCAGTATCACGATCACAACGAAAGCAAGAAGCAGAGACACTCGAGGTTGCGCATCCATCTGATCGCCTCCTTGGCGGTCGAAGTTAAAGGCTATTCGCTTCAACTACTAGGGCCTGAGTTGAGGGGTATTATCGGGGCAACTTTTGCGGCTTTGCAGCGTCCGGCGTCACAGGGCTATGTGATCTCAATCACACCTCCGGCACCCTTGTCCTGTTCTTGACTATCACACCGCGTCGCGGTTTTCATCACAGCGCTCGATCTAATGAGGTATCAGACCGCGACCATGGCAGAGTCTTCAGGTGTCTTCATTATTCAACGTGGCCGTCGCCCGCGACTTGTCCGTGCCCAGCATCAGCGCGGCGGTCCCATTTCCTGCTCGATGACCGGGATCGGTGGGCTGGCGCTAGCGCGACGGTTCTAAAGCCGCTTAGGGAAGTGCAAAGAGAAATACCGTCGGTGCGCCGGGGTTCTTGTCGACCCAGCAAGAGGTACTATTTCGGGGTGCGGCCGATCAGCGCAAAAGGGGGTGCGAGTATACCATCGAACATGGCGGCTGCTCCAACTCCCACCGGGGAGCAGAGCAATCCCTTATCTTTCAGTAGCTTCGGCACCTCTCTGCCGGGAGCCAGCCAGCATGAAATAGTGGTTGGGAGTTTCGCGTAAGGCTCCAAATAACTCTCACGATGGAAATAACAACTACGGGACTCCTCTTAATGAGACGGAATCAGGCTCTTTGTGACCCCGCAAGGGGAAGGCAGGGGACTAATCCAAAGCTCTCGTTGGGGGGACAGTCATGACGCCAGAAGAAAAACCAGTTTGCAGCACGAAATCCAATGCCCAGGGCAGCGGGCAAGCACAGCCAAAGCCAACAGGAAAGAAAGCCGAAGACCTGACAGCCGAGGAATGGGCGGAGCTACACTTTCGTTGGAACGTCTATGCAC
>JBAWFN010000049.1:0-6282 GCA_049591935.1 Terriglobales bacterium | reverse complement strand
TGCCGGTATTCTCCGGGGGCGCCCGCATAAACCTCCGCGTATTCACGAGTGTTGCCGCCGGCGCAGAAGGCGCGTGAACCGACGCCTGTGAGAACGACGGTGACCGCCGCGCGGTCATTGCTGGCCTCGCGCAAGGCAAGAATGACCTCTTTGATCATCGTAGTTGTGTAGGCGTTCAGTTCGTCAGGATTGTTCAGCGTGATCCAGACGTTGTGCAGCTCCTCCACCGGCTTGCCTTTCTGGTCCAGGACTGGACGGTGTTCCACGATGATTTCTCGTGGATTGAGGTCTTCGACAAGATTGTGGTTCTTCATGGTTTTCCTCAATGAGTCGGTGGGATCAGAATCGCGCGGCGGCGGATTGCACGCTTGTGCACCGCCTCTAGGACTTCCGGAGCTTCGTCCAGCGAGTGCTCTTCAACATAAGGTCGCAGGGCGACTTTGCCTTTCAACACCAAAGCTAGGGCAGCCGGATACTGTTCTGGCGGGCATCCCCAGTTGCCTCGGGCGGTCGCGTCAAACGCCATTAAGTTAGAAAGGCGCATCTCCACAGGTCTGGGTGAGTAGCCAACCACTGCCAGGTAGCCCCCGTGGTCGATCAGGCTGAAGGCGGTTGTCTGGCCCGCAGCAGTCCCGCTGGTTTCGAAAATTTTCAACCCGATCCCGCTCTTGCCGCTCCGCTTCGCAAATGATCGAACGGCGAATTTCAGATCCTTTTCGTTCATCTGGCTGGCATTAAGGGTAAGAGAAGCTCCGTGCTGCGCAGCCAGATCGAGACGCTGGTGATCAATATCAATAGCCACCACGACCGCCCCGAACGCCGCTGCGATCTGTACTCCAAATCCCCCGATACCGCCCACACCTGTGAATACGGCGATGTCGTCGGGCCCGAGTTGTGCTCGCCGGATCGCTTCGTAAGGAGTCGTGACTGCATCAGCAACGACGGAGAGTGTGGCCAATGTAATCCCGTCAGGCAGTTTGTCCGGAAGGGGGCAAAGACCGCGACCGGGAACGACCACGTGCGTGGCAAAACCGCCATCGCCGTCGTTGCCGGGCATGAATTGCTTACGGCAGATGGTGACGCGCCCCGCTTTACACGCCGGGCACTCGCCACATGGAATCACGGCAGGGACAATAACGGTCTGCCGCAGCCAATGGGTAACTCGCTCACCGGCCGCGACCACGCGACCGACAATTTCGTGCCCGAGTACCAACGGCAACGGATGGCGCGTGGGCACGCCATCGAATGCATAGCCAATATCGGTGTGGCAAACGCCGCATCCTGCTACCTCTACCACCACCTCATCTGGCCCCGGCTCCGGCGTGGGAAGTTCTTGCCGTTCGAGGCGTTGCCCAACGCCCGTCAGCCGAAATCCATAGGCTCCGTGGATCGTCCCGGATGATTGCTTGTCGCTTCCACTTACTGTGGTGTTAATGGCACAAGACATAAGGACCTCACGAAACCGGTTGCATGCTGGCCAAACTCTCCTTCATAGCCAGCCGCTTGTGTCCTAGCAGGGCTGCTCCCAGCGCGCACACGTAGTCGCAGTCGGGCGGGACATTGACCTTGGCGCCCAGCTTTTCCTGCAGGGCTTTCACCAAACCAGCTTGCAAGGCGACACCCCCGATGAGGGTAACTTCGCCTTGCATGCCTACGCGCTTGAGCATGCCCACAGCGCGGTCCGCCAGCGAATCGTGAATGCCGCGCAGAATATTCTCCACGCTAACTCCTGCACTCACGTGATTAATGATCTCGCTCTCCGCCAGCACGGCACAAACGCTGCTGATCGGCTGCGGGTTGCCGCCTTGCAGCGAAAGGCTCCCGACTTCCTCAATTGAAATCTCCAGATACTTTGCCGCCCGCACAATAAACATCCCGGACCCGGCCGCGCACTTGTCGTTGGTCTTGAACGTGCGAACCTTGCCCGACTCGCCTAGGGTGATCGCCCGCGTCGACTGGCCGCCGATGTCCAGCACGCAACGGGAATTGGGAAACAGATAATGGGCGCCACGCGCGCCGCTCGTGATCTCCGTGATTTGAATGTCGCGAAACCCCACACCATGCCGGCCGAATCCCGTGGTGGCCACGTAGTGAACCTGATCCCGACTCAGACCAGCACTCTTCAAGGCGGCCTGCAGCGCAGCCAGTGCGGCCTCCTCCATATTGATGCCGCTCTTGGACCGGCCCTTGCCTAAGATAGAACAAGCGGGAGAACCGTTCTGGGCAACCAGCACGGCCTTGGTGAAGCCGCTACCGCAATCAATGCCCGCTACTAGCTTCATGTTCGGGCCTCCACATAGAGGATTCAAAACTCTGATCCATTTTTTCCAGCGCGAATACGGCCGCGCCGATGGCGCCCATGAAGTGCGCGTCTGGACTGACCTGCATCTTGGTCCCAAGGACTTCTTCCAGCGCCCGCACCATGCCGATATTGCGCGCCACACCGCCGGTCATGGTGATATCCGGCTCGATCGCAACCCTTCGTGCCAAGGAGACCGTTCTTTTGGCAATCGCCAAGTGCACGCCCCCCATGATGTCCTCGCCCTTCTTGCCCTGTGCGAGATAGGAAAGAATGTCTGACTCGACGAATACGGTGCACACCGTGGCGATTCTGACCGGACGTGTCGCTCGCTGCGATAGCGGGCCGATCTCGTCCAGCCCGATTCCCATCACGTCAGCCGCGTTGGCCAGGAAACGTCCCGTGCCGGCGGCACACTTGTCATTCATCACGAAGTCGAGCACCTGGCCGTCGCTTCCCACACTGATCGCCTTTGCATCCTGGCCGCCCATGTCGATCACGGTCCGGGTACGCGGGCAAACGAAGTGTGCGCCGCGCGCATGGCAACTGATCTCGGTCAACTGCGCGTTTCCGAATGAGATGTTGTACCGCCCATACCCCGTGCTCACTACGAATCCCACGGCAGTCGCAGGAATCTCGGCATTGTGACAAGCCAGCAAAAACGCAGTTTCTGCAGCTTTCCGGACATTTGCTCCGGTATCCACCAGAGCGCGAGCGACAATAGTTTTGCCGCCATTCTCGCTCATGATCACTGCCTTGGTCTGGGTCGATCCCACGTCAACTCCCGCGGCGATTCTCATGGATGGTTCCTCGACTTCGTTAAACCGTTTTTGCCGTCAGCTTGGAATGTTCTAGTGCCTCAAAAAATGCATCGACCCGATTTCGAGTCTGGGCTTCCGCAAAATAGCGTGGATCCTCCAGGTCCGATTCGATGTAAAGCGTCGGAATCCCGAGCGTCTTCGTGACGTAGTCGCGCATGTCTCCCTGGCCGGCAGAAAACAACCGGCAGCTCTTCACAAAGTGGATGATCAATCCGTCCGCATTCCATTCCTCAAGGTAGCGGCGAATCTGCTCGTAGCGTTGTAGATAGTTTCGGTTGGTCACGTTCTGCGCCAGCATGTGCAGCGCCACGGACTCGAAGGGATGATCGGGATCGTGCCGCGCTCCAAACTCCCACAGTCCACCAACCGTTGAATAGGTGGATGCGACCGTGCATGCCTTCCACCTGGCAAACATGTCGCGGAAAGTGCGGAAGTAGGGGTACGGCGGCGGTCCTTCGATCACCAGACGAAACTTCTCCTGGTCATAGACTCCCTGGTGATCGGCGACCTTGGCCTGTATTTCTTCCAGCGCGGCTCGAAAGAACTCCACACCCTCTTGCGTCCCGCGGTACACATAGAGCGGCCCCATGAGGGTGATGGCATCGAAGTAGGCATCGAACGGGGACGGCGTCCGGCGGGCCAGGTGCTTAATCTGTGACCAGAGATCTTCCACTTGTGCTGAACAGCGCACCGCTTCCACAAAGCGGTCATAATCGAATTGTTTACCGGTAATCTGCTCCAGCAGCGTGACCACTTCTTTAAGCTGGCGAACGACATAATCAATGTCAGCCTGACTGGGATCTTTCTCGCGCAGAAAGGGCACATCGAGTACATAAAGTCTGGAACCGGTTAGCACAGCCGTGTGCTCGAACCACTTGACGTAGGTGTTGCAGCCGACGAAGTTGCACAGCACCAGGTCTGGCTTGGGCAACTTGCCTCCTGTGGGAGTGATCCCTTTCAGGTAGCAGCCGATATCGGCCTTCACGTAAGCACAGTTGTCGGGGGCATAGCCGATCTCTTCCGCAGCCAGGATCGGTTCCAGCGACTGGTGCCGGATCGCCAGTTGCAACGCGTTTACCTCGGGATAGATCGGAACGGCGCCGAAAGCTTCGAGCAACTCCACGCAGTTTCCCGAAATCATCAACGAAGCGGTGGGCGGAGCGCCGGTCTCGGCGGCTTCGTTCAGGCGCTCGTACCACTTCAGCATCAGTTCCTTTTGCCGTTGATGAATGCTGCCGCGGTACTCGGTGTGTATCGCGTCACCCATGGATCACCATCCTTTTGAAGACACGTCCCTAGTCGAAGACCAGCGACTCCACAAACGTTTCCACTTCTGTGCGCACGCGATCGAAGGTAAACTGCTTTTCTTCGAATTCCAGCAGTAGATGTGGCACGTTGAGTTCTTCGAGCTTTTTCTTGAAGAGCACATAATCGAAGTAGGCGGGCTCGCAGAACTTGGCGATCAGGAAAAGGACAGCGTCGGCCCTTGAGCGTTTCACCTTATCTGCCAAGCCTTCCCACCGGGGCGCACGAAAATCGTGGCGTACCGATGAATACACAGCACGATTGACGTAGCTGTCGGCCAGCGCGAACACCGGGTCGCCTCCAACCGGAACGTCTTCTACAAACCAGCTCCGGCCGATGACAAAATCATCGTCCACCAGATAGCAACCCGCATCTTCCACCAGTTTGATCAGATCGAGTGGCGGCTGTTCACAGAAGGCACCCTCCACCACCACGCGGATCGAATCTCTCGGTTTGCCAGACCGCCGCGAGAGTTGTTCCAGCGATTCCTGGAGCAGGGTGTTGTGCTCCTCCACGGGCATGAAGTGGCCGGCACGAATCAGCACGTAGGACTCCCAGGCCCGGAGCAAGTGAGGTTTCTGAACACGGAAAGCATAGAGGTCGCGGATGAGTTGCCGATTACGGTTATACAGGGCGATTGCCTGCCGGAGGCCATTCTCGGTAATCGGCTTGCCGCCAATGCGCTCTAGTTCCCGGATGAGGCGCCGGTATTCACTAGCCAGAAACTCAACGCTGGCCGGGGAACTCGGGTTATGCGGCAGATGAAGGAAGTCTGCGTAAAGATCCGGGAAATTCCGCTTCATCACGAAACACAGATTGCGTGCCGAATCACAGATAGAACTGAAGAGAATGCCGTCGAAAACTGTGAGACGTTCCTGCATCCCCATCTCCATTGTCGTTTTTACGATGGAGCAGATGAAGGACCCGAACCGGGCGTCAGCGTGCTGGATGTCCAGTCGGTCGCCCCCGCCACTCAGTCCGACCGGTAGCATGCCTGCCGCATGAATAATCTCCACCGGAGCATAGACAGGGAAATAGCCAATCACCCGGGAGCCTGGATGTTGATCTTTCCAGCGATGGACGTGTTCGAAACTGAGGTCCGCGATCAATTCCTGGCATAAATCGAACGTTCGTTCAAATACAAACATGGCAGCAATGATGGCATCTGACTCATGGCTTATGCTGTGACGAGCATCACCATCTCGTGTGACGGCCGGGCAGATCACGGGACGAGCCCGCAAGCACTACTTAATACCTAGATTGTTTGTGCTGTGGTGCACAGTGGTGTGGCATGTAGAACAAAGCGTAATCAAGTTCTGCTCGGAGTCGGCGCCGGACTGACTGCGGAATTGTCTGTGATGAACTTCCAGGTTAGACATCGCGCCGCAGGCTTGGCATCTCCAGCCATCTCGGCGTAGCACCTGGTTGCGGAGCTGTTCGTATGGCTGGGGACCAAGCCGCAGGCGCGGTCGCTTGGGTCGGACACAGTTCACGACGCCTTCTGGGCGAAGTGGTCCAGGAATGTCTTTCTTTGTTCACCGGGAAGGAACTTGAAGAAACGTAGAATCGATTGCAGCAGGATCTGCGAATTGCCGTTTTCGAGGTTGGCTCCCGCCAGGAAATCGGCGCAAATCATTTCTAGGCAGTAGCCGCGTGACTTGTCCGTCCCCAGCATCAGAGCCGCCGTCTCGATGGCCTGCTCAACGACCGGGATCTGGCTCTTATAGAGCTTGAAGTAGATAATCTCCGACGGTTCGGTTTCCTTTCCGGTCAGCTCCTTCTCGACCTCCCGCTTAAACTGCTCTTTGGGCATTTCGTGGGCTTTGTGCAACCAGGTTGCACAATCGAAGTGCTGCC
>JBAWFN010000048.1:0-25863 GCA_049591935.1 Terriglobales bacterium | reverse complement strand
CGGAGGTATGGGGACTTCACGGCTCGCAGCGGCTGAAACCGGGCAGCCCAGCCGAGATCGTCGAGTTGCGTCCGGTTGCGTTGGAGGCTCTCGCCGCGGCTGATGACTGGCTAGGCTACCAGCAACTGCGGCATCTGGCGGAATTCAAACCTGGAAGCATTGCCATTCATTGGCGGGGCCTCGAGGAGTGGGAAGTGGATCAGGTGCGGGGACGGATACTGCTGGGCTGGATCTACGTTGCCCAGGACGGCGGCTTGGATCTTCTGGAATTCGACGGCGGTGTCGAAATCCGGGCCGCGGCGACGGACAAAGGCGACGCCGTTTGCACCCTGGTGAACGAGATGGCCCCTGACATTCCAGTCGCCTACCTCGGGGATGACAGCACCGATGAACACGCTTTCCAGGCGGTGAACGATCACGGGCTGAGTGTGCTGGTTCGCGCACAATGGCGGCGCACTGCCGCGCGACTGTGGCTCAAACCACCGGACGAACTGCTGGACTTTCTGGAGCAATGGCTCAAGGCATGCGAGCAGCGAGATGCGCTCGGCAGCAAAGATGCAGTAGCGGTGAACCGATGACCACCCTGGCGGCTGCACCGGCTCTCCAGCGCACACCGGCAAAGCCGTTCTACTTCAACACTTCCGCCCATCTGCTCCGCATCACTACTTATAAGGCCCACACGCTCGCGGAGTTCCTGGACGCGCTGCGCAAATGCCCCGAGAATTCCATCTTTCAACACACCTTTCGAACTCTGCATGAGCATCACTTTATTCGTGAGGGTTTTTCTAACGACTTTGCCCACTGGACACTCTCCGCCTGCAACGAACCCGGCCTGGCCGAGCGATTGGCCAGCGTGGACGTCAGGGAATTTACTTCGGTGGCTGACTTGCGGGAGCGATTTGTCCAGATCGTCGCTGCATTCCTGCGGGACGATTCGGCCGCGGGCCTGCGCCCCGCCGAGGACACATTCTACTTCTGCTCTTCTGACATCGTCGTGCTGCCCACCAGTTTTGTCGCCGCGACCATGCAGGATTTTGCCGAAGGCTTGAGGCGGGTCAGTGTGCATTCCATTCATCATCATTTCATCGAGGCCCGGATGCGGCTCAAATTGATGTCCAACGACTTCTCGCAGTGGCTGCACGAGGATGTGGGATTGACCGAGACTGCCCGGGAACTGAACCGGATCGACATTTACACCGCGACCCTCGAAAACGTCCGCGCGCAAATGGTGAGGATCATCGAGCGGGCGCTGGCCTAGATGACCATGAGCGAACCGACGGAAACCGTGAAACCGGCGGAGGCGGCCAGTCCCGCACCGGAGCTGGAACACTCGCTTGCCTCTCCGCCGCGGCCTGTGCCTTCACCGCCGCAGCGGCGCGCTTTACCACGGACCTGGGAAACACCTCCCGCACCGGTCCCGCCGCCCCACCTGGATGACTATCGCAGCATCGTGGGCATGGCCGAAATCGACGAGTTGCGTTTTCTGGCACGCGAGCTCAAGGGCAAAACGTTAAAGATGGTCAACTCTACCGCGGTGGGCGGAGGAGTCGCGGAGATGCTGAACCGCCTGGTTCCGCTGCTCAATGAAGTTGAGGTGCTGACTCACTGGGACGTGATCACCGGCGGCAATGATTTTTTCGAAGTCACCAAGGCGTTTCACAACGCACTCCACGGCAGCGCGTACGATTTGACGGCACACGCGGAAGAAATCTTCCTGATGTACAACGAGCAGAACCGTCGGCGTATGCAATTCTCAGAGGATCTTGTGGTGATCCACGATCCCCAGCCTGCAGCTCTCATTCGTGCCCGTCAGGATACGGCAGCCCGCTGGGTGTGGCGTTGTCACATCGATCTCTCCAATCCCGACCCAGGTGTGTGGGGCTTGCTGAAGCCTTTTATTGAGCAATACGACGCAGCAATTTTCTCCTCTCAATCGTTTGCCCGCCAGTTGCCCATCCCGCAGTACTTGTTTTATCCCTGCATTGACCCGCTGTCTGAAAAGAACAAAGAACTGGAAGACAGCGTTGTCCAAAGGGTATGCGACGAATTTGGAATCGATCGCTCCCGCCCCATCGTGACCCAGGTCTCACGCTTTGACCGGTTGAAGGATCCGGTGGGAGTAGTGCAGGCCTTCAAGCTGTCCAGGAAGTACGTCGATTGCCAACTGGTTCTGGCCGGAGGAGGAGCCAGCGATGATCCCGAGGGCGCGATCGTACTGAAGGAGGTCAAGGAGGCTGCGGGCGATGACCCGGACATTACTATTCTGGACCTTCCCCCCTGGTGCGCACTGGAAATCAACGCTCTACAGCGGGCCTCGACGCTGATTGTTCAGAAATCCATCAAGGAGGGGTTCGGGCTCACGGTCACAGAGGCGCTTTGGAAAGGGAAGCCAACCATCGCCGGCGCCGTCGGCGGCATTCCCAACCAGATCATTCACAAGCTGACGGGCGTGTTAGTGCACTCAGTGGAAGGGTGTGCTTACCAAATCCGTTATCTCCTCACGCATCCCGAGTTTGCTGCTGGGCTCGGAAAAAACGGGCGCGAGCATGTGAAAGAAAATTTCCTGATGACGGCCAATGTGCGGCGTTGGCTGCTGCTGCTCCGGATTCTGCTATCTCGCGACGCAACACCCTAGAAAGAGCGGGGCGGGAAGGTGGCAATGGACAAAAGCCAGTTGCTGTTGGGGTCTTCGATGGGGGAGCCGGGAGCTTCAGACATGGAACACTGTCCATTCGACGCTTGGACCCTGACCTCGGCGATAGCAGAGGGCGTGCCAAACTCGGCGATGTATACACCCTGGCCATTTCCCTTCGGGCTGGCCAACGCCAGTCCTGCCAGATACGACCAAACCGATGAATATCCTCGCAACAGGCTCGACACGCAGCCCTTGGTCAAGGTTCCGTTCTGGCGGTTAAAGAAAGCCGCGGTGATACCGTCGCCCTGGGTGTTGCTGATGTAGAGGATGGTCTCGTCCGGGCTCAGCATGATGTTGCTGGAACTTATGCTCGCCCCCGACTTGTACGCCACCGTAGGGCTCAATTTACCGGAAGAAATGTCCGACACTTCCACCATGGTCGAAGTCGAAGTATCACCGAACAGGGCGAAGCGCCCGTCCTGCGTGATGTCCACTCCACTGGGATAGCTGCTGCCGTCGAAGGAGCCGGTCGAAATCTGCTGGTCTCCATTCGACACCGGCATCACGGAGGCGAGGCTGAACGATTCAATCGAACCATCGCCGTAGGTAGCAACTAGAGTGTTGCCATGCACCGCCATGCCGTCGATGACGCCGCCTTGCAGGCCGCCAACCGTGACATCGCCGATGAAACTTAGCCCGCAACCCGGCTCGATCTGAAACGTGCCGATGGTGTTCGAGTCGGTGAAGCTGGCATACAGGTATTGCGCGTTGAGGGCAAGACCAACTCCATTGGAAAGGCCGGTATCGGTGGACGACCCTTGAGCATGGCCGAGCAGGGTCAATGTATTTACGTCCACGCCGTCGATTTCACCGGATGCGGCGTCAGAGGCGAACACGCACTGATTGCCGCTGGCGTTGAGGGTTACGATCCGATTTGCCGGGAAGTAGCCGCCCTGAGCTCCGGTGACGCCGATCATGACCTGCTGGGTCAGAGTCAGCTGGCCATTCGCCTCGATGGTGTAAAACGTGAGGCTGTTGGGGAAGAAATTAGCGCTAGGGTCGTCGTTGGTGATCAGATAGTGAGGCGGATTGGCAGCTGCAGCCAATCCGCCGAGCAAGGAAAGTCCTGCCAGCATCACGCCGCTATGGAAGAGTCGCCTTAAGAATGCGATTGGCATTTCTGTCTCGATAGTTGGAGGCCAGAATTGGCAGGCACCCTTAATCAAGAAGCACCGCGCCCATCCTGCTTCTGCGGACGGGTGCGGTGGATAGTTAGTTGACGGTAACGCTTACGGCCGGTGAGGGAATGCCATTCGCCACTACCACCAGCGAGCTCGCTCCCGTCTCCATGCCCGCAGGCACGTCGAAGTTCGTCGACACCGGTGTGCTGCCAGTGGCTACACCCATGCTGCTGTGATTGTGGGTGGTGGCGTAGAAAACGTGCTTGGTGGCATTGTTGGTGATCCGGACCAGCGGGTAGTTGGTTGCGGTTTGATATTCATCGCCGAACGCGTTCGCCTGCGACATACCGTTGAATTGAGTTCCGGAGATTTTATAAGTGCTTCCCCGAGTCACGCTGGAGGGACAGTTGGTAATGGCCGGAGCCCACGCCGGATTATAGGTTCCGGGCGAGTTGTAGACTCCGGATCCGCCGAGCAGGATTTGGCCGGTGGGGAGAACCATCAGGCTGTTGAAGTCAGCAGACAAGCCAGCCGTGAAGTCGGTTCCGTCCCAGGTGTACAAGGTTCCGGTATTGGAACCTTCCACCAGCACATTGCCATTGGTGAGCAATACGGCGAATGAATCGCCGGCGTTATCACCATTGGGAAAGTCCGGCCCCACGGTCCAAGTGCCGGGATCGGTCAACACGGTTCCGGGGGTATAGATCGCGGTATGCCCAGCCCCGCCGGTGATGGTGTAAGAGCCAGTGGCAAAGACGGTGCCATCAGGACGCAGAATCGCCGGACCGATTTCTCCAGGCGGGTAATAGCAGTATTGCCCGTTGGGGCCGAACTGAAGGCAGCCGTAGGGGGAAGGCGAGTGCAAGTCCACAATGGTGCTGCCCGCAGTTTCCCACTTTCTCAGGGTGGGGAAGAACCTCTCAGAGTTAGGGGCGTTCTTCACATCGGCGGTCAAGATGGTGCCATCGGGCATGAGCGTCCAGCCCTCTTCGGCGTTGAAATCGCTCTTGCCGGGGGCAACGCCCTGTATCCATTGCATGGTCTTGGGATTGAGCGCAGCCACGTTCTTGACCAGCTTGTTGCCAATAAGAAATGTGCCATTGGGCAGCATTGACGAGGGAGAATCTCCGATATACGACCAGCCCGGCGGGGGCTGGAGCGGAGTCCACACATTGGTTTTGGGATTGTAAACCGCCCCCAGATTGGTCAGTACGAAACTACCAAAATTGTATTCCCCGCCCTCAATCAAGAGCCGTCCATCGGCCAGCACGGCAGAGGCTTCGGCATCCGGCGCATATCCGGAGGGAAGACTAGCAACTTGGGTCCAGGTCCCATTCACATAACTCCCGGTGATGTCGGGAGTGAGTTTCCACCAATCGGAGTCATTTCCGCCTTGAGCCAACACCGTACCATCGGTCATTTGATAGCTCAAGGCCACACCGTCAGGGGCTGAGTGAGTCAATCGCGTAATCGACTGCGCCTGCGAAACGCAGGTGAGTCCGAGCAGAAGCACGGGAAACACAAGAAGAGAGAATTTTTGCAAGATGGGTCACCTTTCCTGAGAGCAACTGAGGTTCGTATTCTGCCAAGGGGAGAACCGGGCAGGGCCGCCATCTTAGCAAAAAGACCGCTTTCGGGCAAAGCATTCCAGCGGCCCTTCTACGGGTCTGGATAGTTGATGCGCCGGGCATTACGGCGTGCCGAATTCGCCGGTCGCGGTTCGTCGGACGAAGCCACCGTGTGGCGGGCGCGGAATCCCGAAATGGGCTCCAGACACTCGACCCGCGAGCACCCCCAAGAAGCCAACCGGCCAGACCCACCTACAGCGAGGCCGGGCACCCTCGCCAAGGTTGCGTGCATCCTACAAACGGGGGCTTCCCGCATCGTACAATTTGTTTAGAACGTGATGGTTAACCTTGCTTTCCGGTTGCTGAAGGACATAAAATGAGTTGTATCAGAGTGTCCACGAGGAGTGTCCCGTCTATGTTCCGGGTAGGGTTACGTTGGCAGCCTTTTTTCATGTCCCTGGCGTTGCTGGTTTTCACCGGACTGCCCGTCCTTGCCCAAACCTCGAATCCGGGGAGCCCGGAGCCAAGCACAACTCCTTCCGCACAGCCGGCTCCGTCGGCTGATCCGCTCAAGCGCCCGGTCGGCGAAAAGCAGAAAAAGAAGAACGCCAAAGCCCTGACTGCGGAACTGGAGGGGTCCTATAAGAAGTGGCTCAATGAGGACGTGGCTTGGATCATCACTGATGAGGAGCGCCGGGCCTTCAAACAGCTCTCCAACGATGAGGAGCGCGACCAGTTCATCGAGGCTTTCTGGCAGCGTCGCGATCCCACTCCGGACACCGAAGAAAACGAATTCAAAGAAGAACACTACCGCCGCATCGAGTATGCCAACGAACACTACTCCGCGGGAATTGCCGGCTGGCGCACGGATCGGGGCCGCATCTACATCATCTACGGAGCTCCGGACGAGATCGACGGCAATCCCGGTGGCGGAGCCTACGACCGCCCCATCGAGGAGGGTGGCGGCTCAACTACCACCTATCCCTTCGAAGACTGGCGTTACCGCTATCTCGAGGGGGTTGGGCAGGAAGTCATCATCGAATTCGTGGATAAGTGCATGTGCGGCGAATTCCACATGACCCTCGACCGCGGCGAGAAAGATGCGTTGCTATACACTCCCAACGCTGGTCTGACGCTGTACGAAGGAATGGGTTTGGCCTCGAAAGCCAGCCGCTTGGATCAAGGCGGGCTGGAGACGCTTGGAGTCGGGCCTTCGACCGCGTCGCAGAGTGCCAAGGAATTCGACCGCTTGGAGCAATACTCCAAGCTTCAGGCTCCGCCGCCAGTGAAGTTCAAGGACCTGGAAGAAGTGGTCAGTCACAAGATCAGCGTCAACCTCATGCCCTTCGATGTCCTGGCAGATTTTGTGAAAGTGACGAGCGACACCGTACTGGTGCCGGTGACCATTCAGATCAAGAACCGCGACATCACCTTCGTCAACAAGGATGGTGTGCAGCGTGGAACCGTGAACATTTTCGGCCGTGTCACTACCCTGACCGGACGGGTCGCGCAGACCTTTGAGGACACCGTACAGGCGGACGTTCCGGCGGAGTTGCTGGCCAAGGCGGCGGAGAATTCGCAGGTCTACTGGAAGGCGCTTCCCTTACGCCCAGGGCGTTACCGCTTCGACATCGTGGTGAAGGACGTCAACGGGGATCGCGTAGGCAGCTGGAGCAAGGGCGTACAGGTGCCGGATTTCGCCGACGACCGGCTAACGGCCTCTTCGCTGATTGTCGCGGATCTGATGGAGCCGGTGGCGGCGAAGAATGTGGGAACCGGGAGTTTCGTGATCGGCGCGACCAAAGTACGTCCCCGGGTTCCACCGTCTGACGGCAAACCGGTGACCTTCAAACGCGGACAAAAGATGAGTTTCTGGATGCAGGTATATAACCTGACTGTGGACGAGAAGACCCACAAGCCTTCGGCAACGGTGGAATACAACGTGATCAATGCGGCGACCAACGCTGCCGTGGTTCATACTGTTGAATCCACCGAGACGATGGGTAATATTGGCGAGCAAGTGACCCTACAGAAGAGCCTCTCGGCCGCCAACCTTAACCCCGGCGTTTATCGCATCCAGATCAAGGTGAACGACAACATTTCCAAGCAGACGGTCGACCCCACGGCCACGTTTGCCGTAGAGTGACCGCGGAGGCTTGGACTACCGCGAGGTGGTGGGTGATGTTCCGTAGGTTCGTGTGGCTGGTGATGGTTTGTGGCCTGTCGCTTCCGCTGTGGGCGGCGGACCGCCCCGGCTCCATTTCCGGCCACGTGCGCAGCGCCAGCGGGGTGCCGCAGATGGGTGCGGTTGTCGAAGTGCTGGGCGCGGCGGCACAGGCAGTCGAAGTATTCTCGGACGAAAACGGATACTACTCCGCGAGTGGCCTTCTTCCCGGTGTCTACAACATCAAGGTTTCGGCAGCTTCCTTTCTTCCCACCATCAAAGAAGGTGTAGGCCTCAGGCCGGGAGCCCGAGTGCTGGTCAATCTCACGCTCAACACGTTATTTGAAGCCATCAAGGTAGCGCCAGTCAGAGGTCCCGCAGAGGCGGACGATTGGAAGTGGGTGCTGCGTTCGGTGTCAAACCGGCCTATTTTGCGGCTGATCGACGACCCGTCAGCGGATTCGGGAGGCGAAGCGCAAAAGAGTGAGCACGATTTACGTGGCAGCCTGTCCCTGGTCGCTGGTTCCGCGGCGGAGGGTTTTGGCAGCGCTTCTGATTTAGGCACTGGCTTCTCGCTGGAGCGATCGATTTTTTCTTCCGACACGATCGGATTGCAAGGCAACGTTGGATATGGCGGCGTTTCTCCCGCCTCGGTCCTGCGGGCATCGTTCAGCCACAAAATGGACGATGGTAGCGAGCCCTCATTTGCCTTGACCATGCGGAATCTGCCTGCACCCGATCTCGGCCTGCACGCATTGCAGGCCTTCTCACTGACTACCGCCGACAGCTTTGCGCTGGGCGATGTGGTCGAACTTCACTTTGGCAGCGAATTGCAAACCATTCAGTTCCTGGGACGGGTGACTGCGTTTCGGCCCTTCGGATCGGCGGATGTTCATCTTTCACCCGACACCGTCGTGGAATACCGCTACGCCACCTCCGAACCCAATGACCGTCTGGACAAAGGCTTTGATACCGCCCCCGCCGACCTGAGTGAGTCGGGGCCGCGCATGAGCATGGTGGGCTACGCTTCCGCGCTGGAGCATCCGCATCATCACGAGATTTCGCTTTCCCACCGCGTGGGTAAGACCAGCTTGCAGGCGGCGGTTTTCTACGATCGCATCGTCGACCCGGCTTTGACCGGCGTGGGCGAGTTCAGCACCGACAATGGCACTGTCCTGCCCGATATCTATTCCGGGACCTTTACCTACCAGGGCAGCGATCTCAAGACCGAAGGCATCCGCTTCGTAGTGCAGCGCAAGCTGACCGATGACATTACTGCGACTATGGATTTTGAATACGGCGGTGTGTTGGATTTGGAGAGGCCGGGAGTTCACCTCGAAGATGCGCAGCAATGGATCGGAACCCGCGACCGCCGCAGCGTTGCCGGAAAGATCAGCGGTGTGATGCCGAAGACCAAGACCCGCTGGATCGCGTCCTACCGCTGGATTAATCAGGACGCACTTACGCCCGTGGATATGTTCAACGCCTCGGCGGGGCGCGCCGACCCTTATCTGAACCTCTTCTTCCGCCAGCCGTTACCCGGCAACGGTTTCATCCCCGGACATTTCGAGGCGGTCATTGATCTGCGCAATCTTCTCGCCGAAGGCTACGTGCCAGTGGTGGGACACGACGGGCACACTGTGTATCTGGTGCAGTCGGCGCGGGCCGTCCGCGGCGGATTAAACTTCACGTTCTGAGCGCTCGCGCGGGAACGGACCCCATATTATAAAAACAAAAGCCGCAGCAGGCTGCGGCTTTGCCTCCAACCGGAAAGCGTGACGCCAACCTAGTTGTGCTTGTCTTTGTAAATGCTCCTGCTGACGTGGTTCTGCTGGCGATTGATCTTGTTCTGCTCCGCCTTGGTCAAGTGGCCGTTGTTCTTCGCCATGTCTCGTTTTTCTTCGTTCTGTATGTGGTTTTCCCGATTTTCCAGGTTGGAGGTTTCCTTCGGACTCAGCGAGCCATTCTTGACGCCGTTGGCGATGCGCTGCTGCTGAGCTTCCTGGCGGGCGTTGACTTCATTCACCCGCGGATGGCCAGGATCAACCACGCCCGGTCCCGCGCCTGAAGTTGTGCTGGTTGTGGTTTGAGCAGCCGATACGCCCACAAATAACGCTCCGGCTGCCAAGACTAACAACGACTTAGTGAATTTGTTTCTCATGCTGGCTTAAACCCCCGCCCAAAAGAATAGTTGCAGGGCCTCCGGCGAGATAGGTTACGAAGGTATTAAGTCGGCCACCATCATGTGTTTAGAAGCTGCCGTACGAATGTTTCCGGAGGGAGCCCGAATATCCCTCAGGGGCTAAAGCTCAAGATTTTGTGCAAGACGTAACGGAACGTGAAATCGTTCCCTCCCGTCGGTTGCGGGCGGCTCGGCCAAAACGGTGCTCTTCCCAAGCCATTCATCAGACAGGTTCCGGCCAGCTGTTCCTACAACCTCTTTTACAACTCGCTAACTTGCTTCCACGCCGCCCGTCTATGCCAGCAAGCGAAACGCCCCAGGCTATTGACTGGCTGTGGGTTGCGCTAATTGATGTTGCCCAGAGAGAAGGACGATGTCGCTGACCGCAGTGCTGGTTCCATGTAAAATCGGGATGGCCTACACTTGGCGTCCTATGCGCATGGTGCTCGACATCCTGGGGCAAATCTTCCGCACCTTGTGGGCACACAAGCTGCGCTCGTTTCTCACTATGTTTGGAATCGCCTGGGGCGTGGGATCGCTGCTACTGCTGGTGGGTTTGGGCGAGGGTTTCCGGTCCGGGAACAAGCGCGGCATGAACGAGTACGGCGAGAACATTATTTTTCTGTTTCCAGGACGAGCGCCGGCCGTGGCGGGAAGCATGAATTCGGCTCGCTATTACCGGCTCACCTATCAGGACTATGCCGACATCCGCCGCGAAGCCCCGCATGTGCTGGCAGCGACTCCGGTACTTACCAGCAGCGACGTCCGTGCGGTGAGTGAGTTCGCGAGCGCCAACGGTGAAATCACCGGCGTCGAGCCCCAATACAAAGGAATCCGCTATCTGCCAGTAAAGCAGGGACGCTGGCTCAACGGGCTGGATGAGAGCCAGCGGCGGAACGTGATCGTTCTCGGCGATGAGATGACCAAGAACCTCTTCCCCGGCCGGCCGGCGGTGGGTGCGACGGTGCTGCTCAATGGAATCAGCTTCGAGGTGGTGGGCACGATCCAGAGAGTGGGGCGGGGTGACGATAACTCCACCAACATGCGCGGCTACATTCCTTACCAGACCATGAACACGTATTTCCGCCTGAAGGGAGAATCCGAGCAAAACGCGATTTCTTTCATCAATTTTCAACCGCTCAGCGCCGCAGATCACCTGTCGGCCGTCGAGGAGACCCACAAGATTGTTGCCCGCAACCACGGTTTCGACTATCACGACGAGGATGCATTCGAGGGCTGGGACACGGTGAAGCAGGCGGAAATGATGGGCATGATTTTCGACGCCATGGACATGTTTCTGGGCACCGTGGGGATGGTGACGCTGGCGTTGGGCGCGATCGGTGTCATCAATATCATGCTGGTCTCAGTCTCGGAACGCACCCGGGAGATCGGACTGCGCAAAGCCTTAGGCGCTACCAACCGTAGCATCCTCTTCCAGTTCTTCCTGGAAGGAGTATTGCTTACTTTGTTGAGCGGGCTCATCGGACTGGTGCTGGCGGGCGGGTTCATGGCGGCATTGGGCGCGGTAAAAGGGCCGGAAGGATTTGATCCGCCTCGATTGGTGCCCTCCAGTGCCACGCTGGCAATTGTCTGCCTTACTCTGGCTGGCGTGGTGGCCGGACTCTATCCCGCGCGCAAAGCGGCCCGGTTGCAGCCCGTGGAAGCGCTGCGGCAGGAGTAAGCCATGTTGCGAGATCTGCTCCACGAAGCCTACGGTGCCATGCAGCATAACCGGCGCCGCACCGGGCTTACCATGCTGGGCATGGCCTGGGGCATTGCTACCGTGGTCATGCTGCTCGCCTACGGCAACGGCTTCGGAGAAGCTTCCGCCCACATCTTTGCCAACTTCGGCACCAAGCTGATGATCCTGATTCCCGGGCGTTCCTCCATGCAGGTGGGAGGGCAGAAGGCAGGTGCGCAACTGCGCCTGACTCTCGACGATGTGGACTTGCTGACCGCTGATATTCCGCAGATCATGCACATCACCCCGGAAGTGGGCAAAGACGCCAACATCCAGTACGAAACTCGTACCTACACTTTAAACGTGACCGGCAACTATTCCAATGTGCTTTCGGTGCGCGCACTCAGCGTGGCCCAGGGGCGCTTCTACAATCTTCAGGACGAGATGCAGCGGGCGCACGTAGTGGTGCTGGGTTCTGAGGCCAAAGAGAAATTGTTTTCGGGCAGAAATGCGCTTCATGAGAGGGTGCGCATCGACGGGGTGAGTTTCGAAGTGATTGGCGTGCTCGAGCCCAAGATGCAGGCCGGGAACAGCGACGTTAACCGCGTGAACTTCGTGCCCTTCACCACCATGAGTGATCTGAAAGACACGCACTACCTCGATTCCGTGTGGTTCAACTACGAGACCACCGAGTATGTGAGGCTGGAGCAGGCGGTGCGGAATGTGCTGGGCATGCAGCACCAGTTCAATCCAGCCGACCGGCGTGCGTTGGTGGTGTTCAACCTGATGGAGCAGGTGCGGCAGTTTGCAATTATCACTCTGGGTTTGAAGATTCTGCTGGGCTTCATCGGTACATTGACCTTGGGGATCGGCGGGGTGGGACTGATGAATATCATGCTGGTCTCGGTCACCCAGCGCACCCGCGAGATCGGGATGGAGAAATCTCTGGGGGCGCGCAGCCGTGACATCTTTCTACAATTTCTGGCGGAGGCGCTGACCATCAGCTTCGCGGGCGGGTTGCTGGGCATCCTCTTAGCCTACGTAGTATCGCTCTCGGTAGGCCGGCTGACGCTGTACAGCGCCATGGCCCAACACGCCGAAGCCGGCGACATCCGACTGGTGCTCGACCCGGTAACGCTGCTGGTCTCGACCGTGATTCTTGCCCTGGTAGGGCTGGTCAGCGGAATGTTGCCTGCCATCCGGGCCTCGCGGCTGGATCCGATCGAGGCCCTGCGCTACGAGTAGCCCTTCTACTTTTCCTGCAGCACAATGTTGAACCGAATCGTGATCACGTCCTTCACCTTCACGCTGCCGCCGAACACGCTGATGGGTGTGATTCCGAAGTCGGTCTGTTTCAATTCCACGGATCCGGTGTAGTGGCCATTCCGCAGCGAAACCGCGATGGTGAGCGGATGAGTTACGCCGTGCAGAGTTAAATCGCCCGCCACGGAGTAGGTGTTCTCTCCCGAGGGCTTGACGCTACGCGAAACGAATGCGATCTCGGGGAAGCGTGCAGTATCCAGGACCTTGTCGCTGAGCATGGTCTCCTGCACTTTGGCGCGGTCGCCATCCGAAGCGTCCGGATCCAGCACTTTGAGCTTTGGAGCATCGAAGTGGACTTCGACCGAGAGGGCCGCGAGATCCGCGGAACCGTATGACAACGGTGCGGCAATTTCGTGATCGTGGGCGAAGCCCGAGAACAGACCTTTCTTGAACACTCGAATGGTGAGCGTGGAATGCTCCACATCCAACGGTGTAGATGCGGCGAGGCAGTTTCCGGCAAGCACGCAGAAGAATGTGCTGACGAGGAGGACCCGTGTGTTCCGCATGCAGTGCCTCGATCTCAGTGTAGAGCGTTCCCCGCCTCCTGTCCTACGTTCTCTGTGCCCTCTGTGCCCCTGGGGTGATGAAAAAATGACGAACCACAGATGCCACAGAGGATCACAGGTTTATACTGACGCGGCCAGTCCTACTTCACCTTCGGAGTGTTTCCATGACCCGGTTTAAGTTCCAGCGCCTCCCAATCAGTTTGGTGTTGTTCGCTGCCGTCGTCATTCTGGCTGCGGCGGACGCCTCCTCTCCGCTGCCGGCAGCGCCGGTGGCCAAGAAAGTGCCGAAGGTCACCGCCATCCACGGCCACAAACTGGTGGACAACTATTTCTGGCTGCGCGATAAGAAGAATCCCGAGGTCAGGGCCTACCTGGAAGCGGAAAACGTCTACACCGAGGCGGTGATGAAACCGACCGAACCGCTACAGAAGAAGCTTTACGGTGAAATGTTGAGCCGCATTAAGGAGACCGACGTCGAAGTGCCCTATAAGGAAGGAGACTACTTCTACTATTCACGGACCGAGTCCGGCAAGCAGTATTCGATTCATTGCCGCAAGCGAAGCAGCCTGGACGCGCCGGAAGAGGTCGTGCTCGACACTAACGAATTGGCCAGGGGCCAGGCGTTTATGCACCTGGCAGCCTACGACGTCAGCGACGACGGAAATCTGCTGGCCTACTCCACTGACAACACGGGCTTCCGGCAATATGTGTTGGCGGTGAAAGACCTGCGTACCGGAAAACTGCTGGTGGATCACGCAGAAAAAGTGGGCTCGGTGGTTTGGGCCAATGACAACAAGACTCTCTTTTACACGGTGGAAGACGCCGCCAAACGCCAATATCGTTTGTACCGTCATACGGTTGGCACTTCCGGTCACGATGAACTGGTTTATGAAGAGAAGGACGAACGGTTCGACGTGTATGCCATGAAGACTCGGAGCAAGGCCTACATTTTCCTGATCTCTGCGAGTCATACCACCAGCGAGGTGCAGTACATTCCCGCCGACCAGCCGATGGCAGCGTGGAAAATCATGGAACCGCGTAAACCGGGCATCGAGTACTACCCCGACCACAACGGAAACTTCTTCTATATCCGGGTGAACGACACTGGCCGCAATTTCCGTCTGGTGAAAGCGCCGGTGAGCGACCCACGCAGCCAGAACTGGCAGGAAGTGATCGCCCAACGTGCCAGCGTGATGCTGGAAGACACCGATTTCTTCAAAAACTACTACGTTCTATACGAGCGCGAATATGGCCTGCCGCAGGTACGCGTCACCGATCTGCGCAGCGGACAATCACGAAGAATCGAGTTTCCCGAGACAGCCTATGACACGGGAAATGACGTCAACCGGGAATACGACACCAGCAAGTTCCGCTACGGATACGAGTCTTTCATCACCCCGCACTCCGTTTTTGAATATGACATGGAGAGTGGAACTTCCACCTTGCTGAAACAGAAGGAGGTCCCCGGCGGATATGACCGCAGCCGCTACTCGGTGGAGCGGATTCAGGCCACGGCCTCAGACGGCGTGAAAATCCCAATCTCGGTCGTGCACTTGAAAGGCGCAATTCTGAATGGCAAAGGCCCGCTCTACCTTTACGGCTACGGATCTTATGGAGCGCCCATGGATGTAGATTTCGACTCTGAGATCTTCAGTCTGGTGGATCGCGGGGTGGTTTATGCCATCGCACATATTCGCGGCGGTGGAGAGATGGGGAAGGCGTGGCACGACGATGGCCGCATGCTGCATAAAAAGAACACTTTCACCGACTTCATCACCTGCGCCGAATATTTGACGGCTCAGGGCTATGGCTCGAAGGACAAGTTGGTGATCGAAGGAGCCAGCGCGGGCGGCCTGCTGATGGGCGCGGTCCTCAATATGCGTCCTGATCTGTTTCACGCGGCGATCGTCGGCGTTCCCTTCGTCGACGTCATCAACACCATGCTCGACGCGTCCATCCCGCTAACGGTTCCGGAGTTCGAAGAGTGGGGCAATCCCAGGAAGGAAGCAGAGTTCGATTACATGATCACGTATTCGCCCTACGACAATATCGCGGCCAAGGCGTATCCCAACATGCTGGTGCGCACTTCGTTGAATGACAGCCAGGTGATGTATTGGGAGCCGGCCAAGTATGTGGCCAAAATGCGGTCGCTACGCACCGACCACAATGTTCTGATCCTTAAGACCAATTTAAGTCCGGCCGGGCATGGCGGCGCCTCCGGCCGTTACGATCGCCTGCACGATGCCGCTTTCGACTATGCCTTCATCCTGACGCAAATGGGCATGGAGAATTGATCCGGTGCGCCGGGTCCTCGCGAGCCCAAGTACCGAGGGGGGAACCGTTTTCGCACTTGCTTTGTGGTAGCTCTGCGCTACAATCTCCGGTTGGCTCGGCTAGGGTTGGGAACTTCACGTTTCTACCGGCAAATGAAGGGTCTGGCGGAGCCATCGGCAAGGAAAAACCGAACGCAAGCAAGAGTGCGGGGAGCCTATCTTTATGAAGCAGGGACTGAGGAGAACGATCATGAGATCGACACTGGTTCTGGTAGCTGTGCTGCTTACGGCAACTGCGCTGTTGGCGCAGACGTTCCGTGGGACGGTTCTGGGTACGGTGACCGACCAAACCGGGGCCGTGGTTGCCGGCGCCAAGGTGTCGGTGAAAAACACCAGCACAGGTTTGGAGCGCAGTACGCAGACCAGCACCGATGGCAGTTACTCGGTCCCAGAATTGCCCATCGGCAGCTACACCGTGACCGTATCGCAGGCCGGATTTCAAACGTCCTCCGTTACTGCTGTCGCGGTTGACGTGGCCCAGGAGCGGCGGGTGGATATTGCGCTCAAGCCGGGGCAAGTATCGGAACGTGTGGAGGTTTCCAGCGAATCCCTGCCCATGGTTGATACCACCAGCAACACGCTGGGTGGCGTGCTCACGCAAGAAACCATGAAGGATCTCGCCATTAACGGACGTGACTACACCAAGCTGATTTTCCTGACTCCGGGCGTTACCGGGTCTCCCGACCAGATCACCGATTCACCAGGTTCCTTCGGCGAGTTCAGCATGAACGGCGCCCGCGGCCGGTCCAACAACTACCTGCTGGATGGAACCGACATGAACGACGGCTACCGCAATGACCCGGCCATCAACCAGGCCGGCGTGTTCGGCACCCCGTCGGCGATTCTGCCGATCGACGCTATCTCCGATATGAATGTGCTCTCCAACTTCATGCCGGAATACGGCCGCAACGGCGGCGCCATCGTCAACATTGTGACCAAGAGCGGAACCAACGCCCTACACGGTGGTTTGTTCGAGTATTTCCGCAACGACGCTCTGGACGCGCGCAATTACTTTGATCCGACTTCCTCCCCCAAAGCGTTATTTCACAACAATCAGTTTGGCGGATCGCTGGGCGGGCCCATCATCAAAGACCGCACCTTCTTCTATGTGGATTATGAAGGCCAGCGCGAGAACGTGGGCGTGGTATCGCTAGCTTGCGTGCCGACGCCGGGTCAGATTCAACAGGCAACGGCCAACGTATTGAACGCCGGCGGCGCGGTGAGCCCGGTGGGATCGGCGATCCTCGGCTTCTACCCGCACAATCCCGGCAACTACATTCCTGGAACGACGTCAAGCGACAACGGTTGCTTCAACGCCAGCGGCAATTTCGCGCCCGACTACACTGCGATTGCGCCATCGTTCAACAATCTGAGCAGCTTCATCGCCAAGATCGATCACAGTTTCAATACCAACAACAACATCAGCGGCCGTTACTTCTTCGGCGACAGCACCCAGCAGTTTCCGCTGGCTTTGAACGCGTCTGGTGGGCAGCTTCCCGGGTTCGACACTGTGACCCCCACGCGCGTGCAGTTGGTGTCGATTTCCTACGTCACTGTGATCTCGCCGACCAAGGTGAATGAAATTCGTTACGGCTGGAACCGTTTCGCGGAAGGATTTTTCCCGGAAGACAAGGGTTTCGATCCCAGTTCGATTGGGCTCTGCAACGTCCCAACCACCTTCGGCACCTGCAACTCTGAAGGGCTACCTATCGTTCTTCTCGTACCAAACGCCACCGGAGGCGCGGGACTCTTTTCCCAGATCGGCGCCACCTCGGGCGATCCCCGGCAACGAGTCGATACCAACAACCAGTTGATCGAGAACTTTTCCTGGAAGCGGAATAAACACGATTTCAAGTTCGGGGCCGAGTATCACCGCACCAGTATTGAGCAGAGTTTCGACAAGTACTCTCGCGGCAGGATCCGGTTCGACAACCTGGAAAGCCTGCTGGAGATGGCTCCCCAGTCGGACTCGGCCTTTGGACTGTTCAACTACTCCGGTTATACCCGCCGCCACACCAGCCAGAACGGCATCGGGTTTTACGCGCAGGACGCCTTCCGCGTCACGCAACGGCTGACTCTGAACTATGGCTTGCGCTGGGACTATTATGCGCCGGTCAAGGAGAAGAACAATCTGTTCTCCGATTTCATTCCCACTTCAGCCACCACCGGCAACCTGGAGCAAGTCGGCCCCGGAGGTCTGTCAAACGTTTACCAGCCTGACTACAGGAATTTTTCTCCCAGAGTCGCAGCTGCGTGGGACGTTCTGGGAACCGGGAAGACGGTGGTTCGCGCGGGATACGGGCTATTCTTTGACGCGTTCTCGCAGGACATGCTTCTCGGCCACTTGCCCTACCCGACCTTCTACGCGCCCGGCCCGGCATACAACAACATTGGACCGGGTTCAGTCCAGATGGCGAACGCCAACTTGGCCGCTTTTACCACCAACCCGGATCAGACAAACGGTGGGGAGATGGTTTACACCCCCAATACGCCCATCTACGGGACTCCCGGTTGCACGGTCGAGTGCGACACTTTTTCCTTTGACCAGCACATTAAGACGCCCTACATCGAAAACTACAATCTGAACATTCAGCAGCAATTGGGGCGCAACGTCGCCTTACAGGTGGGGTATGTGGGATCGCAAGGGCACCGGCTGTTCCGCTTCTTTGATCTCAATCAGCCGAGCCAGGCGACGATCACCGCGTGCGACCTGGGAACCCTCGCGACTTGCCCTTCCACGCCGCAGATCAACGACTTCGGCGTACCGCGACCCTACGCTTTTCCGGCTGGCGGCCTTAACACCGCTGCGGGCTCAACCTATGTCTTCCAGGAGAACTCTACAGGCATTTCGAACTATAACTCGCTGCAAGCCAGCTTGCGGGTCAATAACTACCACGGCTTCATGTCCATTGTGAATTACGTGTGGTCGCGATCGCTGGACAACTCCAGCGATGGTGAAGACTTTGTGGTCAACGCCGCACAGCCGCAAGATAGCAATCGTCCGCAGCTCGAATACGGACCTTCGAACTTCAACGTTCCGAACCGCTTCGTTTGGGTAGCTGGCTATGCGCTTCCCAAGCAGAGCGGAGACTGGTCGCGGCTAAAGAATGGCTGGGGGGTCGACAGCACAACGACTCTCCAGAGCGGCCAACCCTTCACCCTCAACTATAACTTTGAAGACGACTATAGCGGAGGCGGCGACGGCTTCGACCGGCCGGACGTGGTGGGGCCCATCGTCTATAACAAGAGCAATCCCGCAAACTATCTGCAACTGAGTTCGTTCGCCATGCCCTGCACGGTGAATGTGACGCAGGCAACTTTGTCGGGTTTCGCCGGAGATTGTGTGCCGGGCACGCGGCACTATGGCGACTTGGGCCGGAATTCGCTGGTGGGTCCGACCTACAAGCAGTGGGACCTGGCAATCTACAAGAACACCGCAATTACCGAGCGCGTGTCGGTGCAATTGCGGGCGGATTTCTTTAACATCCTGAACCATCCGAACTTTGCCAATCCGGTGCTTCCTGCATTTATTGCTGATCCGGCCTCCAACATACAGACGTGCGGGACCTCATTCTGCGGTTTTCACGTCAACGGCAATCGCGAAGTCGGCAACGGCGGCTACCAGATTGCAGCCACCGGTGACGTAGGCGTCGGCAACCCCTTCCTGGGTGGAGGAGCTCCCCGCGGCATCCAGTTGGCGGCGAAGTTCACATTCTAGTCAGCAAGCCTGTTTCAAAGCTCCTCCTGCGCAGGCGGGAGGAGCCGTTTGTTTAGCATGAACGTTCTTCCCGACGCTCCTTATTGCTTCGGCGCCGCCTGGCCCAGCGTGGTAATTTTCGTGGAGCTGCCAAATTTCTTGTAATTGCTGTCACTGATATCGGCTTCGACATTGAAGTTCTTCAACAACGCCAGTCGGACATCGACTTTGACGGCCACGTGCTGCTGCAGCCATACCTCGTCGTTGACCCGGACATTCTCTACCACCACGCGTGAACCTTTGTGGATGCGGGCCAGGAAAAGACCGTACGAAACCGTGTCAATGAACACCACATCGAGCTTCTTCATTTGCAGGTCGTTCTTGTCGATCCATACCCGGCCCCGGGCTTTTGACAAGAACTTGGCCTCTTTCATATGGGGCTGGAAGTCCGGCCTGGGATCGCAGTCGATGACATAGGTGTCGCGCCCGTCAAGGGATTCGATGCCGGCAAGTTTGAAGTTGTAGGCGTCAGCGACCTCCTTCACAAACTGGCGGCTTTCCTCGCGATCTTTTTCTTCCTTCTCCAGCCGCTTTCTGCGGTCTTCGTCCGACTCGTTCTTGCGCTTGTCGATGAGCTTCTGGATTTTCTCGTCTTCTTTCTTTGCGTCCTTCTCGGAGAGAGGCTGGTCGTTCTTGGCGGTCAGCTTCTGCACCTGCTCGCCATAGATTTCCATCACGTCATAGGTCTTTACTTCAGTGGACTTCACTTGTCCTTTGCCGTCGAGCCGGCGCTCTTCTGCGCGCTCCACGTAGGTGTAGTCGCGTTGTTTCTTGTCGTTCTCGAGGTCGTGGTCGGCGGACTGGCGAATGAGGTCGCGGATTTGATCCTCGGAAAGAGTGATGGAAGAGTTCTGGGGCGGGGATGGAGTCGGCGCCTGGCCGAGGGCGGCAGTGGATAAAGTCAGACAGAGCGCAGCACGGAGAAAGCGCATGGGCATGATCACGTTAATAGAACACGGCGGGTTCCGCAGAGTTGCCCGGACCCGTGCTAGCCATTCGGTTTTTCTGCTCGTCCCAAACACCCCGCCCGAAACGAGCGGTCGTCAAGGCGATGGAGCCTCTTGATCATCGCCGGCGTGAAGAGCCGGTGGTGACGGATGGTGAAGAGATACTCGGCCACGTACCAGAGATGTTCTTCCGTCGTCATCCAGCCATGCGGGTCAAAGCGGGCCATGTGCACCGGCCGGGAAAAGGTTCGCAGGGTGCGCTCGCCGCGCAAGTTGAAGTAGACGTCGAAATAGCTCAGTGCGAGTTCCCGCAAAGAACGATACACGGGTTCGCGATAGCGGCATCCGGTGAAATTGGACTTGGCCACTGCTCCCCAATGGCCGTTGATGCGGTAAATGGCGATGACGTGGTCGGTGTCATGGTCGGCTTCGAGGTCGAGGATTAGCGGAGGATAGCCGTTGACCCGCAAGGCCGCCGCTGCGAATAACGCGCCCTCAAAGCAGTGGGAAGTATTTTCCCGCAGCACCCGGCGTGGCGACCAGGCGGTCGTGGCCAGGTGATACGGCATGTCATCGAGCCAACGCTGGATGCCGTGGGGATCCTTTAAGCTACGAAGTTTGCGAAGTTCGGCAGGCGTGAATGTGTTGGTTGTTTTGCCCATCTGCCGCCAGTTTAGTCGAAGGCGGACCGAAGAGCGTTAACCACCGAGGACACAGAGGTCACCGATCGACCGGCCGTGCTCAGGTTTTGCCTGGCTTGGCACGGCTTCGGCCACCGCCGCCGCGGATGGCGTCGATTGCAATGGGACCGGCGCCCAGGAAAATAAGCGCAAAGGCGAGGGTGGCCAGGGTCAGGGTAAGTTCGTATCCGCCTTTGCCGAACATGCCGTTTTTCCAGTGAATCTTCCAGATAGCGACGAACATGTCGATCATCATCGCGAGCGAGACAAAGCGAGTCAGCAGACCGGCGATAAGAAGCATTCCGCCAAAGAATTCGGTGAAAGCGGAGAGATAAGCCCACCAGCCGGGCAGTCCCAGGCTGCTGACACGCGCCACATGCTGTGCGAGCCCACCATGGAACACTTTTCCGTACCCGTGGCCGATCATGACGACGCCTAGAATGAGCCGCAGAGCTAGAAGGGCGAGCGGTTGCAAACGGTCGAGAAAGCGCAAGCTGTTCCTCCTGGAAGATGACCAGCTTACCGCAATCGGGCAGCTTGCAGAAGTAGGCAGAGGGTTTCGGGGAGTCTTGGTGGAATCGCCCTGAAATCAAAGGCCTTTTCCGCTCGTCCCGCGACCTTCGTACCGTCTGTAGTACTTTGGTTACGATTCTCGCCTGCGGCTTTGATCTCGTAGTCAGGCGATACAATGGGTTGTAGCTTGATGAATGTCGACTACAACCTATAGATCGGCTCTGCAACTCCCTTCTGGTTACTTTCCAAGAAATGGGCATAAAACCCAACCAAGCCCGGAGACCTAAGGAAATTTCGGGCTGATATATGCTCAGCACACCTGAATTCACTCGTATGCAGTTTGTGCGAAGGATTCTCTCTCCCAATTCTGCTCGTTGGCACGAAGGACAAGCCGTAAACGGGCTTCGGTTCTGTGAAAAGGTAAAGGAACTATGGCCGACTCGCGTGAAGTGATGAATATTCGCCAGGCGTCGCAGTACCTGGGAGTGAGTCCGGACACGCTGTACAAGTACGTCGGGGAACAAACGATCCCCGCCTTCAAGTTGGGGAACCGCTGGCGCTTCAAGAAGTCGAGGCTGGACCAGTGGATGGAAGAAAAGTCCACCCAAATGGAGGCGAGAAGCAAGAAGAAAACCCAGGTGGCTGCCAAAGCCGCCGGACAACCGTAAAGGCGGACACATGTTTGGATTCGGATCGAAGGCGATAGTTGGTCTGGATGTGGGTTCTTCGAGCATTAAGGCCGTGGAACTGCGCAAGGGGCGCAATGGTCTGGAAGTGGTGCACCTGGGAGTGGAACCGCTGGGGCCAGATATCGTGGTGGACTCCATGATCGTGGACTCGGGCACGGTTTCGAGCGCGATCACGAAGCTATTTACCGAGAACGAGATCAAGACCAAAGCCGTGGCCACTGCGGTCAGCGGGCACTCTGTGATTGTGAAGAAGATCTCACTGCCTTCGATGAGCGACCAGGAACTGGCGGAGACCATCCAGAAGGAAGCGGCACAGCATATTCCCTTCGACCTGGCGGACGTAAATCTCGACTACCAGATTCTTTCCGAAGACGCCGGCAACCCGCAGATGGACGTGCTCCTGGTGGCGGTCAAGAAGGACAAGATTCTCAACTACACCAACGTACTCTCGATGGCAGGCAAGACTCCGGCTATTGTGGACATCGATGCCCTGGCCTTACAGAATTGTTACGAGTACAACTATGAACCCGCGCCGGGTCAGGTGGTGGCGCTTTTGAACCTGGGCGCAAGCGTGATGAACATCAACATCGTGAAAGGCACGACTCCGCTGTTCCCGCGCGATGTCAGCGTGGGCGGACACCAGTACACGGATTCCTTGCAAAAGGAACTCGACTTGAGCTTCGACGATGCCGAGAACCTGAAGCTGGGGAACAAGGTGGGCACGGTCAGCGAAGACGCGAAGACGCCGATCCTGCAGCAGGTGACGGAAATCATCGTGCTGGAAATTCAGAAGACTTTCGATTTCTTCCGCGCCAGCGCGTCCGGAGAACACATCGAGAAGATTTACCTGGCGGGTGGGTCGTCGCGGGTGCCGGGGCTGATTGAGGCCCTGCGCCAGGAGTTCTCGCTGCCGGTGGAGATCTTCAATCCGTTCCAGAAGATCGCGCCCCCGGCGGAAGGGCCGGGAGTGGAGTTGATCGAGAAGAACGCCGGCCAGTTGGCGGTTGCCGTGGGTTTGGCGTTAAGGAGTTTTGAAAACCTATGATCCGAATCAACCTGCTGGGAACAGCGAAAGCAAAAGGCAAGCGGGCCTCGGCGGCTGCGTCGGCCGTGGCCGTACTGGAGGCGGGCGACAGCGGTTCGCCGATGCTCAAAGTTGCAATTGCACTGGTGCTGGCCGTGGGCTTCAACGGCTGGACCTGGTACCACCTGGACAAGAATGCCAAAACGATCGCCCAGAACATGGAGTTGGCAGAGCGCAAGAACCATGAACTGGCCGAGGTCAAGACCAAGTATCTGGAGCGGCAGCGCGAGGCCGACAACTACAAGCGCCGGGTGGACGTGATTGACCAGCTCCGTGCCAACCAGTCGGGACCGGTGGAGTTGTTGAACACCATCGGCGATACCATCAACAACACCGAAGCGGTGTGGCTGAGCACCATGAAGGACCAAGGGTCGAGCGTGGACATTGAAGGCATGGCGCTCAGCACCGATGCCGTGGCCACGCTGATCGGGAATTTGCAGAAAACCGGGCATTTCAAGAACATCGAAATCAAAGAGACCTATCAGGACGAAAGCTACAAAGACATGCAGGCATTTCAGTTTACGCTGACCTGCGAAAAGGCAAAGTCCTAAGGGGCGGGAGACTATGGGGAACTTCGGCGAATTGTCGGGGATCAAACAGTGGGCAGCTCTGCTGCTGGTGGCAGCGCTGCTGAGCGTCGGACTGCATTACACCATGTTCAAGTCCAAGCGCGAGGCCAATGACCAGGCGCAACAGAGCTTGCAGGCCAAGCTGCACGAGAACGCGGAACTGGAGTCCTACCGGCCCAAGCTCAAGGACATGGAACGGCAAGTGGCCAATCTCAAACAACAGTTGGAGATTGAACGCCGCATCGTGCCAGATGACAAGGAAGTGGATACCTTCATCAAGGCACTGGATGCCGAGGCGCTGAAGACGGGGATCGAAATCCGCCGCTACACCGCCAAGGCGGTCTCCAGCCGCGAGTTCTACACCGAGGTGCCCTTTGACCTGGAAATCGACGGGCCGTATTACTCGGTTCTCAATTTCTTTGACCGGGTGGGGAAGCTGGAGCGCATCGTCAATGTCTCCAATGTTTTGATTGCGAGCGTGAAGAAGCCCGGCGAAGCTAAGACCAAGCATACTTATCAGTACGCTCCGAATGAAAGCATCGTGGCTACCTGCCAGGCGTCCACATTCTTCAGTCATGACATAACGCCGCCCGCGAGCGCACCGGGGAAAGCCAAGGGAGCCTTATGAAACTGACCATTGCAATTCTGGCGCTGGGACTGAGTCTGGGCACTGCCTGGGCACAGAATCCGGACGTCATCGAGAACACCCGCAACACGCTGCAGAATGTACAGAAGAAACAGACGATTGATCAGAATGCAGCGTTGGCGGTTTCCGGGCAGGCACCAAGCAGTGCCCCTGCCCCCTCGCCAGCTGCGGCGACGACGTCAGCGAAGTGGTCCGGGAGCCAGGCGGCGGTCAATAGTTCGGCTCCGGCCAAAGGCAACCCGCCGGCCGCGAAGCAGGCCAAAGGAGCGGCAGTCAGTGTGGTCCCTGTCGGCGCCTCCAAAACCGCGGCCACGACGGGCAAAAAGAAATCGACGGCCATTGCAGTGAAGGCGGAGCCCCAACCAACGGTTGCGGTCGAAGACAAGAAGAACGCGGTTGAGCCCAAAAAAGAAGAGCCCAAGACCTACAGCGCGAACGGGCGGCGGGATCCGTTTCTTAGCCCAGTGGTCAGCCGCACCATGCTGGGCTCAGCATGCAACACTGGCAAACGCTGTCTGGCCATCGACCAGATCGCCCTGCAAGGGATTGTGAAGTCGGATGGGGGCATGATCGCGGTGGTGGTCAATGCGCTGAACAAGGCATATTTCCTGCGGGAAAATGATCCGGTTTTCAACGGATATGTGGTGAAGATCACGGGCGACTCGATCATCTTCAAAGAGACGATCGAAGACAAGATGGGCAAGCCGTTCGAACGGGAAGTCACCAAGAAGATTTCGACCCCGGCGGTGTAGTGTCCGGGGGCGCCCGGTGGAACGGGCGTGCAGCAGGAATTTGAGAAAGAGATCACAAGGCGAGCCAACGCGAGCCTGTGGGGAGAAGGGAAATGCGAAAGCAACTGCTGGTTGTTCTGTTACCACTGCTGGTTCTGAGCGCGATCGGGGAAACCCCGAGCACAGCCACCGCCACTACGAAGCACGCCACCCTGCAAAAGGTGGATGTGATCCGTGGAAACGACGGGATCAGTGTGGAAATCACTTCCCGGGGGCAAATCACGCCCACGGTCAGCACGCTGGAATCGCCGGCGCGGGTTGTGGTGAGTCTGCCCAATACCGTGACGGCCACGGCGCAGAACCATTTAAGCGTGGACAGTAACGGGGTGAAGGGCGTGCGCATCGGCACGGACGGCCACACGCCTCCCACCACCAGCGTCGTGATTGACCTGCTCAGCGCCAGCACCTATGAATTGGTGCCGGGCAGCGACGGCAAGGTCATCGTGAAGCTGCACGCAGTGGCGAGTTCGGCCGGAACGGCCAAGCCGGTGGCAGCGCCGCAAGCGGCAAAGGCGCCAGCATCGATGCATCGCACGGCCCTGACGCAGTCGGCGGCTCCGGCCCAGGTTGCGGTCAGCGCACCCCCGGCTAGCGTATCCGCGCCTGAGCAAAGC
>JBAWFN010000047.1:0-2233 GCA_049591935.1 Terriglobales bacterium | reverse complement strand
CCTGCTCATATCGTGAAAGCTGTCCCTGGCTGATGCCCAGTTCCCGCGCAAACTGCGCCTGAATCATCTCGAAACCTCGGAGTTCGCGCACGCGGCGACCCACAGCCTTCCAGTCAATCGCGGGTTTTGTGACACTGTGCATTCAAGTTGACGAACATGTACATACGCATATATAATGCGTATGTACATATATCCACAGAAACAACCAATTTACTTTTACATTCGATTCACCCAAGAAACAAGAACTAGAGGTGATCGAGGAGGTACACGGTGAACACACATGCCAAGAGGAACGTCCCTTTGGTGCGGCGGAATCTACGACTCGCGCGCTCCCGATGGGGGAAACACCTAGGCGCAGCTCTTGAACAAGCACTCGCCGCTTGGTCGGAAGAGCTCAGAATATCGATTGAAAGTGGTGACCTGCTCCTGATCGAAGGAAAGTGGTACGTAACGCACTCTGGCCTGCTTCGCTTGGCCCGACGCAAGAAATGCTGTGGCATTCACGTCGAGATGGCACCGCAATTCTGCGATCCCCGGACCTCGCGCTGGGCCTGCAGAGCTACCGTCTTCAAGTCCTCCACGTGTAAAGGTTTTGTGGGCTATGGCGATGCTGATCCCTCGAATGTCGATCCCTTGGTCCAAGGCGCGGAAATGAGGATGGCGGAAACCCGCGCGGTGAACCGGGCACTGCGCAAGGCATACGCCGTCCCTCTCTGCTCGGCCGAGGAGATCGGATCTTTCGCTGGCCAACCCGCTTCGAGTCCAGAATCCAAGAAATTGCCGCAGCCTGCCAATGGCAACGGGAACGGGAGTGGGAACCACGGCCCTAAAGTCCGCGACCGCCTCTGCCAGTTGATCCGTCAGCATCAACTGGACGCCAATCTCGTCAAGTCCTATGCGATCGATTTCTGCGGAGTCAAGACGCTGCGCGACGCCACGCGGGATCAGGTCGAGGCTTTCGTCGCCCACTTGTCCGACTGGGCCGAGAAAGACCGCAGTGATCTGCTCTGCCAACTCAACAGCTATCTGGGCCAGAAAGACGGTGCCGCATGAGACGCCGCATCCAAGGCTTACACGAGGCAGATCCGTCTGCGGCGGGCCAGGTTCGCGATGGGCTCCTGCTAGTCCGGATCGAAAAAGTCCACTATCGATGGGACGCGCGGAAGCCCTTCTATTTCCTCCGCTACTCCATCCTGGGACCGAAAGAACTCGCCGGACAATCAGTGACTGGCCGTCTCTACTGCACGCCGAGAGCGTTGTGGAAGCTCACCTGGTTCTTGCGCGACTTCGGCTATGACACCGAACTGCTCGGGCGCGACGAAATCGACGACAAGAGCCTGATTGGCCTGCGGGGAGTGATTAAGATTAGCCACGTTGTCGTAAGCGGCACTTCCCTGCTCAACCTCGACGGCTTCTCACCTGCCAGCCAATGGGAAGCATGTGCTCTGCCCGCAAGCGCTGCTTCTCCCGAGGTGGCGCGATGACGTACAGCTACACCCAAATCAGCCACTACCTGACCTGCCCAAGGCGCCATCGCCACCGTTACCTCGATGGCTGGAAGGAGAAAGACACTCGCGCCGCCATGCTGTTCGGGCGAGCGTTCGAGCGGGCTCTGGCTGCCTACTTCCTTCGCGAAGACGCGGCCGCTGTCCTGTTTCGCGAATGGACCGCCTGCCAAAACCAGGGACTGAAGTATGGGGAGCGCGATACCTGGGACCGGATGCTGCAGCAAGGCATTCAACTTCTGGACCGCTTCTGCCAAGACGACCGCATCCGCATTCGCCAGCCCCGCCGTAACCTGCAGATCAAGTTCGAACGGCCGATTTCTGGGAAAAATGACTTCGTAGCCTATGTTGACGCAATTGGGAACCTCGACGGCACCCGCTGTCTGATCGAATGGAAGACCACCTCAGCCCGCTACCCGGAAGAGCCGGATGGTTTGCTTTCACTCGATCCGCAACTCGTCTGCTATTCCTGGATGACCGGCATCTCCGAAGTCGCTCAGGTCGTCTTCGTCCGCAAGCGACTGGTCGAGGTGCAGTATTTCCGCACCACCATTGGCGACGGTCAGCGCAACGAATTCGGCCATCTGGTCGCCGATACCATTGGCCGGATCGAGTCGGCTCAGTTCTTACCCCACAGCGGGATTCGCTTCCCGCAAAACCCCTGCAGCACGTGCCCGTATCTGGGGCTTTGCCTGGGGAAACAGGAGATGGTCGACACCGCTCTGGTG
>JBAWFN010000046.1:0-2103 GCA_049591935.1 Terriglobales bacterium | reverse complement strand
GTGTAAACCCACAGGATGGTGAAGGCCAGCATCAGCTGCGCCAGATAATTGAAGATGTACTCGCCCGGGGGCGCCTTCAGCGCCTCGTTGCGCATCAGCAACATCAAGCTGAGGACCAGAACGGAGAGCATCATGCCGAACGAGCCGACGAAGTGGTACATGGCGAAAATCGCGCTCGCCCAGCCCGGCAGCAGCGTCATTTCAAAGTCCCAGGCGACCATGGTGCAAAACAGCACGTGGGCGAATGGGATCAACAGCGCATAGTTGCGAAAGGTTCTCGCCTGCGCCGCGCTTTGCGTGGAAACGGCCTGATACTTGATGAACAGGCCATATAAACCGCCGATCACGAAAAATCCTATGATCTCACGCGCCGCCAGAAACCCGAAATTGTTCCAACCCGGCATTGGAGCCGATGAGCCCACCCAGGGGAATGTCTTGGAGCCGTTCAGCAGCAGAATGATCAGCAGGCAAAATGCCAGCGGGAACAGCGCGAAGAAGGAAACGCTGAAATAGCGGATATCAAAGCGCCACTTGGCATTGACAAGGTGCAGCAGCGCCGCCAGCGTGACCCCGCCCAGCGCGAGATGCAGCACGACCAGAAAATCAACGGTGAGCACGGACCAGCTGGCAAACGGCATCGTGAATTATTCCTGTGGGCGAGATTCAGTGAACCGATGCAAAAACGCAATCATCCTCATTTCGGTTTGGCTGCCAAGGTGCTGGCAGCCGCGCCGTCGCTGATGAGGCCATGGCGTACATAATTGACCACATCCCAGATTTCGCTCGGCGACAAATCGTTGCCGTACGAGGGCATCAAGGCGCCGCCGAAGGCGACCGTGCCGTAGATATACCCCTCGGACAATACCTTCTGTTCGTTGTCGGCGGTCAGGTCAAAGGGGCGTATCAGGAATTTCGCTCCGACCAAACCGTCGCCGGTGCCCGATTGGCCATGACAGGGGGTGCAGAATATCTGAAAGAATTTCCGCCCATGCCTGACGGATTCCGGTGTTGCCGGATTGGGGTTTTCCAACTTCATGGCGCCATCGCGATCGTGCACGTGAATCAGGGTCTTGGTGCCCGCCATGGGCACCGACCGCGCGGGGAACGGCCGGATCGAATCGGGGCCGTGCTGGGGCTTGATGCTGATCTGGTTGGCCATATCTTTGCTCCACGGCCAGGCACCCGCCACCGCCGGCAACAGCACGACGCCGGCGAGCGCGAGCAAGCTCAGCGTCACAAATGGTACCTTTCTATGGCGCGTCATCGATTAGCATTCCGAAATTTCGAGCGCGTGGTGCCGGTTGAAAATGTCCTTGATGCCGCTGATGGCGACCGGATCCGCCTTGACCAGAATCCCGATCTTGTCGACCGAAATGGCGGCGTTGTACAGAACGTTTTTCTGATGATGCAGCGCGAAGACCACATAACAGGCGATGATCGTAAAAAACACCGCCCCGAGGATGAACAGTTCGTAGGTAATGACCATATTGGGCGGGACCGGAACGATGGGAAACCAGCCGCGCGGCTGCCGCAGAAAGTTTGCCTGTGCCGCAGACATCGCCAGGAACCCGAGACTGCTGCCGAGCACGGCGCCCATGAGCGAGAACAACTGGATATAAACCGGCCGCTCCCCAAGCTCGGCCGCGCACTCGGGGTGATCGATGGGCGACTTCAGGGTGACGTCCCGCATTTTGAAACCCTTGATCGAGGATTGGCGCAGATCCGCGATTGCACGGGCCGCCTCTTCAAAATCGTTGAACAACGCCAGAATGTGCGATTTCGTGTCCATGGCTCAACTCTGTGCCGGCTGCACTGCGGGTGGCGGCCGTGGTGCGGCTACCTTACGGGCTTGGCTGCGGTGGTAAACCATTTCCTTTACCTCGTACATGGATACCGACGGGAAAATCTTGCAGAAGAGCATGAACAGCATGGTGAACCAGCCAAAGCTGCCCAGGATGATGCCGTCTTGGACCCAGTTTGGCCACCAGTGGCCGGTCCAGGTCCATGGATAGTAGCCATGGGCGAAGGTCGGCGTGACGATCATGAAACGCTCGATCCACATTCCCACGTTCAGCAATAAAGACACCACCATCATCGTGGGGA
>JBAWFN010000045.1:0-101617 GCA_049591935.1 Terriglobales bacterium | reverse complement strand
TCTCCGCCGTGAGCTCGGGGCGGTTCAAATATCCGCGCACCAAGCCCGGCCCGGCCACACAAATCTCGCCTGGAACTCCCACCGGAACCAGATTCAAGTTGCGGTCCACCACGTAAACTCGCGTATTGGCGATGGCGCGGCCAATCGGGACCAACAGCCGGGCCTGCTTGGGCCGGCATTTGTAAACCGTGCTCCAGATCGACGCTTCGGTCGGCCCATACTCGTTGTATAAGACGGTGTGGGGAAGAAGTTTGTAGTGCCGCTCAACCAGTTCCGGCGCGCAGGATTCTCCCGCCACGATCGCCGTTCGCAAGCTCGCTAACTGCGCTGGGCTCGCCTGCTCCAGCAAGAAGTTGTATACCGAGGGCACGCAAAGCAGCTCTGAAACCTTGTGTCGAGCGATCAGTTGCGCCAGTTCAGGGAGGGACTCTTGCACCGTGCCTGGGCAAAACATCAGGGTCCCGCCCTGGCAAAGTGTGCCAAAGATTCCGGCCAGAGAACTGTCGTAGGCAAAAGACGAGAGCAGCAGAAATCGGCTGTTGGGCGTCGCGTAGTAACTCAGTCGCGCCTGGGTGGAATGCACCAGGTTGCGATGAGTGATGAGTACGCCCTTGGGGGTTCCTGTGCTTCCCGAGGTGTAGATCACGTAGGCCAGATTGTCAGGGCCGGCCTTTACCCTCGACCGGACGGAGGTTGCGGCAGGGCGGGACGAACCCAAGTCCCCATCTAAACAGATGATCTCGATGCCGTCGTTGGGAAACAGGTTTCTAAGATCATTGCTGGTTAAGAGCACCTTCGCCTTAGAGTCATCGAGGACGTACTTCCGACGATCCGCGGGATAGCTGGGATCCAACGGCAGGCAAGCGCCACCCGCTTTGAGCACAGCCAGGATAGAGACCATCATCTCGGGCGAGGGTTTCAGGCAAATGGCGACCACTTCCTCCACGCCCACGCCGCGCTGGCGAAGAGCGTTCGCCAGGCTGTCAGCGCGTGCGTTCAACTCACGGTAGGTGAGCTGTCGCTTGCCCTGCACCACCGCCGCGGCGTCCGGAAGCATCTCCACCTTGGTTTCAAACAGGTTGTGGATGCACACATCGGTGGCATACATCACGTCGGTAGAGTTCCACTCCACGCTCACCTGGTGGCGCTCAGATTCGGTCAACAACGGCGCTTGCGAAATTCGCTGTTCCGGATTGGCGGCAAGGGCGCGCAGCAGAGTCTCCAGATGGCCGGCCATGCGGGCGATGGTTGGCGGCTCAAACAGGTCGGTGCTGTACTTGAATCGCCCCGCAATGCCACTTGGGGCATCATCTAATTCCAGACAGAGGTCGAATTTCACCAGCTTGGTGTCCACCTGCGATTGGGTTAAGGCCACGCTCCACCCGTTGGCATCCACTGGCATCGGCGGCTCCAGCGTGAATAACACCTGGAACAACGGGTTTGCACTGAGCGTGCGGGCGGGATGCAGTTCCTTCACGATCTGGGTAAAAGGAGCGTCATCATTGGACAACGCGTCCAGGCTGACGTCCCGCACTCGCCTCAGTACCTCGCTGAAAGTCGGGTCGCCGGAAAGATCGTTGCGCAGCACCACTGGATTCAAGAAGTAACCGAGAAGCCGCTCCAGTTCGGAACGCTTGCGGGCCGAACTCACCGTGGCGATGGCCACGTCATCCAGCCCGGAGTAGCGGTGCATCAGCACTTCCAGTCCTGCCATCAAAGTCATGAACAGCGTGGTTCCGCTGCGCCGGCCGAGCATTTTCAATGCCTGGCTCACTTGCTGCGAAAGCGCAAAAGGATGGATGGCGCCATTGAAGCTCTGCACCGCCGGCCGTGGCCGGTCGGTGGGTAGTTGCATCATGGAAACCCCGGCCAGTTGCTTTTTCCAGTAGCTAAGCTGCGATGCCAGCGCTCCACTTTGCACCAGCCATTCCCGCTGCCATTGGGAAAAATCCGCATACTGCACGGTCAGCTCCGGTAAAGGCGAGCGTTTTCCCTCTGCGAAGGCTTGATAGAGCGCAGCCAGTTCGGGAAGGAACAGGCGATAGATGGAGAAGCCGTCAAAAATTATGTGGTGCAGGGTGAGGTACAAGCGATGGTCATGATCGCTCACGCGAATCAGCAACACTCGGAACAGCGGTCCACTGGTCAGATTAAACGGACGCTGCGCGTCCTCGACGGCCAATCGCAAGGCCTCAGGTTCTCTTTGGGGAACGGGAATGCCGCGCAGATCCACCACCGGAACCCGCACCTCGAAGGGCGCTCCGATGACCTGCACCGGCTGTCCCTCCACAATCTTGAAATTGGTGCGCCAGGCTTGATGCCTTCGCACCAACTCGGTTAAGACCCGCTCCAGAAGTCCGTGGTCCAACGTTCCTGTCTTGTAGATGGTGATGGGTTCGTTGTAGAGGGCAACATCAGTTACCAACTGGGTATGCAGCCAGATCTGCTCCTGGCCATGAGAAAGGGGTACAGTGTCGCCGGCCACACGACCAGCAACCGGCGCGAGCGCCTGTGCTTTCTCTTGGTTCAACTCTGCGATGTGAAGACCCATGGAGATGAAGACCTATCTACTGTAACGAAAATGAAACCGGCAACGCAGTCAGGCCGCGCAACCCGAGATTCTCCCGCCACACCAACGGCTGCGGATCGAGCTGCATGTCGCGAAAGCGCTCCAGCACGGTGGCGAACGCAATCTGACCTTCGATCCGCGCCAGCGGCGCGCCGAAGCAGAAGTGCGGCCCCCAGCCGAACGCAACGTGTCGATTGTCCTTGCGGGTGAGATCCAGCCGGTCGGGATCGGGAAACCGTTCGGGGTCCCGATTGGCCGCTCCCATCACGGCCAGGACCGCCTGGCGTTTGGAAATTTTCTTGCCCCCAATTTCAATGTCTTCGGGAGCCAGACGCCCGGTGTATTGGCTGGGGCTTTCGTAGCGCAACAGCTCTTCCACTGCGGGTCCGATGATCGAGCGGTCCTGCCGCAAGCGGTTGGCCTCCTGCGGATTCCGCAGCAGGGTGACCATGCCGTTTCCAATCAGATTGGTGGTGGTTTCTTGCCCGCCAACCATGGTCAGAATCGAGTTCGCAATCACTTCCTCTTCGCTCAGGCGGTCGCCTTGGACTTCGGCCGTCAACAGGGAATTGATCAGCCCCGGTCGCGGCTTCTTCCTGAGTTCGTGAATGGTGCCGCGGAAATATTCCAGCATTCCTTCCAGACTCCGCCGCACCTGCATGACCCGGTTGGGATTGTGCTGGAAATTACCCAGCATTTCCGCAAAGTCGGCTGACCAGCTCTTGAGTTGCAGATGATCGGAAGTGGGTACACCCAGCATTTCCGCGGTCACAATTGCCGGCAGCGGCGCGGCGAAGTCGGCGATCACTTCCATGCGCCCTGCGTCCTGCACTTGGTCGAGCAGCCGATTGGCAATTTCCTGGATGTGAGAACGCAGAGCCTCGACTCGATGAGGCGTGAACGCCTCTGCGCACAGGCCCCGCAAACGGGTGTGGGCCGGCGCATCCATGAACAGCATCTGCTGCACCATCACCTGAGCGATCGGCGTCAGGTCCCCCAGTCCCATGCTGTTCAATTGCTTCGGTGTGGGGGTGCGATCGGCGGAAAAGCTGGACAACACCTGCATCACGTCGTTGTAGCGCGTAACCACCCAGGCATGCAGGAAAGGATCCCAGTGCACCGGGTCTTCCTCGCGCAAGCGCCGGTACAACGGATAGGGATCCGCCAGCACCTCCGGCTCGAGTAGACGATAAAAACTTAGCGTGGACCCGGCTTGAGGACCCGCAGAAGCGCTCGCGGCTGAACTTCGAGTCGTGCTGGCTGATGTCGGAACCGGCATGGGCTTCAGTCTGCGCTGGCGCGCGTTTCGCTCGCCAACAGCGTCTCAATCTCCCTGGCCAGTTCAGCGGCGGTGGGAGAATCGAACACCCGTCGCAACGAAAGCTCCACCCCGAATGCGTCTCGCAGCCGCGCAATGAGCTGGGTGCCCAGCAAGGAATGTCCGCCCAGAAAAAAGAAGTTGTCGTTGGTGCCGATGCCCTCGATGCCGAGCAGATCTCCCAGGATCCGGACAATCCGTTTTTCTATGGCGGTCTGTGGCCGTCCCCGTCCTTGATCGCCAATGATGTTCGTCGGGTCGGGCGCCGGCAGACTGGCACGGTCCACTTTGCCGTTGCTGTTTACGGGCAGAGAATCAATCTGCACGAACAGGCCCGGTACCATGTAGCTGGGCAAGTACTCGCGCGCAAAAAGCACCAGGGAAGCGTAGGACAATTGCGCCCCTCGGGTCGGGACCACGTAGGCCACCAGTTGTTTGTTTCCTGCCGCATCGTCGCGGGCCACCACCACGCTAGCCTGTACTCCTGGGTGTTGACTCAGCACGCTGATGATTTCGTTGGGCTCAACGCGATACCCGCGAATCTTGATCTGGCTGTCAATCCGTCCCACAAACGCGATTTGGCCATCGGCCAGATACCGTCCCAGATCTCCAGTGCGATAGAGGCGTTCGTTGGACGCTCGGTTGAACGGATTCGGGATGAATTTCTCGCCATCCAGGTCGGGCCGATTGCGATAGCCACGCGCCAGCCCCGCCCCTCCGATGTAGACCTCGCCGATCTGTCCAGCCGGTACCGGGCGAAGTTCGTCATCGAGGATGTGGATCTGCACGTTGTCGATGGGCCGTCCGATGGTCGGTTTGCGATCCGGGTGGTCGTTGGGCAAGACTTCGCCGGAAGTCGCCACCACCGTGCATTCTGTCGGACCGTAGTTGTTGACCACCGCAAAAGGCAGCCCCGGAGCGGGATAGCGATGCAAGGTATCGGCTCCAGTCAACAAAACTCGCAGCGCGCACCCGCTCGGCCACTCCATCTTCATCAAGCATTCCGCCAGCGTGGTGGGCACGAAGCTGATGCTGATTCTTTCCGTCAGTAGCCACTCCTGCAGCGATTCGTGGTTCAGGCGTGTGGTCTCATCGCAGAAGTGGACACTGCTTCCCGCCGTCAAGTAGGGCCACAGTTCCCACACCGCCGCGTCGAAGCTTACGCTCGCCAATTGGCTGGCGCGGTCCGCGGGCGCGATGTCAAACGCGCGCAGGTGCCACTGCACTAGATTGAGCAGGGCCGCGTGCGTAATTTGTACCCCTTTGGGGTGACCATCAGAGCCGGAAGTGAAAATTACATAGGCGAGCTGCTCTCCTGAAATTGCTCCCTCAGGTGCAGCCGCGGATTGCTTGGCAATGTCCGACGATTGCTTCTCGATATCAACGACTTTCCATCCGTTTCGGGGCAATTGCTGACTGAGCGCCTCTCGCGTGATCAGGATTGGCACCCGCGAGTCTTCCAGCATGAAGGCCAGACGCTCCGGTGGATAGAGCGGATCAAGCGGCACATATGCTCCCCCAGCCTTCAGGATCGCCAGGGCCACCATGGCCATGGAAGGGGACCGCTCCAGGCAAACCCCGACGGGTACATCCGGACCCACTCCCAGCGACTGAAGGTAATTCGCCAGTTGGTTGGCGCGCTCTTCCAGGTCCCGGTAGGAAACCAGCTCGGCCGCGGACGCCAGGGCCAGAGCCTCCGGCGTTCTGCGCGCATGGAGGCTCACTAGATCGGGCACGAATCGATAATGTAGCAAGTCCCGATGCATATCGTTAGCGCCGCGAAACGATGAGGCGCCGCTCCTCGCGATCTTCGAAACCTCGTCTTGTGGCGAATGTGAACTGGCCATTCTTTACAGCCCATCCTCTGGAGCGGATTGGGGGAGGTTGAATAACTGCGTTGAAACGTCTCTTTCTACAGCTTCTGAGCGACTCGAAAAGACATTGTTGGTTAAGAGCTACGGTCCCGCCGTTGCGGCGCGGCACGCAGGGGGTTCAGACGAGGACTGCCTCTTGGTCATCCCTGGTCCCTGCCGTGGGGCGGCCTGGCTCCTGTTTCACTACCCCGTCATAAATGCTTCGCAACATGCGGTAGTTCCGTTCTGCGGTGTACTTGGTTTCGTACTCCTTGCGGGCCTGTCTGCCCAGTTTCTGCATGAGCTCGCGGTGGGCCCAGGCATAGCGTACTTTTGCAGCCAGATCGGCGGCGTCTCCGGGGCGAAACAATAAGCCGGTGGACTCGTGCTTCACGATCTCCTTCATGGCTCCCAGTTCTGACGCAATCACCGGAACGCCGCAGGCGTACGATTCGGCCAGGGTCAAAGGGAAGTTTTCGTAGAGTTCGCTGGGAAAAATCAGAAAACGTGCGCCTCGCATCACTTGCATCAATTGGTCTAGAGGCAACTGGCCGAGGTATTGCACCTGGGGACCGAGTTCGGTCGCGGCTGCACTCAATTCCGCCGCCATCGGACCGGTTCCGGCCAGACGTAGCGGAATCGGTTCCGGCAATTGCCGCCAGGCTGCCAGCAGCGTACGTAAACCCTTTTCAGGGGAAATCCTGCCCACAAACAGCGCGTAGGATCCATCATTCAGGCGCTCGCCCGGATCGGGATCCACGAAGTTCGGCTTCACCGTGATCTTCGCAGGATCAAATCCTCCATCCACAAAAGTACTGCGCGAGAATTCCGTCAGCGCAATGTAACGGTCTACCAGCATGGAATAGGTGCCAGCCGCCCGGTGCCAGGCGATCATTGCAGCGACAGTAGCCGTATGCATCCTCGAACCGCGATAGCAGGCATGCAGAACGCTGTGTCCCAGATGGGAAGCGCAATCATGGCACGGCTTGCCGTCACGGAAGAAACTCGCCTGCGGACAAAGCAAGCGATAGTTATGCAGGCTCTGCACCACCGGGATCCGCTGTTCCCGGCAGGCGCTGTAAATCGAGGGTGAAATCACCATGAAGGTGTTGTGCACATGCACAACATCAGGCTGGCTACGGCGCAGCACTTGGCTGAATTCCTGCCGCGACTCCGAAGACCATATCACCCTGGGAGCCAGCTTCAGGTGCTGCACTAGCGAGTATTGTTCGATTTCCTTGTTGCTTCGCAAATACTCGACCACCTCGTCGCCATGAGCCACCAGCAAGTCGCGCTCCCGCTGGTATACGACGTCCTCGCCGCCCGGCAGTTGATACGAGTTGTGTACTAGGAGGATTTTCACTTCAGCAACTTTCGATTCCGTTCGCTCACTCCGCGGCCACTACGTCCTCGGGTGAAGCCTGGGTGGACTCCGTGGCGGACTTGCTCGTCACCAGAGGGTAGCCCAGCCGCATCAATGTTTCTCCCGCATTGGCTTCAATACGGCGCAACTGCTCTTCCGACAGCTTGTCTTTCCATCCTTGCACAAAGCCTCCCCGCACAAATCGGCCACGGACCGAGGCCTTGCGTGGGGAGTCGTTTTCCTTGGCGCGCAACATTTCCAGCGAATTATTGGCGATGGCCTTGCGAACTGCTTCCGGGTCCCTCTTCAACCCGGCAAAGTCCAGCATCCTCTGAAACTGGCTTTCGGGGTCCTTTCGCAGGTCCTCATACTTCAGCACCAGGAGGTTCGGAGTTCCGGCAATCGGGCTGTCCAGCCACGAGGTAACGTGCCGGGGCCAGGTGCCATAGCCATTGATCTTGCCGCGAAAGAACGCGCTAATGAAATCATCGAGACTTCCGTGGAAACGGTCCAATGCAGTGATGAAGGCATACTCTGAAAGGATCACATCGCGCACATCACGGACCAGGTACACGGCTCGCTTGTACTCTTTGCGATAGGGCTCATGCGTCCCGATCAGCCTGCCCCCGCCGGGCAACACCGGCCGCGCCTGCTCGTGCATTCCAACTCCGAGCATCACAGAATTTACCGACTCAAAAGTGGCATTCTCTCCCGTAAGGATTTCGAACACGGTGAAACGGGTCCAGGTAGTGCCGGATCGCGGGTAGGTGGAGAAAAATAAGTCGGCGGGACGGAAGCCGCGATGACGAAGCCACTGTATCGGGACACGCAGCTTGGTCTTGGACAGCCGGAACCGCAGCTTGCCGATCGTTGACTCCGGTTTCTTCTTGGCCGCGGCTGCTGTTGGCTTCTGAGTTGCGTTCGCGTCTGCTGGTTGGGTCATCCGGTTTGTCTCTCCGTGCTGTAGTACAGCGAACCTGCCCGTCCTGCTCGAGGCGCGGTGCAGGGTGAATCTTCAGCGACCTCTATGCCTGCTCTGCCACATTGATTTCGTTGGCGATCACCATGCTCCTGGCGTCGACGCTGTTCAATCTTCGCCGCACCATGGCAAACACCATGATCAGGGAAGTGACGTCCGCCAGATTGCTTCCCCAGATGGCTCCCTTGAGTCCCCAAAACCAGGTTGCAGGAATCCCGACTACCAGCGAAGCCACGGTGGCCACGGCGAAAGCCTTGAAGACTGCATCGGGTGCTTCCATTCCGCGTAAAGCGATGGCCGGACCATAGGCTGCACTCCAGAAGATTTGTCCGAAGGCAACCAGCGGCAACAAGTTCATGACTTCCATGTACTTTCCCGAGTACATGAGATGGAAAATCGGGGCACGAAAGGGCAGCACGAGGCTCCAATAGGCGATGGCCCCGCCGAATGCCAGCAGGGTCATCTGTCCGGTCATCGCCGCCGCTCCCGACTTGCTCTTGCTGGCTGCCACGCGTGCGGCATACGGCAGAAAAAGCATGGACAATGCGGCCTTGGTTTGCTCGAACGGAAGCGTGAGATTCATCAGGGCTTTCAACTGCCCGGATTGGGCCATGCCGGTAAAGCTGCTGAGGATCGGATAGTAGATGTAGGCCGGAATCCAGCCGGCGACGCAAGTCGCCAGCGCCCAGCGTCCATAGCTCCAATGACGTTTCCAGGTCTCACTGAGACCGGGTCCGGACTGGCCCCGTTGCAACTGGTTTCGCAGTCGCCACCACAGGGCGAGGCTGCTGACCGCCGCTCCCAGAGCAATCAAGAGAAAAGCGGAAAAGGCCGACAACCACCCGCGGTGATACGCCACGAACAGCGCCACCATGATCAGCCCGCTGTACAGCAGCGATCCCGCCGCGGCTTCTGCCGGCGACAACTCCAGGTAAAACGTCCGCCGCGCCAGCCAGAATACCAGCACACAGGGCGACGCGACCGTCACTCCGGCGAAAGCGCCTGCCAGACCGCTTCCCGGCCCCACCAGGTGGATCACGAACGAAGTGGCGCCGAATACCACCAGCAGCGACAGCGAAATTACAAAGTGAATCTTCAGCAGGGTGTTGAGATAGCTGCGCATGCAGTTGCGGTAGGTGGAACCGCCGTAGACCGCCATCGGCTCCAGTACCAGCGACTGGTACACCAACGACAACAGTACGAAAACGCCGAAGGAGATGGCATAGGCCCCATACTGTTCTGCGCCCAGCCAGCGCGCCAGCAAAATGTTTACCAGAAAATTCGAACCCGAAATCAATCCCTGGTCGACGATGGCCAGGCTGCCCTTGCTGGCCCACGGAATCAGCTTGTGGCGCACCATCCCGGCATCAATGCCAAGAATGCGTCCCAACCGGGGCTTGGTCGCGGTTTGCGCGGGATTGTCCTCCAGCGAAACCGGCGTTCCTTCGAGTCCAGACAAAGTAGCCATCTCCAGTCGTAGTTCCGATGACCGCGGTCGTTTACCTGCTAGGGTGTGGACAAAGCGCGGCCGCGGGTCAGCACCGTGTCCATGCAGCTCTTGAGTCTTTGCGCCAAAACGCCAACTTCGGGTTCCACCAGAATCCCATTGTGACTGCCCGGAATGTCCTGGATTTCCAGTCCCGCGGGCAATAAGTCATGCCACGCCGCGTAGGGAGAATCGCCATTGCGCGGAGATTGTTCGCTGGCGCGGAACAGCGTGACCGGTCCCGAGTACGGCCTCAGGCGATACCGACCAGCGGCGCGGCTGTTGGCCTGGAACACTTCCCGCAGCGCCCGGGGAAAGGTCAGGCTTCTCCATAACACCCGCGACCTGCGGCGAATCGAGCGATTCAATAAGACCAGCAACTGTTTTGAAGGCGTCCGCAAAGACTTGAGCAGGGAACTCGTCAGCGGGTTGAGGTTGCCAGGATAAGTATCGAATAGCACCAGCAAGCCAACTTCTTCACCTTGCGTTTGCAGTTGCTGCGCCATCTCGTATGCCACCAGCCCGCCAAGCGAAAAGCCTCCAAAGAAATACGGCCCTCGCGGCTGAATGGAGGCAATCTCCCGCAGATAATGAGACGCCATCTCCTCGATCGTAGAAAAAGGCGGCTGCCGGCCGTCCAGGCCGCAGGCTTGCAGTCCGTAAAAAGGGTGGGTGGGGCTCATGTGACGGCCTAAATCGCGAAATCCCACGACGTTGCCACCTACCCCGTGAATGCAGAAGAAAGGCGGCTTCGGACCCTCGGGCTGGATGGCCACCAGGGAAGACCAATGTCGCGACCACCCTTCTTGGCGCAACACCCGCAGCAGACGCTCCACCGTTGGAGACTCCAGCAACATCGCCAGCGGAAGCGGCCTGCCCATGATCTGCCCAATGCGATGCATGAGCTTGGCGGCCAGCAGGGAATGCCCGCCCGACTCGAAGAAATTGTCCTGCGGGCCAACCCTGCGGCCTAGAACCTCCTGCCAGATCTTCAGCACCCGGCGTCGCAGCGGATCAGTTTCGTTCGCGGCTTCGCCCTCCGCTCCGGAATGCGCCGCTGGCTTTGGCAGATTCTGCCGATCGAGCTTGCCATTCGCCGTCACCGGCATGGCTTCCAAAAACACAACCACGGAGGGCACCATGTAATCCGGCAACTGCTCGCTCAGGTAAGCGCGCAACTCGGATTCTCCGGCCCTCACACCGTCCGCCAGCACTACGTAGGCGGCCAAGCGCTTTTCTCCGCTCTCGTCTTCATGGGCGATGACTGCTGCTTCCCGCACCCCGGCATGGCGGCCGAGCGCTTCTTCGATCTCACCCGGCTCCACGCGAAATCCGCGGATTTTGACCTGATCGTCTTCGCGGCCCAAAAACTCGATTTCACCGTCAGGCCGGTAACGCGCCATGTCACCAGTGCGGTACAGCCGCGCACCTGGTTCTGTCGCGAACGGGTCAGAAACAAATTTCTCTTCGGTCAATGTGGGGCGATTGAGATATCCCTGCGCAATTCCCACGCCGCCAATATAAAGTTCTCCGCGCTCCCCGATCGGCACCGGATCCAATGAAGCATCCAGCAGGTACACTCGTACGTTGGCGATCGGCCGGCCGATGGGAACGTTGCTGAGCGTTCCGGATTCTGCCGACGCCGGTTCATACGCGGTGGCAATTACGCTGGCCTCGCTGGGGCCGTACGTGTTCACCCAGCGCACCTTGCGGCCGGCAAGCGAATGCCAGCGATCAAGAGCCGGAGCGGAAACTTTTTCCCCGCCTACAATCACCAGACGAACCTTCTCCGGCGGATGCTGCCTGTGGTCGAATAGATAATTCGTCCACTCATGCCAATAGGCTGTGGGCAAATCGAGAGCGGTGATTTCTTGCTTGCAGACGAAGTCGCTAAACTCCTGGAACCCCAGCGAGAAACCTGCGTCCTTCAAAACCACGGTCCCGCCCGCCAGCCAGGTGGGAAATATCTCTTCAATGGCAATGTCAAAGCTAAGCGAGGAGAACTGCAGCATGCGGTCGGCAGGGCCCAGTCCATAAAGCTCGACCGCCGCCGTAGCGTGATTCACCAGCCCGCGATGACCTAGCAGCACACCCTTCGGTGTCCCGGTGGACCCGGAAGTGTAGATGACGTACGCCAGGTTGTCTGGAGTGCAGGTGTCTCGCAGGTTCTGGTTGTTCTGCTCGCGAACGAACGGCCAGACCGCGTTCAGGGCAATGGCAGGTGTAGAAATCGGCCCGATCTCGGCGAGTATTTCCGGCAGAGTCAACAGAGTCCGTGCCTGAACATCCTCCAGCATGAACTTCCGCCGCTGTTTGGGGTAAGAGGGATCGAGTGGAACGCATGCCCCGCCAGCCTTTAAGACCGCCAGCAAGGAAATGAGGAATTCCGGACAGGACCCGAGGCAAATGGCAACGCGATCATTGCTGCGCACCCCTGACGACCGCAGGTAATGCGCTAATTGGTTCGCAGTCGCATTCAGTTCCGCGTAACTGATCCGCTTACCATCCTGCTCCACCGCGCAGGCTGCTGGAGTGCGCTGCGCCTGAGTCTCAAAGAGTTGGTGCAGGCATTCGGTGGAAGGAAAGGGCACACTGGTGCGGTTCCACTGCTCGACTACCAGCCTTCTTTCATCGTCCGAAAGGCTAGGCAGTTCAGAAATGGTTTGCCGGGAATTCCGCGTATCAGTTGCCTTGGTGAAGGTGTTGCTCATGCCGCCTTTCGCTCTTGGTGGGTCTGGGGTGAGAAGGACCGGTGGGCCATGGGAGTGGTTCAGGCCGCGCCTGAACCCCTCAGCACTGCCGGAATCGTACGCAACAGAATTTCCAGGTCGAGGCGAAGTGACCACATGTCGATGTACTGCAAGTCCAACTGCATCCACTTTTCGAACGAAATGGAACTGCGGCCCATGATTTGCCACAAGCAGGTGATTCCAGGACGCACGCTGAAGCGCCGCCGTTGCCAATCCTTGTTGAACCCCTCCCAGTCCCGCACCGGAAGCGGCCGTGGGCCGACCAGGCTCATATCTCCCCGCAGTACATTGAGAAGCTGCGGCAATTCGTCGATGCTGGTCTTGCGCAGGAATTTTCCGATCGGGGTGATGCGTGGGTCGTCTTTAATCTTGAAGACTGGCCCGGAAGCTTCGTTGAGATGTTCGATCTCGTTTATTTGCTGTTCGGCGTTGGTGACCATGGTGCGAAATTTGCAAATGCTGAAACGCCGCTTATTCAGCCCCAGTCGGTGCTGCATGAAAAACACCGGCCCCGGAGACGCCAGCTTGATCAAAATCGCGACCAGCGCCAGCAGAGGCGCCAACACGATCAACAGCGCTAAGGACAGAAGTACGTCCAAAACGCGTTTGACGATCATCGGCCAGCCTTCTGCCATCCCGGCATAGTGGGTCATCAGAGTGGAGCCTTCCAGTTCCTCGGCCTGGGCCGGCGTCCCCTTCAGATCAAACAGGTTGTTCAGAACCCGAATGGTGATGCCCTGTTCGGCGCAAATCGAGGTAATCGCCGCACCATGCTCGTGTAGGGAACGCATGGGAAGCGTCATGACCACTTCGTCCACCACGTTTCTGCGCAGGTAGTGGGGGACGCTCTCGAAGTCGCTGACCAACGGCAAACCGGTTTCCTCAATCTGTTGCAGGCCGTGCCAGTCCTGGTCCACAAACCCCAGGATGCGATACCCCAATGACGGAGTGCGGGCGATGCGATTGGCGAATTCGATGGCGCGCCGGTTGGTCCCCACGATCAACATGAAGCGCAGATTGCGCCCACGAATCCGGAAGCGTTCCAGAATGGCGCGCAGCAGCAGCCGGCTGCTGATGGTCGTGATCATCGCCGTCACCCAAAACACCACCACAAAAAGATGGGTGACCAGACGGATGTGAAACACCGCCGCCGCCAGCAACATAAACACGGCGCTCACCGTGGATGCCTTGGCAAAGTCGATGACGTCCGCGCGGCGACCGGCGAAACGCCTTGATCCGTAAAGCCCAAACAGAGTGAAAATCAAATGCCAGACAAACATCAAACCGGCGAACAGGAAGAAATTCACCAGCCGGATGCGCATGGAGAGCACTTCTTCAAAGGTCAGGCTGCTCTGCGTCTGCCGCAATGCCACCAAGGTGGCCGCCAGAAAGCAGCCTACCATCGCCACCAAATCAAACAGCTTTAGTGCGTTCAGTAGAATTTGTCGTCGTGCAGGTCCCATAGCAGGTCTTTCCCGAGCTTACTTTTTGGACGCGGGGCGTAAAGGGTAGGCAATACTGCAAAAACCAGTCGCTGCTTGGCTCAGACGGCTGGCCGGCCGGGGGGGAAGGAGAGACGAAGTCTAGTCAACAACGGTGCACGCCAGCCAGTTCCGCAGTCTTGGCTCTACGCGGCGATGGTTAGAGTCGCTTGTAGATCGATTCCGGCACCGGGAACGTCCGTTGATTCAAGACTGCGCCCAGTACGCGCACATTGGCCGCTCGGGCTTCCCGCACCACTCGCTGTGCGGTCTCCCGGCGGGATGTATTGGCTTTCAGTACCAGCGCGATTCCGTCGCCTACCGATGCCAGCCGGACCGCATCGTTGAACAAGTTCATCGGTGGACTGTCAATCAGCACGAAATCGAAATGACTGCGGAGTTGCTGAATGCAGGACAGCATCTGGTCGGAGGCATTCAATGCCTGTTCGGTCTTCTCCGGAGAGCCGCAGGTCAACAGCCACAAGTTCGCCATCGGTGTCTTGCGGAGATATCCCTGCAACGAGGCTGAAGCGGCGATGGCATCCGTCAAGCCGTTATGATTGGCAATTCCGAAGACGTCGTGCATCGCAGGAAAGCGCAGATTGGCGTCCACCACGCAGACGGTGTTGCGGCCACGCTCGGCCAGGGACCGGGCCACTTGTGCGGTGAGCCAGGTGCACCCTGCGCCGCGTTCCACCCCCGAGAACACCACCATCCGGGACGAATCCGGCAGCAGGAACAAACGCTGCACCAGCTTTGTCATCTCTTCGCGGGAAACTCCTTCGAGTGAGTGCGGTACCGACCCCGTCGCTTCCTCTTCGCTCGTCGCCGGTTCCACCCATGGGGCAGACGGTTCCGGCACTGCAGAGGCAACCCCTCGGTGTTCTCGTTCGTCCGCTGCTTTTTGCAACAACTCAAAATTCCTGCTCATTTGTCTGTTCCTTTTCTAGGGAGCTTTCGGTTCTGTCTGTGCTGCAAAACTCCGGGCCTTGCTTATAAAGATTCCCGGACTACCTCGGCTGCTAGTGTCTTGCGTCCGTTTCCATTGGAATGGTAGCCGTTCCCATTCTGGCTGGGCACCGCCGCCAGCACCGGCAAGCTGAGGATGGTTTCCACTTCTGCCGGGGTGCGGAACGAGACATCCATACGCTCTTTCATGAACATCACGCCCGTACTCACAGTCAGGGCCAGTACCGTTCCGATCAGGGCAAACAACCATCCCGACTGGGCGGGATACATGGGTACCGTCGGCCGTTCCTGGATGGCAACGTTAACGATCTGGGTGGTGTCCAGCGCATCGGTGATGCGCGCCTGTTCGCGTTTTTGCGCATACAGCAGATAGTTCGTCTCTGCCTCCGAGGTGGCCCGCGTCAGGTCCTTGAGTTCGACCCCATCCACGTCCAGTTGCCGCACCGCTTGCATGTTTTGGTTGATGACCGCTTCCAGTTCCACGATCCGGGCTTCGTCGCCCTTCACCTGGGCCTTGGCCTTGACCAGTTCATCGTCGATCCAGGTGAAGGTCGGGTTGCGGTCGGTGGTGACGTCGCTCAACGGCTTTTGCCCGTTGATGGAGGCCTGAGTGTGGGCAATTTCCCGCTCGATTTCAACCAGCGGCGGATAGTCAGCTTGGTACTTGTAGGATAGATCGCTCTTCCGCAGTTCCAGATCCAGTAACTTGGACTTCATGTCCCTAAGGGAATTGCCGTCATCCGATTTGTGTTCCTGCGTCGTCAAACGTACATCAGTATTTTTTTGCAGTCCTTCCAAAGCGGTAATTCGCTGTTGCGCCTCTGCCAGATCGGCGCGGGTTCCACCCAGAGAGAAGTTAAAATCGTTGATCTTTTGCAGGGCGATGTCCCGCGCCAACCCCGGATTCGGAGTTCCGGCCGCCTGGGGAAAAGCCTTCAGCTTTTCTTCCGCGGCTGCCAGTTGTACCTGCGACTTCTTGGCCTGTTCATCAAAGAAGGCGAACTGCCCGGCCGGATTGTGCAACTCCTTGTGCTTCTGCAGGTAGGCATCGTCCAGCGAACTGAGGATCTGCGCTGCCTGCTTGGGGTCGGTGGAAGGCAACGTCACCTTGATGACGTCGGTCTTGGGCAGAGCTTCCACGCGCAGGCTACCCTTCAAGGCCGCCACAGCCTTGAACACCGCTTCTTCCGGTTTACGGTGGAAGAACAAGCTCTGGAGCTGCTCCTTGTCCAGACCCATGCTGAGCACGACCGGCCGCAGCACGTCGTCGCTCTTGAGCAACTCGGCTTCCGAGTTCATCTGCTCTTCTGTAACGAAGTCGTTCACCACCATCGGGCTGCCCGACTGGGCTGAGACCACAGGGTCGACGCGCTCGCGGTGCACCAGAATTTCGGTGTGCGCTTCATAGCGCGGCATGATCTCAGCGGTGATCGCCGTGCCCACAAGCACGGCGAAAAAGCTGATCAGCAACGCCTTGCGATGCCGAAAACCCATGGCCACCAGGTCGCGCGTGGTGAACGTGGAAATGGCGGCTGGCTGTCCGGTATGAACTACGATCTCTTGACCTTCCATAATCAAATCTCCTCGCGTATCTGCTCAGAAAGCTTTGGTTTGCGCACCCATCATGTCAACGCTGTAAATCGGTATCCATTGCTGGATTTTTGAAAGAGTATTCTTCGGCACGAACAGCATGTCCCCGGGCCGTAGGTGTACGTCTTCCGATAGATCCCGTTTCTTGTCCATGCTCTTCACGTTCAATACCTTGGTCTCGACCCAGTTGTCATCCACTCGGCGGAACAACACAACTTGGGAATGCCTCGCGAACTGCGGATTAAGCCCGCCCGCCATGGCAAGCGCCTGCGTGGCCGTGGTGTCGCCGCGTAGTTCGTACTTGCCGGGCCGATTCACCATGCCGTCCGCAATAAAATATGGCTTCTCAAAATCTTTCAGCAACAGCGAAATCACCGGCTTGCTCAGAATCTTGCCGTAAACCTCGGTCAGCTTGGCCGTCGCTTGTTCGACCGTCAGTCCGTTGACGTACACGTCGCCCACGCTGCGCAGGGTCACATAACCGTCCGGCTGGACCACGGTCGTCTGGTTGAACTCAGGGGTGTACTCGAAGACCAGGTCGAAGCTGTCGCTGGCGTGCAGCCGATATCGCGGATAACGCTCCGAGAAAGTGGGTGCATTGCTAAAGTGACTCTGTCCCGACGGCGTGGTGGCGGAGGCACTGTTCACTACGGGCGTGCTCTCCTGTCCTACCGCTGCGGCCACAGATACGAAAACCACGGCGACCAGAACCCAGTTCCATGTTCTCTTCATTGTGCTCATCTCCCTCGAACCTGTTCCCTTCAAGACTTCGCGGTGCCAAACACAGCTCCGCCCTCTCAGTTCCTTGAACACTTTGCGATAAGTGCTTCTTGCTCAACCGTTTTCGCGTTGGTGCGGGTTTGCGACTGCACCACACTAACGCTCAAATCGGGTGAATTCATTGACCGCCGCGAACCCCGTTCCCTGGCTGGCTTTGTCCACGCGCACCACTTCTCCCACGGCGCGAAGACGAAGCCCCCCCGCCGACTCTTCGAGAGGCGGAAACAGAAACTCCAGGCGCACACCCGTTCCCACCGCCGGCACATCCGAACAGAAAACAAATACACTGCGGGTGCTGATGTCGCGGGTCCAGCCACGGCGCAAACAACGTGATCCATTCTCGTCCTTCCACCTGCAGATCACCGGAACACTGAGCCGGTATCGCATGCAGCTGCGCTGCTGCACAGGGACACAAACTGTTTGTTGTAGAGGGCTGACCACTTTTGTGTGCACTTGGGGGAGCTTGGTGTCGCTACTTGAAACGGCCTGCCTACCTTACGAAATTGCGCTTGTCCTTGATAGAGGCGGAAAGTTTCGCTGGTACAGGACTGTTCGGCTCAAATCGGGGCAGGGGGCACGTACCCTCCATACCATAGGCGATATCCTCCCTGCCACAGAGTAAGAAATACCCCCTTCATGGAATAGAGAATAAGTACCCTAATAGCAGGACGAAAGGCCCTAGACTGGGAGCCTCCATGCTGGTACTATCGCCAGAAGTTATTCCCTCACCGAGAAGAGAGGACTCAACTGCGAGACGCAATGACACCGGCAGACTTGTCTTTGCAACCAGCCGCGATCCGCATACTCGTGACCGACAGTACGCGGATGGGAAGTCAACTGTTGGCCGACGCCTTGCAGCGGGACGCCCACATTGAGGTCGTCGGCGTCTGTGCAAGCGCTGAGGAAACGCTGACTGCACTCGTCGGTACCCGCCCCCAGGTGGCCATTCTCAGTATGAACCTGGATGAGCAGCCCTTGAAGGGCTTGGACGTCTGTCGGCAGGCGCGCGCCCTGCTTCCGGAATGCAGGTTCGTGGTGCTGCTTGAAAGCTCCAAGAAGGAATCGGTGCTGGGTGCCTTTGGCGCAGGCGCCCGGGGCGTATTCTGTCGCGCCGAATCCATCGAGACCTTGCGCAAGTGCCTCGAAGTGGTTCATTCCGGGCAGGTGTGGGCAAACAGCCTGGAAATGCACCATGTGCTGGAGGCCTTTGCCGACGCGGCTCCCACACGTCTGACCGATTCCCGCGGCACCGTGCTGCTTTCCAAAAGACAGCAGGATATCGTGCGCTGCATCACTGAAGGTCTCACCAATCGCGAGATTGCGGCTCGCCTGAAGTTGAGCGAACACACCGTCAAGAACTACATTTTCCGCATTTTTGACCGGCTCGGAGTCTCGACCCGGGTGGAGATGGTGCTCTACGCGTTTAGCCAGCGCGATTCGCAGAAGACGGAGGACAAGGGCTCAGCCATGGTTTCGCTGGATGAGATGCCCGAGCTCGAACGTTACATGCGTTTGGCAGATTCCGACGCCGTCATGGCTCCGCTCCGTCTCGCAGAGATGTTCCGGGACGGACGCAAAACCGAAAAGGATGCGCCCTCCGCGTACATGTGGTTTCTAGTTGCTGACCGGATCAGCCGTGAGATGAGCGCCCATGCCCATGCTGCTCTGGAAGAAATGACGAGGGAAATCGACCTCAGTGGCATCCACGACGCGCAACGCCTGGCCGCGGAGTGGCTCGCAGAACATGGCTTTGGCCACACTGACCGTCCCACGGTTGCAAACCAGCGTCGGCGCCCCCGCCGCACTGGCGAGAACAAGCTTTCTTCGGCTCGCAGCTCCACCTAGACGTGCCCAACCACTTACCAATCAATGCTCTGCCGGTCGCACCAGGGCTGTCTGCTTCCTCCTCGATCCCAGGCTGTAGCTGTGGTGGTTGGCACGCAAACTCTTTCATCTTTACTTGCTTGCACGGAGTGATAGACTAGCCGTCGCCGCGGAGAGTTTTCGGCGGCTAGCGCCTTCCCCCAGAAGAATGCTTGGCCTGCACTACGCAGTTTGCTCGGTAAGGGGCCGTAGTGTGTCCGGGTTGCAGTGGTGGCCGTGAGTTGGGGCTTTCCTGAAGACTCAACTTCACGGGATTACGAGGGGGTGGTGCCATGAAGTGTAAAAATGTCGGTCTCTGCTTGATCCTTGTGTTCTGGGCTGTGCTGGGGAACTCTCAGGTTACTGGTTCGGGAACCAAGAATTTCATCCCGCTCTGGACTGGCTCTACGGTGCTCGGTAATTCCGTTCTGTACCAGAACGGCAGCAACATCGGAATCGGCACCAAGAACCCGGTCGCGCCCCTGCACGCCGTCACGACCAGTGCCAGCGGTTACGCCATTCTGGGGCAGAACACTTCGACGTCAACAAACACCTCCCCCGTGGGGGTTGTGGGATTTGCCGCCGCGCAAATGGGAGTCGGAGTTTATGGCGACGCGACTTCCACCACCGGCGCCGCAGTGGGATCGGCCGGGGTGACCGTTAGCCCGGAGGGCATTGGGGTCGAGGGCATCAGCGATGCCAGCAGCGGCGACGGTGGAAGTGCCAGCGGTGTGGAGGGAGTATTCAATGGCACCAGCGGGACGGGAAGCGGTGTCATCGGAACCACTCTGGCACCGAAGGGCGCTGGCGTTTCCGGACAGGCCAGCAGTAGCATCGGCGTCAGCGGCGTGACCAACGGATCTTCCGGCGAAGGCGGCTACTTCGACAACACCGCCGCCGGCAATATCCTCATCGGAGCGGTGAACGGTGTTCACAAGTTTCGCGTGGACGGGACAGGCAAGGGTTACTTTGACGGCGGCACCGTGACCGGCGGCGCGGACTTCGCCGAATCTGTGGCCATCGCGGGAGACCGCAGCCTGCGGGGCCCTGGCGATCTGCTGGTGGTCGATTCCGCCGCCACGCGTCAACTCGCGCTGTCCACGCAACCCTATTCGACTTTGGTGGCAGGAATCTACTCCACCAAACCCGGCGTGCTGGCCACACCGCATTCGATCAACGAAGTTGCCGCCAACGAAATTCCGCTGGCGATTGTCGGCATCGTGCCCTGCAAAGTGAGCGCAGAGAATGGTCCGATTCAGCCCGGCGATTTGCTGGTGAGTTCATCTACTCCAGGCCATGCGATGAAGGGAACCGATCGCAGCCGCATGTTGGGCGCGGTTGTCGGCAAAGCGCTAGAGCCGCTCACCGAAGGCAAAGGCGTGATTCAGGTGCTGGTCACGCTGCAGTAGACGACGGAACGCGAGGGGTACCGAACCTTGGTTCGGCTACCTCTTGGAATCCCCGCGGACGGAGCTCGCGGGTTGGGCCCGCTCTTCGAATAGCAATCTTCGCAGAGTGCGAAGATCATTCAGCAGGCGATGGCTCACCTTGATGTGCTGCTCCAACTTTTCCAATTTGTACAATGCCAGGCGCATCGCTTCCAGGCGGCGCGGCGCTTTGGCATGAACATCCGACGCTAGGTCGGCCTCGGTACTTTCCTTGGCTTCGGTCAGTGCCTGCGCCAAGAGCGCAAGATATTCCTGAGCACCCTCGATGCTGTCAAACGGAGTCTCGAAATCGCGGGCCAAATCCATTTCCTCCGCTGGTGTGAGCACGCCAGCACTATACTCCAAAACCTCTCCGATCAAACCACGGCATTTCTCATGCCAGAAATCGTGACCTTAAGTATCGGACAATCAAATGCTTACATCTTGTGCCCAGGTCTGGAGCTGGGCCGGCTGCATCTCTCTGCACTTGCATGGTATCCCCGCTTCCAGCCTCGCCGCGGGCGAAATTAGAGACTTTCTGCCTCCCATAATCCGGAGACGTTAGTTACGTTGCTTCTTGTAACGTGCGGTGTACACTCACCCTGTATTGTGCCCGGGCGGATGGTTTAGGGTGGGGCGGCCCAGGAATGAAGATCTCTAAGAAAGGCTGTCCCGTCTTCGCAGTGCGGACGGTTCGGCAGGTCTGAAGTTCCCCCAAAACTTTTTCATGGTCAACCCGCAGCGGAACTCCGGTCTCCGACCGAGTTTCTAAGACGTTGATCTTTTCACCGAAGGCGGGACTTGCAACCTCGTTTTCTTGGCCGTAGCCGAATCAGGGAGAAAGCAGTGGCAAAGGGCGCTCACGTCATCGAACTCCGCAGGGTCGCGGTCACAGGCATGGGCCTGATCGGAAGCGTCGGCAACACCACCGAACAGGTGTGGCAAGGCGTGCTCGCGGGCAAGTCCGGTGTCCGCAGAATCACTCAGTTTGATACTGAAGGCTTCGCCACAAAAATTGCCTCCGAGGTCCAGGGTTTTGATCCCCGCTGTTTTCTCGATAGCAAAGATTTGAAGCGGATGGCCCGTTTTACTCAGTTCGCCATCGCCGCCGCAGACATGGCCATGCAGCAGTCTGGTTTCAAGATCGACCGCGGCAACGCCGAGCGGGTTGGAGTTTGCATCGGCAGCGGGATTGGCGGGTTGGAGATCTTAGAGCGTGAGTACCGGCACTTTCTGAAGCGTGGTCCTTCACGAGTCTCGGCATTTCTGGTTCCGGCCATGGTGGTGAATCTGGCTGCTGGTTTTATCTCGCTGCGCACTGGCGCCCGCGGCCCCAACCTCGCGAACTCCACCGCCTGCGCCACTGGAGCCCATTCCGTCGGCGACTCCTACCGTCTGATTCAGTTGGGGCAAGTGGACGCCATGATCTGCGGCGGCGCCGAAGCCGCCATCACACCGCTGGCGATAGCCAGTTTTGGGGCCATGCGTGCCTTGTCCACCCGCAACGACTCTCCCGAGACCGCGTCCCGTCCCTGGGATAAGGATCGTGACGGCTTCGTCATGGGAGAAGGCGCTGGGGTCCTGGTGCTGGAAGAAATGGAAAGTGCCGAACGTCGCGGGGCGGAGATTCTCGCCGAGGTCGTTGGTTATTCTGCGACCTCCGATGCCTACCACTTTACCAGCCCGCCCAGCGACGGAGAGGGAGCCCTGCGGGCCATGCGCGCGGCCCTGCGCGACGCCAATATTTGCGCTTGTGATGTCCAGTACCTGAACGCGCATGCCAGTTCCAGCGAAATTGGTGATCGCTCCGAGAGCCAGGCCATCGAAGCTTTGTTTGGTGAACGCGCAACCCAGGTGGCGGTGAGTTCCACCAAATCCACGACGGGCCATCTGTTGGGTGCGGCGGGTGCATTTGAGGCTGGACTTACCGTGCTCGCCGTCCACCATCAAGTCGCGCCTCCCACCGCGAATCTTGCGGCCCCCGGGGAAGGTTGCAATCTGGACTACGTTTCCGCCGGCGCCCGCCCAGTACGGATCCAATATGCCATTTCCAATTCTTTCGGATTTGGCGGGACCAACGCTTCACTGATATTCCGCCACTACGGCAACGGCACGCACTGACGTGGCTTGTTCTGCCAATCGGGAAGGTGCTAGAATCCTGCCCAAGTCGCTCGCTATTCCTGCGTTCGTTTGATAGATGAAAGCGCTCGCGTCGGGCTTGACAACTGTGTTGTCGGGGCCCCCCTTGTCCCCGGCCCGGCGAGTGAACCTGCCCTATACCGGCACGGTGTCTTACGTTGCGCGACCATCTGCGGCTCGTAAAGTGTGCGTTTTAATGTCTGACCTGTGAACTGACGCCGGGAACCGCCTCATGAACCCCCGGTTCAGTTGCGAAGAGCAGTCAAATAACTCTAAGATTGGCTGCTGGGACGAAAAGGAAACACTCACCGCCACAACCTGAGTGTGCTTTACTGAAGGCCGGGAAAGGTTCCGTAAGAAAGACAAGAACGCTCAAGCGACGGGGACGGTTTGCGGTTGTTCTTGAATAGGCCGTGCCATCACGGAAGATTAATGCCGACTGAGGACACAGAAACCAGGCTATCAACGACCGCGGATGTCAAGATTCGGGAAGCTGTTCTGGCCGACTACGACCAGATCGCCGCCCTCGGCGCCCGCAATGGGTTGGATACCAGCGGCCGCCAGGAGTGGGAGCACCTGTGGGTTGACAACCCCGTCTTCAAAAAGTTTTCCCATTGGCCCATCGGATGGGTGGCGGAACGGGAAGGCCGGGTGGTGGGCTATTTCGGCAACATCCCCGTAGGCTATTTCTTTAAGGGCCGGGAAATGTTCGGCGCCAGCCTTTACTCTACCTCCATGGATCCGCCGTACCGCGGCCATGCCATCCTGTTGATCAAGCGCTTCCTGACCTGGAGTCATGGCATTGAGTTCATGGTGTGCACCACGGCCAATGCCAGCTCCTCCAGACTCATCGAACGCAGCCGCGCCCCCCATGTTCCCACCGGGGATTGGGGGAATTCCGTGTTCTGGATTACCAACTACCGCGGTTTTCTCGCCTGTGCTCTGGAGAGGCAAGGATGGCCAAAATTCCTGGCATATCCCGCGGCCGCCGCCCTGCGCGCTCGCGACCGCCTGACCAGATCACCTTCGTGGATGCGCCAGACCTGTGAACTGAAAACCTGCTCCGATTTCGATGAGCGCTTTGATGTTTTTTGGGAAGACCTGAAGCGGGCCTATCCCAACCGGCTTCTGGCGAACCGCTCGCGCCAGGTCCTGCAGTGGCACTTCAAGTATGCCTTGGAACAAAAACGTGTCTGGATTCTCACCGTCGGGGATGCGTCTCGCATTCAGGCGTACGCGATCTTCTTCCGCCACGACAATCGGGAAATCAACTTGAAGCGCGTTCGCCTGATTGATTTCCAGGTGTTGAGCGGCGACACTCAGCTGCTTCGCCCCATGCTGGCCTGGGCGCTGCGCAAGTGCCGCAACGAAGGTATCCATATGATGGAGGCTTACGGTTTCCGCCCTGATAAGCAAAGCGTGATTGACAGTTTGGCGCCCTATCGGCGCCGCTTGCCCTCATGGTTTTACTTTTATAAGACCTGGGACAAGAACCTGGGGGAACAGCTGAAAGACCCCGAGGTCTGGGATCCCTCGCACTTCGACGGCGATTCCAGCCTGTAGCCAGCAACACGCTCGCTTCGCAGTGTTCCCGCCGTTTTCGAACACTTCTAGTTGCAGTTGGGCAGCGCAAAGTGCGAAATTCTGGTCTGCCAGGTCACGCCACTGCCGATCTGGGCGGTGTCGAAATATTCATTGACGTACCAGAACGTGCAATCATCCACGGGATCGATGGTCATGCTGGTATACACTCCCCAGTGGTAGGAATTTTCTTCGTCGGCCGTGCCCCCCCAAAGCGGAATCTCGGTTGGTAGAGTGCGGTTTTGCAGGTTCAAATAGGACGCCGCAATCGAAGGATGCAGATTGTTCCCGGAGACGCTGTAGCCCACCGCCATGTTGCCCACCTTGTCCTGAGCCGCGCTCGGCATGAAGCGGTAATTGGGGTCGTTGTAACTGATGGTGCCGACATTGAAGGTTCTGTTGTCTCGGGCTTCATACCAGCGGATCCCCGTCTGCGATAGCGGCCCACTTCCCGTCTGTATCGCATGAGTTACCAGCCAGGACTGATATTTGTTGGTTCCGGTAAAGCGGCGATACGCCAGCCGCTGCATCAGACGGTCGCCCACCGAATCGATCAGGTTGCCGGTTTGCGAGGAACTGGGTTCCGGCACGCATACCGTGCTGGCGACGTTGTTAATGTTGAAGCACCCCGGCGTATACGGATTGACGCCCAACGAGATGGGCCCGGAGAATGTCGAATTCCCCGGCGTGCTCCAGTTAACGTGCAATATCCACTCATTCAGCGTATTTGACGTGGATTGCCCCTCTGCCGGGTTTTGGATGCTCACAAAGTACTCGGCCTCTCCTGTCGGGGGCGCCACGGTTCCTTCAATGTCGGCGGGCTCCAGGCTATGGGCGCGGAAAACACTGTTGGGATTGGTTGCGACCTTAAAGCACTGCGGAGTCCGCATGGTCCCACCGGTCAGCATGGTGGTGCGGTCAAAGGCGCAAGCAACGATTCCCACCTCCGCAAAAGTGTCAGGATCCTCTACGTCAATGGCCACGTAGTACCCGTCGATCCAGGTGCCGATTTTCGGATAGTCAGGGTAGTAGGTCTTTCCATCGCCTTTTTTTTGTCCCAGAATGGCGATCAGCGGCAGTTCGTAGGTGTACCACGTGAAGGTGGGCGAGGTCATATCATCGGTGTTGGAAACCGCAATACAGTAAAAATACGTCGGACCACTCTGCGCCGTTCGCCGCCCTATGATCCAGCGCTTCGCCAAGTGATCGAATAGCAGTTCAACATTGCCCGATGCCCCGTAGCAATCCGGCATGTTATTGTTCCGCCAGGGCGTGTCTCCTTCGACCGGAGCGGCAGTAAGCGGCTCGCCTGTGGCTTTGTTAAAAGCCCAGTACACCGCATTCGTCCATTCCGTGAATTGAACCGTACCCACTGCTCCGTTAGGGTCAATGCTCAGACCCGCGCTCTTATATTGCGACGCGTCGATCCCCTCAAGGGTGGTCACCGTGACCTGGGCGCTGGCCAAGCCAGTGAGCAACAGAAATACCAGTACGAATCTTTCAAGCCGGTGCGGCATACCTTCTCCTCGCAAAATCGGGGGGGATGTTGCTTTCCAGTCAAGCACGAACAGGAGGGACAGAATATCCTGAATCCGGCCCCGTGTCATTGGGGAGGAAAGTCTCCCATACCTTTGGGTGGGGGTTCCAGGGCTTGTGCTGGAGACTCGCGCCCAATCTCCGCCAGCACTTACACCCTCGAGAAAATACGCCACCAGCCTTTTGTAATGGTTCTGCTGGGCTTTTTCAGGTGTGTCTGTAGGAAGACTACGCGCTGCGTTCCCACTGCTGCCATCGTCCCATCCAACCCCACGCGCTTCGGACCATATCGTCCAGAGACCGCCTGGCTTTCCAGCGCAGCATTTTTTCCGCGCCACTGGGATCAGCCACCAGGGAAGGTGGGTCTCCCGGCCGCCGAGGAGCGATCCGCACCGGTACTGAGTGCCCGGTCACCTCTTCCACTTTCTTGAGCACCTCTGCCACCGAGTATCCATGGCCGGTCCCGAGATTCAGCGCCATGGAATTCTTTCCGTCGCACAAATGCCGCAAAGCCAGCCCGTGCGCTTCCGCCAGGTCATTCACATGAATGTAGTCCCGAATACAAGTGCCATCCGGCGTCGGATAATCCTTGCCGAACAACTCCAGTGGCGCGCGTTCTCCGCGTACGGCCTGGAGTGCGGAAGGAATCAGATGGGTCTCCGGCCGATGCAACTCGCCAATCATTCCACTTTCATCGGCTCCGGCAGCATTAAAGTAACGCAGGGCAACATACTTCACGCCGTAGGCCCGGTCGTAAGCTTCCAACGCGTGTTCGAAGAACAGTTTGGATGCTCCGTACGCGCTCACCGGCCGGCGAGACGCATCTTCCGCGATCGGTATCTTTGAAGGAATCCCGTACACCGTGCACGACGAAGAGAATATTATGCGCCGCACGCCGCTATCCACGCAGGTGTTGAGCAAAGCCAGGGCGGCTTCCACATTGTTGCGAAAATACTTTCGTGGGTTCTCGACCGATTCGCCTACATAGGCATGCCCAGCGAAATGCATCACGGCATCCACACGCCGCAGCACGGATGAGAGTTTCGCCCGGTCGGCAATCTCACCGACCATCAACTCGAATCCATCCACGAGAGACCGGTGCCCGGTGGACAAATTGTCGTAGATGACGGCATCGTGCCCGCCACTCCGCAACGCGTGCGCCGCGTGGCTGCCAACATATCCCGCGCCACCCACGACTAGAACGACCAAGAGTTTTTTCTCCCGTTCGGGGAGAGTTTAAGTATTTCAACTTACGTGTGTCTGTTCAGTCGTCACATCGCGGGCGGTTGCCCAGCCAGATTATTGGGGGTTGGGGGCTAGGGGCGGAAGTAATCCATCCTTCTGCAGCAATTGCACGGCATCTGCCGCCACCACCTGGTGCCCCAGGGCACTGTAATGCGGATCGCAACCCAGTGAATAGAAAGGAAACTGCAGGTGGTGTTCGTCGCGATAGGCGACCATGTAAGGTATCAGCGAATCGATTTGGACGTTGGCCTTCGCCGCAGCGTCCTGGAGGTGTTCCAGGAACTTCGGCGGATTGAATTCCGGCGGGATCGGTTTGCCGGTCATTCGGCCCATGGTGGTACGCCAATTGGGATCGATACTGAACAGGCTGGCCTGCGTCAGAATTGCAAATTTGGCGCCGTCGGCTTCCACCGTCTGCTTCATCATCCCCATGACCTTGGAAGTGATCTTCCATGCCTGTTGCCAATCCGCATCCATCGGGTCGTCGCCGTAGGTTCCGTAGTAAACCGGAAGCCCGTGCCAGGTATAAACCGTGGGGTCAAACTTGAACCACGTGCGCTCCAGGTAATAGGCCAGCACCGAATGCTGTTCCAGAAAAGAGCGCAAACCATTCAGCATCCTGGGTTCCACCGGACGAAAAACCAGTTGCCCATCCGGGCCCAGATCGTAGTACGGCGAATACCAGGTGTGAATTCCGTACGATTTCGGTTGCAGGGTGGAAGAATTATTCATCACATCATTGTCGGAGAACATGATGACCACCAGGTCAGGATGGAACTGCCGCACCTGGTTCTTGTACATGATCAGTTCCTGGGTGGTTCCGATCCCTTCTACCGCAAAGTCCATGACCTCGATGTTCTTATACCCCAGTTGCTGGAGATCCCTCTCCATCTGTAGGTTCATGACCTGATCGGGCTGAACGTGGACCGCTTCGACTGCGGAATCGCCCATCAGCGCGATGCGGAATACGCCAGGCGGCTTTTCCAGCGTGCGATCACGGTCGCGGAAACCCCAGCGGTTGGTCTCGACCAATCCCGTGAAGCATCCACGACTGTGCACCACTTTCATGTTTGGGAGCAGCGCAACCCCCATCACCGGGTCGTAGCGGCGGAACGGCTGGCTGGTGTACCGCCCCATGGGAAGCACACGCAGGGCAACTTCTCCCACGCAAGCCAGGGCCAGGAACGCGATTACGACCGAAATCAACCCAAAGATCAATTGCTTTGGCCATGAAAGGGTTGGAGTGGAATCTTGTGGTGAGCCAGAAGCAGCTTTTGAAGAACTCGTGTCTGCCATTTCCACTCAGTATATTCGGGGCGGTGAGGAACTGTCATCTCTGCCTGAGGAACTCCGAATCAACCGGATTACCCTCATGCCCCGGCCTCTGTACGGCAACCGCTCTCCCGAGTAGTGGATCAGTTTCACGGTTGAGGGCTACTCAGACTTTGCGTCCTTAGCGGCGGTTCTTTGCGATCTTTGCGGTAAAAAAGCGGTTAATCGCAATGGCCGCCAAGAATTCGCAAAGCCCGCGGAGCATTGCAAACCAAATTGGCCCACGACCCTCCCCTGCGACGGATTGCCCACACCTGTCCGCCTCATTTAGAGTGATTTGTCCATGCCCACCACCGGAGATCGCTTCGAGCGCGCCGTGTCGATCATGGCCCGGTTGCGCGCCCCCGGAGGATGTCCTTGGGATCGCGAGCAGACCTTCGACTCCATCAAGCCTTACACTCTGGAAGAAACCTACGAAGTCCTTGAAGCCATCGACCAGCGCAACTGGCCGGAACTCGCCGGCGAACTCGGCGACTTGCTGCTGCAAGTATTGTTCTACTCCCAGATGGCGAGCGAGCAGGGAACCTTCTCCATTGACGAGGTCTTGGACCACCTGTCGAACAAGTTGATCGGCCGCCATCCTCACGTGTTCGGTGATGTCAAGGCCGAGACCCCTGCCGAAGTCCTGCGCAACTGGGAAGCGCTGAAAGCGGAAGAAAAGAAAAAACGGGGTGCAGGCAAAGCTGGAGGCGCCCAACCCCCCGAGTCGATCCTTTCCAGTGTTTCTTCCGCCATGCCGGCGTTGCTGGAAGCCCACAAACTAAGTTCGCGGGCCGCCAACGTCGGTTTCGACTGGCCCAACGTCGAGGGTTTGTTCGAAAAGCTTCGCGAGGAAACTGCGGAACTTCAGGAACACCTTAAAGAGTTTCCGGCACCCGGCCCTCAACCTCAGGGCCGGGGAGTGGCTGGATCTGGCCAGCCTGAGATCAGCGATGATCTCCGCCGGCGCCTGGAAGGGGAAGTCGGAGACCTCTTCTTCGTCCTGGTGAACCTCGCCCGCTATCTTTCGCTCGATTCGGAATCCGCGCTGCGAAAAACCAATCGCAAGTTCCGGCGCCGCTTTCAATGGATGGAAGAGCAACTGCGCGCCTCGGGACGGACCCCGCAGGGAGTCCCCATGGAGGAACTAGAATCGCTATGGCAACAGGCAAAACGGCAGGAATCGAGCCAACCGTGAACCGCAGTTCGCTCCTGATCCGCAAATGCCAGGGCCTCGACGAAATGCGGGCCTGCGTGGCTCTGCAAAAAGAAGTCTGGGGATTCGCAGACATCGAACTGGTTCCGCTGCGCATGTTCGTGGTCGCCGAAAAAGTTGGCGGTCAGGTGATCGGAGCTTTTGCGGGCAACCAACTGGTCGCCTTTGCGTTTGCGGTGCCGGGAGTGCGCGACCAACATGCGTACCTCTACTCTCATATGCTGGCCGTACGCGAGCCCTATCGCAACGCGGGGTTGGGACGGCGCTTGAAACTGGCTCAACGTGACGATGCCCTGAGTCGCGGCCTGGACCTCATGGAGTGGACGTTCGATCCACTGGAGATCAAGAATTCCTACTTTAATCTCGAAAGGCTGGGGGCAATTGCCCGTCGCTATAACGTGAACCAATACGGAATTACTTCATCCCCCTTGCAGGGTGGTCTGCCAACGGATCGCCTGGTAGCGGAGTGGTGGCTGAAGTCGAAACGTGTCGAGCAACTCCTGGCCACCGGCAAGAATCTACAGTTCACCCCCGTGCACACGATTTCCGTTCCTGCTCAGATATACGATTGGAAGGCCGACATGGCGACTCGGAACCAGGCCCTGCAGATTCAGGAGCGTAACCGGGAAGCGTTTCAAAAGGCTTTCGCCGGCGGCCTGGCAGCTTTCGGCTACCGGCGCGATCCCCAGGGCAATGGGGAGTTTCTCTTGGGACCATGGGCCGAGGGATTGAGCTAGAGGTTTCTCTGGTCCCTCTGTTTTCTCTGTGGTTGATTTAGATTTGGCCAGTCCACAACTATGAAAATCGACGCCCTCACCCTGCGCGAAGTCAAAATGCCGCTGGTTGATTTCTTTGAGACCAGCTTTGGCCGCATCTACGATCGTCGCATTCTGTTGGTGAGTGCCCGCTGCGACGGCATCACGGGTTGGGGAGAATGCGTCGCGGACGGCGCGCCCTTCTACAGTTCCGAGTGGATTGATTCCGCCTGGATCACCATTCAGCACTGGCTCGCCCCCGCTATTCTGGGCCAGGTCATCGAGCGCCCGGAACAGAGTGCCCGCCTGATGGCCAAAGTGCGGGGTCACCGCATGGCCAAAGCCGCACTGGAAAACGCGCTTTGGGACGCTGCCGCCCGCCAGCAACAACTACCCCTCTGGAAATTACTGGGCGGCACCCTGCGCAATATTCCTTGTGGAGTTTCCATCGGCATTCAGGATTCCATCGAACAGCTGTTGGAAAAGATGGAACGCGAACTTGCCGCCGGGTACCGCCGCATTAAGGTCAAGGTGAAACCCGGATGGGACCTCAACGTTCTGGAACGCATTCGCTCGCGCTGGCCTGACATCACTCTGAGTTGTGACGCCAACTCGGCCTACACGCTCGACCAGGTCGAGCACCTGCGGAAGTTTGACCCGTTCAATCTGCTGATGATCGAGCAACCGCTCTGGGACGACGACATCTATAACCATTCGCGCCTGCAAGCCCAGCTGCGCACCGCGATCTGCCTGGACGAGTCGATCCATCACGCGCGCGATGCCGCGCAGGCCATGGAGATTGGCGCCTGCCGCATTGTCAACATTAAGGTCGGACGGGTGGGAGGCTTCAGCGAGGCACGCAAGGTCCACGACGTCTGCGCCGCGCACCAGATTCCCGTGTGGTGCGGGGGAATGCTCGAATCCGGGGTGGGACGCGCCCATAACGTCGCGCTCTCGACCTTGGAGAACTTCCGCCTGCCCGGAGATGTTTCCGCCAGCAGACGTTATTGGAAGGAAGACATCATCGAGCCGGAAGTCGAAGTCAGCGGGCAAGGCATGATTGCCATTCAAGACGTTCCCGGCACCGGGTACCGCGTGCGTGAAGGCCTAATTGAGAAGTTAACCGTTCGCCAAGAAACCATCACGGCCAAGTGATCGCCCTTCCAACGGGTCACCCCGAGCAAGCGTTCTCTTCACCGCGCGGGATCTATCTCTGGCGGTGATCTGCGGTCGACTGCGGCTGCTTCTCCGCCAGTTCCTGCACCTGCTTCTTTAGCAGCTCTACCCCTTGGGCAAAGGTAAGATTGGCAGGCGCCTGGTGGAAGTCGCTGTACGTCTGGGTAGACTTGATCACCAGCTTTTTGAAGAACAGTATCCTGCCGGTCAAATCCAGGTTCATGCGAGTAACCTGCCACGCCCCTGTTCCCATCGTGCCTTGCTGCACCACAAAGCGCCCGCCCTTATCGAGGCGGCCGAGAATGCCCCAACCGAAGCCCACCTCTTTTTCCAGGGTGCCATCGATCAGGGCAATTCGGTGCTGGAGCTTGTCGATCAGCATGTACCCGGCCATTCCCGTGAGCACCTGCTCGGTGTGAGAAGGCGGGTCGTAGTCTGGGTTGGGGTGAAACTTCAGGCGCACCAGTTCATCGCCCGGATTGCCCATCTCTTCTGTACTGCTCTGCACACCGTCGGGCTCATAGAGAAACGCCTCCGGCAATGCCTTTACGATTCGATTGGTTTGTTCCGTGTCTTCCTTGTCTGCCTTCAGTTTTTTCTTCAGTTCCTGTGGGTTATTCACGAGCTCATCCAGGCGGGCCTGTTCTTTCTGACGCTCTTCCACGGTGAGGGGCTTGTCGTTGATTGCCACCAGCATGCCCGCCGCCATCTCGTTGGTCTCCACGATCAGCTTGGTTTGCGAACCGTGCGCGGTTTCCTCGCGCTCCCGGAATATGAACTTGGCGTCGTTGGAGTTGATTTCGTTCTGAACCGTTTCCCGCACCAGTTCGATCGGAGCGGCTGAGACGCTTTGCGCCGGCGCGGGTGCTCCCTGCATGATCACCAGCAGAAGGCCTACCAGCAGTTCCGGTCTTAGGCCAAGCGATCTCATAATCTCTCCCACAATTTAGACGAAACTTCCATCCCCGCCGTTGTATCCCCCTTGTGCCCAGTCGGGGCGGCGTCCAGTTCCGCCTATTCTAAGCCCCTTGGGAAGGCTTGCGTCCCTTCGTGTGCCCGCAAATTCGCCAAATGGTTTAGAATCCGGTAGTCTCGCTGGCATCACGTAGCGGTGTACCTTGAGGAGGCTGGGCTTATGGACGCGCCAAAAACCAACGAGTTTGCTCATATCGGTAAATCCGTCATCATTAAGGGAGAACTCTCTGGTAGCGAAGATCTATTCGTCGACGGCGTGGTCGAAGGTACCATCGAGCTGCGCAACAACAATCTGGTGATCGGCCCGAATGGCCAGGTGAAGGCCAATATCCACGCCAAGGGTGTGGTGGTGCAAGGCAAACTGGATGGCGACATCCGCGCCAGCCAAAGAGCCGAGCTGCGCAAGTCCGCGATCGTAGTGGGCGACGTTTTCACGCAACGGATTGCCATCGAAGAAGGCGCCTACTTCAAAGGCAAGGTAGATATCCAGCAGGAGGCCGCCAAGCCGGTCTCGGCCCAGGCGGTGAAATCGGAACCGGAAGTCAAAAGCACGGCCCCGGCACCGGTCGCCTCCGCCTCCAGCGCATCGGCGACGGTGGGCGCTGGCAGCAATTCCATGTCGCAGCACACGTCGGTAACCAAGGTTTGAGAGTTTTTGCCCGGTTTAGCTTTGTGCCTCGCGATATAGTTGGTCTGGAGAGGCACTCTGAACCGGACGCCGAAAGAAGTCGCAATGGCATCCGTTACTCATAGCTTCATGAAGCTTTTTCGAGGTCCATCCACCGAGTCCGTCCAGGATCATAGCCAGACTGTGAGGCCGCCGCGTGCCACTCAGCGCCTTACTCGCCGCTCCAGCGGTCTAGCCGAGCTCTCGCGCCTGCTGCAGTCCGAGGAGCCGCTCTGCATCCTCGATATTGGCTCTACCTCGGCCGCCAATATCCGCTATTTGACCGAACGCGGCCACAAGATTTACAGCGAAGACCTGCTAGACGCCTCCACCGATCCGGCGTTGGTGATCCGTGACGAGCAAGGCCATACTACTTTGGATCACAAACGGTTCCTGGCAGAGAACCTGGTCTTCCGCAATGCCCACTTCGACGTTGTTCTGTGCTGGAACCTGGCTGACTATCTGGATGAAGACCTGGTAAAACCCCTGGTGGCGCGGTTGTGGTCAATGATCCGCCCGGGCGGCATGCTGCTGGCGTTTTTTCACACCCAGGAAGCGGGACCGGATGCACCCTGCTACCGTTATCACATCATGGGCAATGACACGCTGGAAATGCAGCACATCGAGGCCCGAGGTGACGTGCGAAAGGGCCCCAGCGGACCGAATTCGCGCGGCGCTTTCCGCCTGCAACGCGTCTTCAATAACCGCCACATCGAAAACCTGTTTCGTGATTTCACGTCCATCAAGTTTTTCCTCACCCGCGACAACGTTCGCGAAGTCCTTGTGGTGCGGTAAGAGAAAACCGGCAGGTGAGCGTTTGTGGAGAGCGCGCCTTCCGGCGGGCCGCCAAAGCTGCATCGAAACCTTGCGGAATTACCGGGCCTTCGCGAGCAGCCTACCGCGTCCTCCTCACCAGATACTCCGTGACCGCCGGCACCTTGGTTAGTAGCGCCACCATCGGACCCCGCACCGCCGCCGGCAGACGCAACAGTCGCCGGATTTTCGACGAGTTCTGGAATACAGTCCCAAAGCGCAAGGCGTATTCATCGCAATACCTTCGCGACGCGTCCGCCAGCTCGGTTTCTCCCCGAAAAAACGGAACCAGGCATTTAGCCGCCAGAGCGCCGCTGCGCAAGGCCAGCGAGATTCCGTCTCCCACGAATGGATCCACAAAACCAGCAGCATCGCCCACCCTCAGAATACCGTCGCGCTCTGGTTGTGGCTCGCGAAACAGTAGCGGCGAAGTGCCGACTGGATCGCCTAACTGGCTCCACTGCCGGCTCCTCTCAAGCAGCGCGGGATGCTGCTGGAACACTTCTTCCAGCGTGCTCGCGACATCCGCACGTACCATGGCACAAGCATTGACTCGACCATGCCTCGCGTCCCTCCGGAGATCGACCGGCTGCACTCCGCAATATCCGCCGTCAAAAAAGTACAGATCCACCGAAGCTGGTGGCGAGGCTTCTTCAAAGTGCCCTTTGATACCGATCCAGCGGGGCTGACCTGCGCTCAGCGGCGCAGGATTCAGGTTCGACCACCTTCCGGAAGCATTCACCACCGCCCGGGTTTCGAAATCTCCAGCGGAGGTGCTCACCACAAACGGCCCTGAACCCCGAACTCCCTGAACCGTGACTTGCTGGCGGGTTTCTGCACCCGCGGCCTCGGCGGAATTCCACAGCGCGTCGTCTAGATCAAGCCGCGCGATGCTGGCAGCGGCAGGATGAACCCGTGCTTGAAGCGCTCGATCATCCAAAAACACTCGCGTCCGCTGAATCCGAATGGCATCGGTAAGCAGAGCCCGATGTTTCCCGTCGAGCAGATCACCCAACAGCCCGAGTGATTCCGCAGAGACGAATTCCCCGCACACTTTCTGGCGGGGAAATCGTCCGCGTTCGAGCAGCAAAGCCCGCGCTCCATTTCGCGCAGCCGTAATCGCCGCCGAAGATCCTGCCGGTCCGCCGCCGAGGACAACCAAATCGACCATAGCTCTCACTGCGTCGCAGCGTTCTTCCAAGCGATGACGCCCATACGAAACAAATAGTGCCGCGTAATTTCCAACCGTGCCGCTTTCGACCTCCGCACCATGTCCTCCATCTCGTTCACCGTGTATGCCTGCCGTACCGACGCCGGGGCGTCATGTCGAGTAAGCCGGCTGCGATACAACGGCATGCCGGCATACACCAGACCCAAATGTGCGGGATGTCGAACCAGGTCGTTGACCAGCACCGCCGCGCGGCACACCCGGAGACCTTCGTTGACAAATCGCACAACCTCCTCAGGCGCTAGGTGGTGAACGAAGAGAGTAGAGCTCACGAGATCAAAGCTGCCATCGGAGAAGGGAAGCGCCAGAGCATCGCCGGCGACAGCCCTCAGATGCCCGTTATTCAGATGAGAGGACGCCCGGTCTAGCAAGGTAATGTCAATTTGGGCGCCGTCCTGCGCCAAAGCTCCAGCGACCGCAACCGGCACCCTGCCGGTCCCGGCGGCCACCTCCAGCAGTGAAAGCGACTTCACGCCCAGTTCTTGTGCAACCTGCTCGACCAGGAACTGGGTGGTGGCAATTCCACCAAACCAACGATTGATGCGGTTTAGGTCGGTAAGGGAAGCAGCGATTTCAGACGGTGTGCCGGCGTCGGAATCAAGCAACTCGAGAATGCTGCGACGTTTCATTTCGGAACGGGCCCGCTCGATTGTGGTTTGGGGCGCGAAAAGCGGACTTCCTACACTTCCGCCAGTTCTTCTTCCAGCAGTTGCTTGTTATACAACTCCGTGTAGTAGCCGTTTCTTTCGATCAGTTCCGCATGCGTGCCCAACTCCACCACGCGGCCACTGTGCAGCACCGCAATCATGTCCGCGTTGCGCACGGTCGATACCCGATGTGAAATGAAAATCGTGGTCCGGCCCTGCATAACTTCGCGCAGGTGGTTCAAGATCTTGTCCTCGGTATGCGTGTCCACGCTGGAGAGCGCATCGTCCAAAATCAGTATGCGAGGGTTGCGAATGATGGCGCGAGCGATGGCCGTCCGCTGCTTCTGTCCGCCCGAGAGTGTAATGCCGCGTTCTCCCACCAGCGTCCGATATCTCTCAGGAAATCCCTCGATATCTTCAGCGATGTTCGCCGCTTCCGCCGCGGCCCGCACCTCAGCGTCGGTCGCGTCCGCCTTTCCGAAAGCAATGTTTTCCCGCACACTCTCGCTGAACAGAAAGGTCTCTTGCGGAATAAAACCGATGTTGGCCCGCAGAAACTCCAGGCTGTACTCCCGGATCGGCCTGTCGTCGATGAGTACACTTCCCGGGGCGGCGTCATAAATCCGCGGAATTAGATTCACCAGAGTGGTCTTTCCCGATCCCGTGGGCCCCACGATTGCCAAACTGGTCCCCGCAGGGATACGCAAATTCACCTCGTGCAGCACCGGCTTCCCGCCATAGGCGAAGTTCAGGCTGCGAAATTCAATCTCTCCCGCGAACTCCCTGGCGTGGACATCCTTGCCCGTAACTTTCACCTCCGCGCCATCCGCGATCTCCGGCTTCTCCACCAGAATTTCGTTAATTCTTGCCATCGATGCAGTTCCACGCTGAAAAATGTTGATCACCCATCCCAAAGCGATCACCGGCCAGGTCAGTTGCACCATGTAAAGGTTGAACGCGACAAAGTCCTCGACCTTGATGCGACCCTGCAAGACCTCTCTTCCACCCACCCACAACACCAGCACAATGGCGAAACCTAACATGGTTTCGAGCGTTGGCCACAACATACCCATCAAGCGAACCAGCTTCAAACTGCGGGCTATGTATTCCCGGTTGGAGGCTTCAAACGCCGCGATCTCAGGCTCCTCCTGTACATAGGCACGGATCACCCGGGCGCCGGAAAAATTCTCCTGCGCCCGCGCCGAAATCTCGGAAAACATCGCCTGGATTCTCTCGAACCGCTCGTGGATTCGCTTCCCGAAATACTGGATGGTAATGCTCACGATGGGCAACGGAAGAAAGGCGTAAACCGTCAGCCGTGGGCTGATGTGAAGCATGAAGGCCAAAGCGCCGGCGGTGAATACGACCGTATTCGCGGAATACATGATCGCCGGCCCCAACAGCATTCGAACTGCGTTCAGGTCATTGGTGGCGCGCGCCATAATGTCGCCGGTACGGGTGCGCTGGTAATAGGAATAGGAAAGACTCTCCAAGTGCCGGAAGAGATCGTTGCGCAGGTCGAATTCAATTTCGCGGGAAATGCCGATGAGAATCCAGCGGGTCAAAAATTGAAAAATGCCCCTGCCGCAGGCCACCGCCAGCAGCAGTACGGCGTAGGTAAGCAGCTGGTAATGAAGGGGCCGATGCTGCTCCATTGACTGCGTCAGATCGCCCAGGGCTCGCCGCACCACCTCTGGGAAAAGGATCCAGATTCCGTTGTTCAGGAAAACGCACAGCGTCCCCACCACAAAGCTGCCGCGGTACTTCTTTAGATAGGGAAATAAGGGACGAAGGCTCTTGGGCAGCATGTGCTTCCAGTAGATGAGATTCTACCAGCACAAGCTTCAGTTTTCCCTGCCTGCCTAGCTCTTCCTGGGCCGGACGTCGCTGCCGAATGCTCGCGCTGACGCCGCCAGCAGGAACAGTACCCAACTGCCTAGAAAGAAGACGGCCGAGTTGATCAGATAGGAATAGACAACTTCAAAACTCATGGGAGACCCCACCTGCCTTACGCCCTGCGAGCTTCCAATTCCGCCTTGCCCGTCAAACTCTTATACCGCTTCACGACTTCCTTAGCAGCGTACAACCGCCCCAGCGAAGTCAGGCGGGGGTCGTTGAGTGCCTGTTCGACCTGCGACATCCAGCACTCTACTGCCCGATCCACTCCGCACGCCATTTCGTCCGCGATCACGTCCACGATCTCTCGTGGCACCGCTGTCATTGTGGCCAAGACTCCACCGCCTTCCTGGAAGCCTTAGAGGGAGGACAAGTTCCCGGTCCTCCCCCCACCCCCTCGTTTCGTGTTATTGGTTCGGAGCTGGTTCCGCCGTCCCTTGATGCTGGCTCATGCGTTCTTGCATTCGCTGCTGGTGCTTGGCCATGATTGCCGCGAGTTCGGTTTTCTGCTCTGCGGTCAGCAGCTGGTACGCCTGCGACACGACTTTTGCGTGCTCCACTTCAAGTTGCGCATGGGTCTGTGCCGCCTGAGTCGCGATGGCTTGCGCTTTGGCTTCGTCGAAGCTGCCGCTGGTGATGAGTTGCATCATCGCCTCATGGCTCTGGTGTTCCTGCTGCCACAGGGGTTTGATTGTCGCTTTCGAGCTCTGGAAGATCTGTTTGATCTGAGTGCGCTGTGCGTCGCTCAAATCGTGAAGGGCAAAGAAAGGCAGCTCGTGTCCCATTCCTCCCCGATGATGAAAGTCCACCCTCTGCACTGTCTGGGACACTGCGACGGCCGCTACCAAAGTGAGCGCCAGCCCTGCCGCCCATAGTTTCAGTTTGCTGCTTTTCATAAACTCTCCTCTTTCGCCCGACCAGGAGCGCTGAATCTTGTGTTCTCTGATAAGAACACTTTTCTGGCAGACAAGGTAGTAAAGAGTCAGTCAACCGGCGTAAAGTTTTGTAAATAGGGCCGCCCGCTTATTTGACAATTCTTTACCCCCACGGCTGGGGGGGTGTTATAGAACTGATATGAGGAAAATGGATCGCATCCTGGTCATCGACGACGACGCAGAGCTGTGCGGTTTGGTCGGAGAATACCTCGAGCCCGAAGGCTTTCAAATCGAGGCCGTCCATAACGGTACCCACGGGCTGGAATGCGCCCTGAATGGCGACTACTTGCTCATCGTGCTGGATGTGATGCTGCCCGGCCTCAACGGCTTCGATCTGTTGCGCCGGCTGCGGGTCGCCTCTAAGACTCCGGTCTTGCTGCTCACCGCGCGGGGCGAAGACGTTGACCGCATCGTGGGCCTGGAAATCGGCGCGGACGATTATCTTCCGAAACCGTTTAATCCACGCGAACTCGTCGCCCGCATCCGGGCCATCCTGCGCCGTACCCAGGGCCGCGGCAAAGCCGAGGCTGAGCCCATCCCCGAGGTCATCCGGGTGGGGGACATTGAACTTGATCCCGCAACCCGAACCGTGCTGCGTGACGGCACCCCCGTCGATCTGACCTCGGTGGAGTTCAATTTGCTATACGCCCTGCTGCGGGACGCTGGACGTGTGGTGACCCGCGAACATCTGGTGGATACTGTTCTCAGCCGCAAGTTTTCTCCCTTCGACCGCAGCATTGATATGCATGTCAGCAAAGTCCGCAAGAAACTGGGCGATTCCGAGAGCGGCCCCGACCACATCAAAACGGTGCGGGGTGTGGGATACATCTTCGCCCATCCCCGGGAACATGCCAGGAGCGAGGATCAATGAAGAGCCTGTTCCTGCGCATTTTTCTTTCTTACTGGCTGGCCCAGGCGCTCTTCATGGTGCTGGCCATCATGATCGCCACCGCGTTGCGGCCTTCCCGTGAAGTCTCGAACTTGCAGTCTGAAGAGGCGATTTTCCTCAGCGAAAGCGTACAGACGTACAAGACTGGTGGCGAGACCGCACTGTGGAAGTATCTTCGCAATCTTCGCGAAACTCATCACGCTCGATTCTTTATCGCCGACGAAACGGGAAGAGACTTGTTGGGACGCACCCCGGACGCTTGGGTGCGACGCGCCCAATTGGGCGAAATGCGCACTGCGGAGAGCTTTTGGGGGCGGTTGGGGCCGCCCGAGTTTCTACGGTCCTCGATGACTACTCCCGATGGGCATCGCTATACATTGGTGATTGAGCTTCCTGGGGCCGGCCCGAGTGGCAGGTTTGGGCCGCATGCTCTGCCCATCTTTATCGGGATTCTGTCCTCGGGATTAGTCTGTTATCTTCTGGCTCGCTATCTGACTTCGCCCATCGTCCGCCTGCGCGCAGCCACGCAGAAACTGGCGGAAGGCGATCTGGCTGCGCGCGCCGGCGTTCCCCAATCCCGCCGCCACGATGAGATGGCCGAACTCATGCGCGATTTCGACCGCATGGCGGAACGGTTGGAAAGGTTGGTCAATGCTCAAAGACGCCTGCTGACCGACATTTCCCACGAACTTCGTTCGCCCTTAGCCCGCCTGAACGTTGCTCTGGAATTGGCCCGCCGCAAGAGCGGCCCCGACGCCGGGAGCGCGCTCGATCGGATTGATCGCGAGGCCAACCGGCTCAACGAGCTCATTCAGAAATTGCTGACCATTGCCCGGCTGGATGGTGGCGATGAATTCATTCAGAAATCACCCCTCCATCTGGAACATCTCATCAGCGAGATTGCCAAAGACGCTGCCTTCGAAGCCCAGGACCGGCGTTGCGAGGTAGAAGTCGACGCGGTGGACGACTGCGTGGTTACGGGCAATGCTCGACTGCTGCAGAGCGCGATCGAGAACGTGGTGCGCAATGCTGTGCGCTATACCGAGCCCGGAACCAACGTGCAGGTCCGGCTGGAGCAGGGGCTGGGAGCAAAGGGGCCGGAAGCGGTCGTGCGGGTCACCGACTCTGGACCCGGTGTGCCCGAAGAAGCACTGGATAAGCTCTTTCGCCCCTTCTACCGCATCGACGATGCCCGCGGCCGCCAGACCGGCGGCGTCGGACTGGGCCTCGCCATCACGGAACGCGCGGTTGCACTCCATGGCGGCGCCATCCGCGCCGTCAATCGCCCGCAAGGCGGTCTCATGGTCGAGATTCGTCTCCCCTTGGCTCCCCAAGCCAGCCCCGAGAACAGCACTCGTGTCTCCGACGTTTTTTCCGCCGTTGAACGCGGATAGCAAGCTTTCCAAAGCAACTTTTCCCCTCTTCCGCGGTTCCTACTGTTTGGTTTGGGGTTTGCTCTTCACCCCGCATTCCTGATACACCTTTGAGGGGCTCTTCAGCGTCATGCAGCCACCAAGCGAAGGCCCCACCACGCCAGAACGGGAGAAACAATACGGATGAGGTTCCGCTGCTTTGCCTGTCTGCTTTCCATTTCGCTGTGCGGATTGCTCGCCTGCAGCAGCAACAGCGGCGTCGTCACCACTTTGGGCACAGGCACACTTTACATCGCGGCCCAGGGCGATAGTTCGCTGACCGCCTATACCGTGGCGCTCGGCAACGGGGCGCTCACCCAACTGGGATCGGCGCAGAGCACCGGAACTTCTCCCTTCGCCATGGCGCTTTCGCCAGCCCGAAACGCTATTTTCGTGGATAACACCGTCTCCGAAACCGTCTCCAGCTACACCATTAACTCGGATGGTTCCCTGACTGCGGGTACTGGCACCGTAAAGACCGGGACCATGCCGATGGGAATGGCGATCGATCCGTTAGGGAGATTTTTGTTCGTGGCCAATCAAGGATCGAGCAACATTTCGATGTTCTCAATCAGCAACGCCAGCCTCACCGAGGTTGCAGGCTCACCGTTCACCACCATACCCGCGGGGACCACATTCCCCACTGGGCCTTCGGCGGTGGCGGTCAGCGCCACCGGAAACTTCTTGTATGTCGCCAACACTTTCACCAACACGGTTTCCGCCTATTCCATTTCCGCCACTGGCCTGACGGTGTTGGGTACCTCGCCGTTCGCCGTCGGACTGGCGCCTTCCGGTCTGGCTCTCCCGCCGAGTGGAGCATTCCTCTATGTCGCAAATACAGGAACCAACAACATCTCCGCTTTCAACATTTGTGACAAGGTCGTCCTTAGCTGTGCCGACGTCAACAACCCGAATGGCAATTTGATGCCGGTCGCAGGTTCGCCCTTTTCCGATGGCGGCGGTCCGGTTGCAATTGCCGTTGATCCGGCGTTTGATTTCCTCTACGTACTCGACAAGACCTCCAATCAGGTCTCATCTTTCGCGTTCGGCACCGGTACCGGAGTGTTAACCCCGCTTTCGGTCACTCCAACTGTCTCCACCGGCCAGGCTCCGGCTGCGTTCGTCATCGTTTCCGGGACCACCGGGGTTAACATCGGCAACACCCTCACCAACCCCACCGACTTCGTCTATGTGGTCAACAACGAGTCGTCCACACTTTCCGTGTTCACCCTCAATACCACCACCGGAGTTCTCACCACGCTGGGCCTGGCCGCCCAGACCGCAGTCAACCCTACCGCTGTAGCTGGAGTGAATTAAGGACTGCGAAACCGATTCCTTGAGAGAATGATTCAACCCGGCATTCGGGGCGGCTTCCCCAAAAACGAAACGGCTCACAGAAACCACGATTCACCTACGTCGGTACTTTCAAAATCATGTACCCGCCGAGCAGGGCGAAGATCAAATCCGGCGACCAAGCCGCCAGAAACGGCGGCAACTGACTGATGTTCCCCATCGCCTCGAACAATCCCGAGACCGTCCAATAGACCACGGCAATTCCCACCGCTACGGCCACGCCTGCAATCGTCCCGCGCCGCCCGGCCGAGAGTGAGAAGGGAATCGCCAGCACCGCCATCACCAACGCAATCATGGGGAACGCAAACTTTTTTTCCAATTGCACCCGCAGCCGCACCACTTCAAATCCACTCTGCTGCAAGTCATGGATATAACGCCGCAACTCCTTGGTGTTCATCTCCGAGGATTGCTTGACTTCTTTTTTGAAGTACGTTGGTGGCTCGCTCACCCCGGGGAAAGTCGCCACCTCGAAGGTCCGAAAGTTTTCGATGGCCGATCCGTGCAGGTCGCGCTCCCACCCCTGGGTGCACACCCAGCGTTGCAGCGTGTCTTCCCAGTGTGCCCGCTCGGCGTAAATTCGCTGCGTCAATCGAAAGCTGGCAGGATCGAACTGAAACACCGCCAGCCGCCCAAACTGATCGCGCTCCGAGTCGAACAATTGGTAATAATAAATGTTGGAGTGCTGCCCGAAGATCCATTTCCGGTCGGGATTCAGATAGGTTTGCGTGGGCTTGCCTTTGATCTGGTTCCGCAGCGCGTCCTGCCTCTTGTTGGCATGGGGCAAATAGAATTGGTCGAAGAAAAACAGCGCGCAAGCCAGCACCGCGCAGGCCACCAGCAATGGAGTCACGATCCGGTAAATACTAATTCCGGTAGCTTTGATCGCGGTGACTTCATTGCTGCGCTGCATCAACCCCAGGGTGATGAGCACTGCCAGCAAGATGCTCAAGGGCGTGATGTTGTACAGAAAATAGGGCGAGACACTCAGCAGGTACTCTCCCACCACCAAAAGCGAGACCTGATTGCGCAAGATGTCGCCCAGCAGTTCGAACAAGGTGAAGACCAGCAGCAGCATCAGAAAGGTCGCCAGCACCATCGCCAGGTTCACCGCAAAATCACGCAGGATGTAGTCATCCAGAATCATCGGGAAGCGGGCACTGAAAACGCGGCGCCGTGTCGCCGCCCGCTGGAAAACATCTTCCCCGCGATTGGCTCGTAGCGTCTCCGTGCCATTCGCCTTCCCTCGGCTTTTGAAGGGATTCAGCCGGTCACGCCACGCCGATACATCCAGCGGCCTGCGTTCCGCGCGCCACAGCAGGAATGCTCCGCCCAAAAAGAACACGATGTCGGCCAGCCACACCCCGAAACCCGGAGAAACCCTGCCTTGGCGCGCCAGCGATACTCCCACCAAGGACGCGAAATAGTAGGCAAACACCAGCAAGATGGCCAGCACAAAGCCGGTCGATTTCCCACCCTTCTTGGACGACAGGCCCAGCGGAATCCCTACCAGTGCCAACACCAGGCAGGAGGTGGGCAGAGCGAAACGGCGGTGCAGTTCGATCCAGTCCCATCGCGACATGGGATTCGTCCGCTCATGGGCCTGCTGCCACAGCTCCGTAGTTTTCAGTTGTGAGACCGGCGCCGGTTCCTGCTCTTTGCCACTCTCGGCCTGGGGCATGGGAATCGGGAGGTCGCTGTGCTCAAACGTCGAGATCTGGTAGTTGCCCGGAGTTTTCGGGTCGATCTCGTGGGTCGAGCCATTGGTCAATCGAAGATGCAGGGTGTTCGCGCCTTCGCTGACCAGGATCCCTTCTTCGGCCAGCGTGATGCGGGGTGACTGCGGCGTGCTGGTGTCGGCGATAAACACGCCCTTCCAGACGGCCGCTCCCTGAGCAGCCTGCACGTTCTGCACATAGAGCACGAGTTGCGGAAAGCCTTCGTAGAAGACTCGCGGCTGAACTTCAAATGAGATTTGCGACGACTTCAGTTGGTCTTGTAATCGCGCCATGGCCGCCTGCGAGCGCGGTGCTACGTACACGCCATTGGCCAGCGCCAGAAGCCAAGCGGCCACCGCAAAAATGGAGATGACTCGCAAGAAGCTCCACACCCCAATGCCGCTGGCCCGCATGGCGGTGATCTCGCTGTCGGCGGCCAGACGGCTCAACCCGATCAGGATCCCAACCAGAACTCCCGCGGGGATACTGATGGTGAGTGTCGCCGGAACAATCAGAAAGAATACCTGCGCCACACTGGGCAGCGGAGCGCTGTTGCGCACCACCAGTTCGAGGATTTGCCCCAAATCGCGAATGAAGAAGAGAAAGGTGAAGACCCCCACGCCGATCAAGGCGTGAGTCGTCACTTCGCGCAGAATATAACGGGTCAGGATCCGCATGAGGTGCCGGTTCCCTGAGTCTAGCACGCACGCCGAGAATGGCATTCCAGCTGCATGCCGACTTGTAAGAGTCCTCGCCTTACCCCTCGGGCGAGCAAGAGGAAAGGACAACCCTCCCCTGATGTCGAGTGGTGATGTGTGGACCGTTCCGAGGAGATTCGGCGGCTTCTATTGGGATCTCCTCGGCAATGCTGTCCTAAAGCAGTGATGGCGGCTGAGGCTGCCGCCGAGAAATGGACCTGTTTACGTCTCCCGCTTCGGTTGACCGTTCTCGACAGTGCCAACATTTCGGCACTGATGCCGACTATTCGGCTTTCAGATACAGCGCCGACAGCGGCGGCAAGGTCAAATTCAGCGAATGCGACCGTCCGTGCGCGGGGTGCTCCTCCGCCTGAACTCCGCCCATATTACCCATGCCGCTGCCCCCGTATTCGGTGGCATCGCTGTTCAGCAGCTCGCGCCAGAAGCCGCCGCTAGGAACTCCCAGGCGGTAGCCCACCCGCGGTACCGGAGTGAAGTTACACACCACAACAATGCTTCCCGTCGCTTTCCCTTTGCGCAGCAGGGAAATCGTGCTCGACAGACTATCACTGCAGTCGATCCACTCGAAGCCGCCGGGCTCATTATCCATTTCGTGCAACTCGGGATACTTCCGGTAAAGCCGGTTCAATTGCTCCACCCAGTTCTGCAACCCGCGATGTACGGGATATTGCAAAACATGCCATTCCAGGCTGCTATCGTGCGCCCACTCGCTCACCTGGCCGAATTCGTCTCCCATGAAAAGCAACTTCTTGCCCGGCTGCGCGTACATGTAACCGAACAGCAGGCGCAGGTTGGCAAATCTCTGCCACTCGTCACCCGGCATCTTCCCGATCAGGGAACCTTTTCCGTGTACGACCTCGTCGTGAGAAAGCGGCAACACAAAGTTCTCGGTGAAACCGTACAGCATGCGGAACGTCAGCTGGTTGTGATGAAACCTGCGATGAATGGGATCGTTGGCAAAGTATTTCAGCGTGTCATGCATCCAACCCATGTCCCACTTCAAACCGAAGCCGAGTCCGCCGACGTAAATAGGCCGTGAGACCATGGGCCACGCCGTCGATTCTTCGGCAATGGTCTGAATTCCGGGATGCTCTCCGTAGGCCTCCTGATTAAATTGGCGCAAAAACTCGATGGCATCCAGATTCTCCCGTCCACCATATTGGTTGGGCAGCCACTCGCCTTCCTTGCGCGAATAATCGAGATAGAGCATCGAAGCCACTGCATCCACTCTTAGCCCGTCGGCGTGATACTTCTCCAGCCAGAACATCGCGCTGGAGAGCAGGAAGCTGCGCACTTCATTGCGCCCGTAGTTGAAGATCAACGTCTTCCAGTCGGGATGAAAACCCTGGCGAGAATCGGAATGTTCAAACAAGTGCGTACCGTCAAAATACGCCAGCCCATGCCCGTCCGAAGGGAAATGCGAAGGCACCCAATCGAGAATCACCCCGACACCGTGCTGATGGAGGTGATCCACCAGGTACATGAAATCCTGCGGCTCGCCGTAACGCGCGGTGGGAGCGAAATAACCGGTCGTCTGATATCCCCAGGAGCCGTAGAACGGATGCTCCATCACCGGCAACAGCTCGACATGGGTGAAACCCATGCGGGTGGCGTAATCCGCCAGGCGCGGTGCTAACTCGCGATACGTGAGGTGCCGGTTATGCTCCTCCGGAACTCGCATCCAGGAGCCTAAATGGACTTCATAGATCGCCATCGGCGCGTGCAACGAATTCTTTTCCTTGCGCTCCGCCATCCACCGATCGTCGGCCCAGTCATACTCCAGGTTCCATACCACCGACGCTGTGCGCGGCGGTTTCTCATGCAGCAAGCCAAACGGATCGGCTTTGTCACCCACATATCCGTTGTGCTGCGAAACAATGTGAAACTTATACAGCGCCCCTTTCGTCACTCCGGGGATAAATCCCTCCCACACCCCCGAGTTCCCACGCATTTGCAGCCGGTGGGCTTGCGCATCCCAGCGGTTGAAGCTGCCCATCACCGACACTTCACGCGCATTTGGCGCCCACACGCTGAAGCAAACGCCGGGCTCGTTCCCGGCGTCAGTCAGGTGCGCGCCTATTTTGTTGTAAGCGCGATAGTGCCGGCCTTCGTTGAAAAGGTGAAGGTCCTGCGGGCTCAGTAAGCTAACATCGCCGCGCACATCGGCTGGCGAGCTTTCGATCGTCTTGGCCATATTGCCATTTCTAGTTTACCGGAGACGGGCTCCGCCGGCTGAATTTCGGCAGCACCGTAGTTACTCTGCTTGCCCCTCTAGACCTGATTTCGCCGCTCCTGCTATCTTTTTACTTGCCATGGCGCCGTATCTGGAACTCGTCCCGCCGCCGCAGCTAGCCGAGAGCGTCGAGTGCTTCTGGACCATGCAGTCGGAAGAATCCTTTCCCCATCGCGTGCTGCCCGACGGCTGCGCCGACATCATCTTCACCCGCCACTCCGGCAAGGCCTCGCTCACGGTCGTGGGCACAATGACCCGGTTCGCGGACTTTCAAATACCGCCACGACAGTTGTTGGTGGGTGTGCGTTTCCGGCCGGGGATGTGGAGAGAACATTTTGGCGTTCCCAGTCCTGAGATCACCGATGCGCTCCTGCCGCTTGAGAGCCTATGGGGAGCACGCGGCCGGGCGCTGAGGGAACAAATGGCAGATGCCGATTCTGTGCAGCACTGCACCGCGCTGCTGGGCCGGGCCCTGCGGCCGTCACAGACCCTGACGCCGGTGCAGCGCGCTCTGGCCTGGATGGAGGCCCACCCAGGTTGCGTCTCGCTTGATGACGTCGCCTTGCAGGCCGGTTTAAGCACACGGCAGTTCCGCAGGATCTGCCTGCAGCAGATCGGTGTGTCGCCCAAGCTGCTGGCCCGCGTTCTGCGCTTCCGCAAGGCCCTGGCTCAGGTTCGGGCCCAGGCCGGGGAACACGCCGGCCTCGCCGCCGACTGCGGATACTTCGACCAATCCCACTTCATTGCTGAGTTCCAGCACTTCGCAGGGCAGACTCCAGCAGCCTACCTTCGCGCCCTGCGGTGACCGTTTTTTCCTATTCCAGCAGGTTTTCCCTCCGTACCATGAAGTCCACGTCAGCACGGAGCTGTTTAATCCAGGCTGCGGGATGGAAAGCCATGCGAACACTGTGGGTCGCCGTCTTACTCGTAACCCAACTCGCCTTTGCGCAACAGGAGCAAAAGACTGTGGACAACCAAGCCAACAACGGAAGAATCGACTACCTCGAGTTTCCCGCCACCGACGTGGCCAAGACCAAAGACTTCTACCAACGCGTCTTCGGATGGAAGTTCACCGATTACGGGCCGGACTACACCAGCTTTGAAGACGGTCGCATCGCCGGCGGCTTCACTAAAGAAGGCAAAGTGGTCCGCGGAGGGCCGCTGGTGGTGCTCTATGCCAGCGACCTCGCCGCCACCGAAAAGAAAGTCCGCGAAGCCGGCGGCGTCATCACCAAAGATGCGTTCCCGTTCCCCGGTGGACGACGCTTCCATTTCACTGATCCCAGCGGCAACGAATTGGCCGTCTGGTCGGAGAAATAAGGAATCCGGAACAGGGACAGCATTTCATATGGGGAATCGGTCAGCACGAGGGAGCATTCGCTCCCTCGCCTGAAGCTGGCCCACGCGTGCTAGACTGGCGTTAAATATCCACAGACATGCCCGTCCTGCGCGTCATCGTTTTGTGGCACCAGCATCAGCCGTATTACAAGGACTTGGTCACCGGCGAGTACCGCCTGCCCTGGGTCCGTCTGCACGCCCTCAAAGACTATTACGGCATGGTCAAGCTGCTGGACGAGTTCCCCAACGTCCACCAGACGTTCAACCTGGTGCCGTCGCTGATGACCCAAATCCAGGACTACGTCGATGGTACCGCGCATGACCCATTCTTCGCTGTAGCGGCCAAGCCTGCACGGGATCTCACACCGCCAGAGCGCCACTTCGCGCTGCAATATCTTTTTCAGGCGAACCCGGTCCACATGATCGGGCGTTACCCGCGCTACCGCGAGCTCTGGGAACGCTTCCGCGCGGCAGGAGATTCGCCAGATCGTGCCGAGAAATATTTTCAGCCGCAGGATTTCACGGATTTACAGGTACTCTCGCAGATCGCTTGGTTCGATGAGTTCTTTCTCGATGAGCCCGAAATCGCGTCTCTCATCAAGAAGGAAAGAGGCTATTCGCTCGACGATCAGCGTCTGGTGATCGCCCGCGAACGTGAACTCGTGGGCCGGGTTCTGCCTGCCCACGCAACCGCTGCCCAGCAGGGTAGAATCGAGCTTTCTACTTCGCCTTTCTACCACCCCATTCTTCCGCTGGTCTGCGACACCAATATGGGCGCAGTCTCCACTCCCGGCCTGCCCCTTCCGCAAAACCGTTTTCGTCATCCCGAAGATGCCCGAGAGCAACTTCTGCGGGGCCTCGATCTACACCAAAAGGTTTTCGGTATTCGCCCCGTCGGCGTATGGCCCTCGGAGGGCAGCGTTTCCGAGGAAGTTCTAACCATCGCCCAGAGCCTGGGCGTGAAGTGGATGGCCACTGACGAAGGCGTGCTCGGCCGCACTTTGGGGATCAACCCGCGCGAGAATGCTGAGAAGCTTTACACCATTCATCGCTTCGAGAACTCGCAAACCCAGATGCATCTCGTCTTCCGCGACCACGCCATCTCTGATCTGGTCGGCTTTGTGTACTCTGGAATGGCCCCATCGGACGCCGCCGCGCACCTCATGAACAATATCAAGCAGGCCGCGCAACCGGTTCTTGCGCAGGGAAGAGATGCCATCATCCCTATCATCCTCGATGGCGAAAACGCCTGGGAGTATTACCCCCGCTCCGGCCGTGAGTTCCTGCGTCGCTTCTACGATACATTGCAACGCGAGCCAGGTGTCGAGGCGGTCACGATTTCCGAAGCCATCGCCCGCCACCAGCGTTTCCACCCGTTGAACTCGCTGGTTCCAGGGTCTTGGATCAACGCCAACTTCAACGTCTGGATCGGCGCACCCGAAGACAACAAGTCCTGGGACTACCTCTACCACGCCCGAAGCTTCTATGAGGAGACTGCCTCACGTGTCAGCGAGGCGCAACGCAAATTGGCCTACGAAGAGCTTTTGATTGCCGAAGGCAGCGACTGGAATTGGTGGTACGGGCCAGAGCATCACTCCGCGAACGACCGCGAATTCGACGAACTGTATCGCAAGCATCTTTCGAACGTTTACCAGGCGCTGGGAGCCACGCCGCCTGACTATCTTGCCCAGCCCATCGCGACGCTGGCGGCACGGGCGGCTTTCACCCCCCAGACCCATTACATCCATCCGCGGGTTGAGGGTGACATGGTGCGCTACTTTGAATGGATGGGCGCTGCCGTCTACACCGCCGACCGTCGCGCCGGCGCCATGCACGGCAAGCAGTTCTTTGTGGATTCGGTGCAGGCAGGTATCGACGAAACCAATGTCTATGGACGCCTCGACTTCGCCGGCAAACCTCCAGACACGGACTTCGATCTGGTGGTCAACCTCGAATCCTGGGCGATCGATGAACCGCGCCCTCGCCGCGTGCTGCGTTTGGATGTCAAGATCGTGGGCGGCGGCATGCAATCGTGGCAGGTCACCGCGCCCGGCGAAGAACCGCCGCTGGCGAGCTTCGGTCAATCGACGAACCTGGCCCGTGTCGCCTTCGCTCGCAACTTCGAGTTCAAACTTCCCCTGGCCTGGCTGCTGGCGATCCCGGTGGCCTCCGTTGACCGAACCTCGCCCGCCACCACCCGACTCCGTCTGCGCTTTAGCCTTTGGCAAGACCGTCTGCCGGTAGACGCACTGCCGCTCGAAGGCTGGATTGAGCTGCAACTGCTGCGCGAACCGGATTTGATGTCGGCGGGAATGTAGGTCGCAGACCACCAGGAGGGTCGGTCACATGCCCGGGCGGAGGATTATCGATTCACGGAGGCGCTCCCGGAAGAGGCGGACGATGGACGTCCGCCTTGAGTTTCTGGCCACGGAAAGACTTACTACTGTCCCGCGACCGCTGCTGGAGCCAACTCCAGCGGACGGCTCAATTCCATCACCAACTCCGTTCCCGCCAGCAAGGTCGCCGATTTCTTTTTGCCCAGCCAGTGCACTACCGTAGCCGTTGCCCCGATCGCGCCCCCGATCACCACCCCTTTGCCGCCGCCTGCCAGTCCGCCAATCACCATGCCACCGCCGGTGGCCATGCCAATCTCGGTGAGGTCCTGGCCGTCGTGCCCTCGCCCCTTGAACTCGCCTTCGCTGCTCACGCTCGTTCCATGGCCCGCATCAGTTTGCACCAACGACGCGCTGAGCACGAATTTTTGGCCATCGGGCATGACCAGTGCCTCGGGGAATATCCCAATCGTAGGACGGCCTGAAACTCGCCGCGGTTCACTCACCTGGGCCACTTTACCTTGCACGGTCGCCCCCACCGGAACCACGGTTTTGCCCTCGAGCAGTACCGCCTCCGTCACCCGCGCAGAAAACGAATCGCCCGTCTTGCTGGAAGAGGTAGCAATGTTATTTTCCAGCTTGACCGTCAGCGACGTCCCCGTCGGCAATGAAATATTGTTTTGTGCCATCGCCACCAGCGACAACACCATCACACACAGCAGTAATTCGAACTTCCTCATTGGGCCTCCTTGAGATAGACGCTAATCCTCAACCTGAAATGGTCGCTTTCTTGACTGCGTTCAGAACTCCCTCGACCGGCGCTCGGTCCGTCTGGCTGTCGCCGCGATAGATGTAACGAACCATGCCTCCCTGATCCACTACCAGGCTCGCAGGATGAGCAATATGGATGGCATCGTGCCCAAACCGGTGGTACAGCCCGTAGGCTTTGGTTACCGAGCGGTCCTCATCCAGCAGAAAAGGAAACGAAATCGGATGCGCCGCCAGATATTTCGCCGGTTTAAACATTCCCTCGCCCTTTTCCGCCGCGATATAAACCAGTTGCGCTCCCATCTGCCTTATCTCGTCCCGGTATGGCTCGAACTGGGCCATGCGCTTCACGCAGTTCGGTCACCAGGTACCGCGCAGAAACTCCACGACTACCGGCCCGTTTTCGAGCAAGGTCGAGAGGGTGAAAATACTGCCCTCCCGGTTGGCCGACGGCAGCGAAAATTCCGGCGCCCGTGACCCGATTTCCAAAGTTTCCGTGCGATTTTGCATCTCCATTGACTTTAGGTGAGTGCCATGTGCAGAACAAGCAGGGAAGCGCCGCTGGAACCAGCGAAGCCACGGGCCATTATGGGAGGAAGGGAGTCTCCGCCCGTGTCCATTCGTCACTGCTCTTTCACTCGTCGTGATTTATAATCGCGGTTTCCTAAGCAACGAGGAGAGTTTTATGAGTACGATTTCCAACATCCACGCTCGCGAAGTTCTGGACTCTCGCGGAAATCCCACCGTCGAAGCCGAAGTCACGCTGGCCGACGGAACCAAAGGCCGCGCCATCGTTCCCAGCGGTGCTTCCACCGGCGAACATGAAGCCGTCGAACTTCGCGACGGCGACAAGCAGCGCTACCTCGGCAAGGGCGTTCTCAAGGCGGTTGAGAACGTGAACACCAAGATAGCCAAAGCTGTGTCCGGAATGGACGCAGTCGATCAGCGAGCTCTCGACCAAAAGATGATCGAGCTCGACGGTACCGACAACAAGGGCCGCCTCGGTGCCAACGCGATTTTGGCGGTTTCCATGGCAGCAGCTCGGGCCGCCGCGAACAGCTTCAAGCAACCGCTTTACCGGTATCTCGGGGGCACTGGCGCGAATCTCCTGCCGGTGCCCATGATGAACATCCTCAATGGCGGCGCCCACGCTGACAATAACGTCGACTTCCAGGAGTTCATGGTGATGCCAGTCGGCGCCAAGTCATTTTCCGAAGCGTTGCGCTGGGGTGTCGAGGTATTCCACACCCTGAAGGGCGTGCTCAAGAAGCGCGGCTACAACACCGCCGTCGGCGACGAGGGCGGCTTTGCGCCGTCGGTCAAATCGAACGTCGAGGCAATCGAGGTTGTGCTGGAGGCGATTCAGCAGGCCGGATATAAGCCGGGGAAAGAGATTGCGATTGCGCTCGATCCCGCCGCCAGCGAGTTCTACCAGGACGGCAAGTACATTTTCAAGAAGTCTGATAAGTCGGCGAAGAGCTCGGACGAGATGATCAAAATTTGGGCGAAGTGGGTGAAGGATTATCCCATCGTCTCGCTGGAAGACGGTTTGTCGGAGGGCGATTGGGACGGCTGGCAGAATTTAACCAAAGAACTTGGTGGGAAAATCCAGCTTGTAGGCGACGACATTTTCGTCACCAACATCGAGTTCTTGCAGAAGGGAATTGACCAACATGTTGCCAACTCCATTTTGATCAAAGTCAATCAGATTGGCACCGTTAGCGAAACTCTGGATGCGATTGACTTGTCGCGGCGAAATGGATACACATCCGTCATCTCGCATAGATCGGGAGAGACCGAGGACACGTTCATCGCGGATTTAGCCGTGGCCACGGGAGCAGGGCAGATCAAGACTGGCTCAGCATCCCGCACCGATCGCGTCGCCAAGTACAACCAGTTGCTGCGAATTGAAGAGGAATTGGGCGGGGCGGCGAGGTTTCTGGGGTTGAAGGCTCTGAACTACAAAGGCTGAAGGGCCGTATGATCAGCGTTCATCTGTGCTAATCTGCGGCGACAGTTTGTTCAGAATCCCATCCGGTCATCTGCAGAAGGCCCATAGGTTGCCGGCAGCGGTTTGTCATTCAGTCGCAGATAAACTCCTAGCTGAGCACGATGATGCACCAGATGGTTCAAAAACATCGTGCGATAAGCCAGAAATCGCGATCCGCTGAAGATGGTCTTACCTTGAAAGCTCAGCTTCCAAGGCTGCGTCCAGGCGTCGTCTTTCATGCTTTGTAGAGCGGTCCTGGCCTTGGCCACATTTTCATCAAAAGCCTTCAGCAGGCCCGCCAACTCAAACGGAGGACGTGTGCGGGCAGGACCGCTGCCGAAATCCAACTCCGGAGTCGTCAACACGGTGGTGCCAAACCCAGCCAGTTCCGCCACGTGCGGCGCCAGATTGCCCAGCGCCATCGACTTGGGATGAGGCGCAAAATCTTTTTTGTCAAAGGGAACCCGTTCCAGCGTGGTCCGTGTAGTCTGCATCTCGTGGTCGAACTCCGGCAGCAACAGGTCACTGATTGGCATGAACTTCCCCCGCCGTCAGTATAAATAATTTTGGGGAGTGCTGCGTCCGCCGACGAATGGTGAGAACTGCTAGAATCCGTGTTGATCCGTGTAAATCCGTGGCCGCTTTTGAATTAGCTGGAAGCTAGGAGCAGCCTTTGCGTCCCAAACCACTCGTCCTCATCATCCTCGACGGCTGGGGATACCGCGCCGAGACCAAGGCCAACGCTATTGCGCTCGCCCGCAAGCCGACTTACGACCGCCTGCTGCGCGAGTACCCTAATACGCTCATTCACACCAGCGGCAAGTACGTTGGCCTGCCCGACGGTCAGATGGGCAATAGCGAGGTCGGGCACCTCAACATCGGTGCCGGACGCATCGTGCACATGGACAGCACCCGCATCGAGTTGCTGATCCAGAATGGCGAATTCTTTTCCCACCCCGTTCTCATCGCGGCCATGAAAAATGCCCGCAGCGGCGGCCGGCGCCTGCACCTGTTCGGCCTGGTCTCCGATGGCGGCGTGCATTCCTATCAAACCCACCTCTACGCGCTGCTCAAAATGGCCAAACAGCAAGGGGTTGATCGCGTCTTCGTCCACGCTTTCATGGACGGCCGCGATACACTGCCGACCAACGGCGCCGGCTATCTGGAGCAACTCCAGCAGAAGATGCGCGAGTACTCGACCGGCGAGATCGCCAGCGTCAACGGCCGCTACTATGCCATGGACCGTGACCGCCGCTGGGAACGCATCGCCAAGGCGTACAACGCCATGGTGAACGGGAACGGCGAAGGCGGTAAGTACACGGACGCGATTCAGGGCGTAAAGGCGTCTTACAACAATAATGTCACCGACGAATTCGTTGTTCCCTTCGTGTGCGTCGACAATCGCGGCGAACCGCTGGCCACCATTCGCGACGACGATTCCTGCATCTGTTTCAACTTCCGCGCCGACCGCGTGCGCCAGATCACCCGTGCCCTCGCCCGCGAAAGCGGCCTGAACGAAAAAGGCGGCCGCGATCTACCCGGCGCTGACGATCTCGACGCGGCGATTCCACGCGCCCGCATGCCCAAGAACCTGCACTACGTCTGCATGACGCGGTACGACAAGAATTTCAGCTTGCCGGTAGTGATCCCAGCGGAATCGATGAATAACATTCTCGCCAACGTCATGGCCCAAGCGAACATGCGCAACCTGCGGGTAGCGGAAACCGAGAAATATGCGCATGTGACTTATTTCTTCAATGGCGGCGTCGAGCAGCCGTTCCCTGGCGAAGACCGAGTTCTGGTGCCATCGCCGAAAGTTGCGACGTACGATCTGAAGCCGGAGATGTCGGCGGCTGGCATCGCTGATGCCGTCATTAAAGCTGTCAACGACAGCGCGTTCGATGTCATCATCGTGAACTTCGCCAACGCCGATATGGTCGGGCACTCGGGTAAAATCGAGCCCACCATCAAAGCCGTCGAAACTGTGGATGCCTGCCTGGGGCGCATTGAGCCTGTCGTGAGGGCCAAAGGCGGGGTCATGCTCATCACCGCCGACCACGGCAACGCTGAAATGATGATCGATCCCGCCACCGGCGGGCCGCATACGGCACACACCACCAATCCGGTGCCGTTCATCGTGATCGCAGAAGACAGCAAGAAATTCACGCTTAAGCCGAATGGATCGCTGCGAGACATTTCACCGACGGTTCTTGGCATGCTAGGACTCGATGAACCGAAAGAAATGACAGGCCGTGATCTGCGCGTGCTGATAAAACCCTAACCACAGAGGACACAGAGAACCACAGAGGAATTCGCTTCCTCCGTGCTCCCCTGTGCCCTCTGTGGTTATGATTGTCTTGCATGAAGCTCCTGATCATCCTTCATCACCGCTTCGAACTGTGGAACGCTCCGGATTGGTTTTCGGCGAAGCTACAGGCCGATTTTCCGCAACTCGAGGTCGTCCACTTCGCAAGCTACGACGGCATCGAACCCCAACTGCGTGACGCAGAAATCATCGTCACCTGGTCGCTTCGACCCGAGCAATTCACACTCGCCAAGCAGCTCCGCTGGATTCACTCGCCCGCCGCTGCGGTTCACCAACTCATGTTTCCCGAACTCGTTCACAGCGACGTCATCCTGACCAACGCTCGCGAAGTCCACGGCCCGGTGGTTGCCGAACATGTAATTGCCCTGGTCCTCGCCCTCGCCAAACAAATTCCGCAAGCCGTACGCCTGCAACAGCAGCACACCTGGGGTCAGGAAGTCATGTGGCACGGACACCCTCGCCCGCGTGAAATCGCTGGCGCCACACTTGGGCTGGTTGGAGTTGGCAGCATCGGCCGCGAAGTGGCCAAACGCGCTGCGGGGCTCGGTATGCGGATTATCGCTACCCGTGAGAATCCGGAGAAGGGAAGGCCAGACGGCGTCGAGCAGGTGTATGCGTCCGGCGAAATCAACACTCTGCTCGAAGTCTCCGACTACGTTGTGCTCGCCGCCCCTACAACTTCGGCCACCACCAGACTCATTAACGCTGAACGCCTGGCCCAGATGAAATCCGATGCCTTCCTCATCAATGTCGGTCGCGGCCCTCTGGTCGACGAAACCGCCCTGGCGGTTGCTTTGCGCAATAAAAAGATCGGTGGCGCCGCGCTGGACGTTTTCGACCAGGAACCGCTTCCCGCCGACTCTCCGCTTTGGGACCTGGAAAATCTGCTGCTTACGCCGCACAGCGCTGGCCTGACTGACAGGCTCTGGGAGCGGCACTATGCTCTCATCTCTGAAAATCTGCGCCGTTACCTCGCTCACCAACCCTTGCTGGCCCTGGTAGACAAAACCAAGGGCTACTGATCGCGCTTGGACGGCACCCCAATGAGGTTACTTCCGTTTCGCCGGACCCCTTGCTTTTCATCGCCAGCCGATTGCCAAAACACTAAAATCGGGGGAGGTTATGAAACGGCAAGTCATGCTTTACATTTTTCAGGCCACAGCGCTCTTTTGGGCATTGGCCGTCTGCCTGCGCACCGTCGACCTGGGCTGGAACCCGTTTGCCGGCATCGGCCTCGGCATGTTTGGCGCTTTACCGATTTCCTTCCTTGGCATCCGCATCCATTCAAAACACGCCCAACCGCCCGACCAGATTCCGGCTTCCTGAATCAATCCCCGGTTCCTGGGAGTGGCTCAGTTTCACGGTTGAGGACCACTCAGACTTTGCGTCCCTAGCGGCGGTTCTTTGCGATCTTTGCGGTAAGAAAGCGGTTAACCGCAAAGGCCGCCAGGGATTCGCAAAGCCCGCGAAGCATTGCAAACCAAACTGACCCACTACCCGCTTCCTGCATCCCGCAGACGTTTGCAACATCTGATCTAAAGCACGCCTGTACAATGAAGCGTTGACTTTGTATGCCTTCCATCGTCCAAAGCTGTCAGGAGAACCGCCGGTGAAATCGGAGTGTTTACCTTTCAGCCAAATCCCGCATACTACAGCGCTCTTTTCCGATTTTCTTTCCGCTCACGCCAGAGTGCAGCAGTTCTATCCGCGATCCCCATACTTCAACCAATGGATGAAAGACGAAGTTGCAGCTATTAACTATGATTCCGCTCGCCGGGAGCGTGTGGCTGCCATTCTTCGGCGTCAAAACCAGGCTTGGGGCGCGTCTGCCAAGACCCTGGAGAACATTCGTCGCCTGCGCGACGGCGCTGCCGCCGCGGTCACCGGCCAGCAAGTCGGATTGTTCGGCGGCCCTCTGTTTTCGATTTTCAAAGCCCTCACTGCCGTCAAACTGGCGGACGTAGCCACTAAGCAAGGTGTCGAATGCGTTCCGGTTTTCTGGCTCGCCACCGAGGACCATGACCGCGAAGAAGTCAGCCAGGTATCGTTGCCAGGGCCCGACGGAGCCTTACAGACGATTGCTACCGCGACCCACGGCCTGCCGAACGCCCCAGTCGGAACCGTCAGATTTGGTGATGAGATTCAGTCAGCGCTGGATGCGGCTACGGCCTTGCTCGGCGACTCGGAAGTTTTGTCCAGCCTGCGCGCCTGCTATCAGTCCGGCGACACTTTCGGTACGTCTTTCGCGCGTCTGTTTGCCCAATGGTTCGGCGAGTGGGGTGTGATTCTGCTCGATGCTTCGGATCCTGAACTCCATCGTGTCGCCGAGCCGATTTATCGCCTAGCTCTCGAACGCTCCGCAGAACTTGAAGCAGCCCTGCTTGCCCGCGGCCACGAATTGGAAACGGCTGGTTATCATCAGCAGGTCAAAATCACCCCTTCGTCTTCTCTGTTGTTTGCTCTTCATCATGGAGCACGTGTGTCCATCCATCGCCGCGGCCCTGATTTTGTGATCGATCAGGAAACTGTTCCTCAGGAACAATTGCTGACCCACTTGGCCTCGGCCCCGCAGGATTTCAGTGGCAATGTGCTGCTGCGTCCCGTAGTGCAGGACTATTTGCTGCCGACGCTTGCTTATACTGGCGGCTCCGCCGAAGTCGCCTACTTTGCCCAGGCCGCAGTCGTGTACCAGGCGCTGCTGGGGCGAGTCACACCCGTAATCCCGCGCTTTTCCGCCACCCTGATTGAACCCAAGCCGAAGAGCTTGCTGGAGCGTTACAGCCTTGCCTTCACCGACTTGCTTGGCCCCGAGCCGGTGCGCGAGAAACTGGCGTCCCACGCTCTGTCTAAAGACCTGCAGTCAGCCTTCGAGCGCGCGCAAGCTTCAACCCAACAGTCGCTGGCGGCGATTCGCCAGTCTCTGGAACGCCTCGATAAGACCTTAGTGGACGCGGCCAACAACGCGGAGTCGAAGATGCTGCATCAGCTTGAGAGTTTGCGTGCCCGCGCCGCGCGCGCTGAACTGCGCCACAGCGAAATCCTCGACCGTCATGCCGCATTGCTCAGCAACGCTCTCTACCCCAACAAGGTTCTTCAGGAGCGTGAGATCGCTGGAGTTTATTTCCTCGCACGCTACGGTTCCGATCTGCTTCGCAATCTCTACGATGCCATCCACCCCGACTGTGTCGATCATCAGTTGCTCTCGCTCTAAGGCGTTACCCGGCCCCCAGCTTCTTCTCCAACTCCTCCAGCGACTCCACCCTCGCCACTTTCATCGCGCGATACGCTCCCGCCACGTCCAACAGCGTCCCTTGCATGCCTGCCCGGGTCGCGCCCAGATAATCCACCGAATAGACATCGCCGACGTACAAACTAGCCTCGGGCGTCACTGCCATCGCCCGCAGCGCAGCCTCAAAAATCACGGGATGCGGCTTTTCGTATCCCACCAATCCCGAATCAGTAATGGACGCAAAGCAGTCGGCGATTCCGCTGCGCTCCAGCACTTCGGCAATCTTTCCGTCGGCATTCGAAATCACCGCCAGCGCATAACGCTTGCCCAGCCGCTGCAACAACTCCCGCGTCCCGGGACGAATCACGCACCAGTTTGCCGACTGCCGCGTCGACTCGACCATCGCGTCGCGGACACCGTCATTTTCCACTCCCAGGTCCGCCAGCAAGCGCTCATAGAACATAAACCAAAATCCATGGTCCGCTGGTTCGCCGTGTTCGACGATGGCGTCGAACCGCTTCTTGGTAGCACGCTCGATGGCATGCCACTGTTCGAGGCTCGGTGAATGTCCCAGCTTTGCGAGGGGAGCCAAAATGTGTTGGCGGTCAGGGAAGAGCAGGGTATTGCCGACGTCGAAGAAGATTGTCTTGAGTTGAGCAGGCATCTCTTTCATGGTGCCATGGGGCAGTCAGGATGGCTAGGGCCTGTCGCCTCAAGAGGACGCTCAGCATTACTGGCGAAGTCCCGATGTCAACGCCACCTATCCAGCTCCCATGCACCAACGGCAGTCCCAGCAAGCTGGGACTGCTGCCGGTTTCGCGGTGAGTTATGCGGAGACGATGAGTACGAGTGTCAGATGCGCTACTTGCCTGCGTGCGCCTTCATGGCCATGATCGCCGTGACTACCGCAGAAGATGCCTCGGCGAATTTACTCTTGGCTCCGATCGCAGTTTCCTCGGTTACGGATTGGCCAGAATCCGCTTTTCGGATCACTTCGGCTGTAGCCAGATGGAAACGAGCGTGTTCGCTCTTCAGGGTCGAATACTCGGCCATATTGGCGTACTTTGCGCCTTCACCATGAATCCATTGACCCAGAGGGCATTTGTTGTCCGGGGAGATATCTTGGACTTTCAGACTTCCATCATGTTTGACGAGGTAAGCGGATAGTTTATGTTTCCACTCACTGTGTGCTCCGATTGCTTGATCGAAGTTCATTCTTCATCTCCTTGTATGACCGTGGGGCATTCCCTCATGCCCGTCCGGATTGCACTGTCGGAGAGGCTTTGCACTGCTCTCCGTTTCAGGTATCGACCGAAATCCGATTTGACTTTAGGTCTGAGGCTTATCCAACGGAAGGCCGCCAACCATCCTGGGCTAATGTTTTTTCTGCCGCGGACGATGAAGCTCCGGAAGGGCAACTTGTGGTCGAGGAAGGCCATGGGCTGTTCAAAGCCAAACAGTAATAAGAGGGAGGTAGTTTATGGATCGGACAAAGCGCACAAACCGAGGGCCGTCCTCGATTTCGAAAGTCCTCGCAGGCTGTACCCTGGCCCTAATGGCCATGCTCGGCTCGCCCACCCCAGGGCTGGCCCAGGGGCTGAACTGGCAAGGCCAGACCGGTGCCTTTATTACTCCGTTCGCATACAACAGCGCGTCGCCCGACCATGGCATCGGAAAACCCGAGGTTAGCTTTCATTACCTGGACGCGGGCAACGTCATTGGCGGCATGTATCAAACGTCAATCACTGTCGGACTCTTCAATCGCACCGAATTCGGCTATACCCGCACCCTCGACACCGCCGGCTCGTCCCTCAGCTTCAGCCCGTTGTTCTCCAACGGCTTTAATACCGTGCACGGCAAGGTAATGCTGCTGCGGGAAAAGCAATGGAAGAAATCCTACCTGCCCGCAATCTCTCTGGGGTTTGTCGCCCGTACCCAGGTGCGCCGCGTGGGTGGAGTTCTGGATGGCCGCGACACCTCCAACGGCGACGTCTACGTGGTGGCCACCAAGATGGTCACCCAGATGAAGGCCCTCCCGATCCTGCTGAACCTGGGCCTCCGGGGGACGAATGCAGTGGTGATGGGCATCGGAGGCAACGCGCCAGACTGGCAAGCTCGTTGCTTTGGCGCGGTGGGATTTGTGCTCAAGGCGCCCTTTCATAGCCGTGTGGTCGTAGGCTCGGAAGCCGCGCAGGAACCGCATTACATCGCCGGCCTGCCCGGAGCCACAGTCCCAACCTCACTCACCTACTTCGCGCGCCTCCTGCCTGTTCCTGAGAAAGGGAGACTCAATATCGACTTCGGGGTAGCGCAGGCGGTAGGGAAGATCATGCCGGGGGTGGACATCCAGGCCCGCAGTCGCTTTGCTACAGGGGTTTCTTATCAGTTCTGAACGGCAGAGCCCGTCGCCGTATCCACGCATACGCCACGGGCCCAGAAGCCAAACTCAGCATTCCCCACAGCCGCGTCGGGGAGTCGCTGTTGATCAGCGCCCATGCGAACAACGGCATGGGAAGGATCACAACGGTGAGCGCACCGAGCTTTCCGCCGCCGACCCGAAAGCTGCGCGGCAGGTCAGGATATTTTCGGCGCATTTGCCAGAACGAGATCAGAGTTAGCGCGGACGTGGCAATGCGCGACCAGGCATATACGGCGATCAGTTGCGGAACACTGAACACTGCCAACCCCGCGCAAAACGCCGCTGTCAACAGGATGGAGCCCGCCGGCGTGCCAAAGCGGTGGTTGACCCGGGCTAATGACGGATGCAGGTAGCCATCCTCGGCCATGGTGAGGGGCACGCGAGTGACCGAGAGCAGCGTGCTCTCGAGCAATATGAAGTTGGCAATCGCCGCAGCGGCGAACATGGCCGTGCCTAACCATGCGCCTCCTACCAGACGCGCAGCCGTGACCATGTAGCCGGTCTCCCACGCTTGCCAGTTGCCCAACGCCGCCAGACCAGCCGCCAGGGTCAAGCCATAGGTGGCAATGGCAAGTGGAATCACGATGGCCAGTCCCAACGGAAAATTACGCCGCGGATTCTCCACTTCTTCGATCACCGTCGAGAGTTGTTCGTATCCCGCGTAGGACCACAGCGCCAGCGAGAGCCCGACTCCATAAGCTTCCCGCCAAGGTTTGCCGGCAGGAAAAAACGGATGAAACGGATTGAAGTGCGCGTGGCGGTAGCCGAGGACGATGAAGGCGATGACCGGTATGAGCGATGCCACCAGCAAAAACAGCGTAAGCTCACCGACCAGGCGAATTCCGAGAACATTAATAAGCGCTACCAATCCCAGGAACAAGACCGCGACTACCCAGTGCTGCAATCGGGAATGCAGTGGGATCCAGGCGTCGAGGTAATCCGCCATGGCCACACCGTAAGAGGCGCTCAAAAGAAAAGTGCCAGTCCAGTTCCACCAGCCAGTTTGAAATCCCCAGAAGTCGCCAAGAGCGGCCCGGCTCCAGCGGTAGAATCCGCCTTCCACCGGCATGGCTGTTGCCATTTCTGCCGCCGCCAGAGAAATCGGGACCGCAAACAATAGCGGTACAACCAGCAGAAAAGTCAGCGCCAAACCCGGCCCGGAAGCCGAAATCATGGACTCAAACCCAAACGGTCCGCCGGTGCAATAGGCAAATAGCACAGCTACAAACGGCAGCAGACCAATACGGCGAAGGTTATGGGTAGGTGCGGGAAGCGAAGTTGGTATGTGTGACTTCGGAGGTGCGGAAGACACTTTTCGTTCACTCCGCTCAAGTTCAGCTGGCTTGGTTGGAACTCAATCTACCTGCTCAGCGTCGCGTTTCTTACCGTACGCGTACGCCAGGCCGACGCCGAGGGTCATGAAGCCAACCGGAGGCACCAGCAACACCAAGATCCCCCGGCTGATGGCGCGTTGTCCGTCTTTCGTGGTCCCGGTAGCATTGCTGTAACACATGGCGCAGCCCTGCCCCAGGGCCGGAGCCGCCCACAGCAAGCCCATGAACGCCAACGTCAAGAGTCGTCGTTTCATTTCACTCCTAAATGAACGATGCGAAATGCATCCGCGAAAAAGACGCACATCAGACAGAGACAGATGGTCACGGCCGTCATCATCACCCATTTCATGACGGCGATTTCGTACTTCAGGTGCATGAACCAACCGATAATCAGCGCCGACTTGATGACCGACAAAATCATCAGCGCTTCCAGCATCCGAACCGGCTGAAATACCTGGTTATAGGCCAGCGCTACTTCTGCCGCGGTCAGGACCAGCAACGCTCCCCAGACCCAGAAGTATTGCCCCTTACCTTCATCGTGATGCGTATCGACAGTGTGCATCGTTAAATCGTCTCCTCTTGGTTATGTAGCGCCGGCGTCCGTCGTCTAACCCGTGATACGCGTCGACATCAGATACACCAGCGGGAAGATAAACATCCACACCAGATCCACGAAGTGCCAGTACAGCCCGGCGATTTCTACGTCGTGGGCGTCGTAATCCTTGGGCTTCAAAAACATAATCATCGCGGCCACGATTGCGCCGATGAGTATCACATGCGCTCCCACATGAAACACGCTGCCCGCCGGAGTTCCCAGCCACACTGCCAGCCAGCAAATCAGCAGGATGGGCAGGATCTTCTTGCCTAGCGCCACCACGCCCAAGTAAATCACGCCGATGGTCACGTGCATCATGTGCATGCCGGTCAAGGTGAAGAAGGTTCCGCCGAATTGCTGCACCGTGGATGACCACGGATTCTTGGAAGGCGTCATTCCCTCAGCGATCAGCTTGGTCCACTCCATGCCGTGCAGCACGATGAAGGCGGTGCCGAAAAGCATGGTGAACAGAATCCAGTTGCGCGTCCAATTGCGGTCGCCGCGCCGCGCCGCCAGCACCCCCAGCACCATGGTCAGGGAGCTCGACAGCAGGCAACCCGTCATGATGGTGGCGTTGATGATGCTCTCTTTGTGAAACGGCGTGGGCCAGTCCGGATTCGAAATGCGCCCGTAGCTGTAGGCAAACAGCAACGCCCCGAACGTTAACGTATCGGAGAGCAGGAACAGCCACATCCCGATCTTTTTCGAGTAGGCGCCAAATAAAGATGGCTCGTAAACCCCAGCCATCTCATGTGACACCGCAATATCGGACATTTTTCAGTCTCCTCCGGTTTACCCTGTGAACCTCTGTGCCCTCTGTGGTTGTCGTTTTACCGCACGAACCACAACAATGCGAAAATTCCCAGCCACAGCACAAACATGAAATGCCAGTACCAGGCGGTCACGTCCACCACAATTCGCCGCCCCTCCACCGGCCGCTGCAGCAGCGAAACCACCGCCGCATACAGCAAAACCAGCACCCCGCCCAGCAGATGCACTCCATGGGTTGCGGTCAACAAATAGACAAACGAACTGCTGGCGCTGGTGGCCAGATAGAATCCCCGATCTGCCAGCTCGCGCCACGCCAGCCATTGCCCGGTCAGGAACCCCATCCCCAACACCACCGTGACCGTCAGCCAGGGGAAACCGCTTTCGCGTCCTAACGACACTCCTGGAATCGACCGCACGGGAGCCAATGCGGCCTGCCGCGTGATCTGCCGTCGGGCCAGCTCCGCCGTCAAACTGCTGAGCGCGAGCAACGCCGTGTTAATCAGCAACAGTGCCAGCGGAAGCTGGACCGGAATCCAATCTCTGGTGTAGGTACGGGTGTAGTCGTCGAAAGTCGGGAGTCCGCGGCGCACGACATAAGCACTGGTCAACGACACAAATATCATGGTGACGGAAGTCAAACCGACTGCCAACGCCACTCGAAGCCGCCGCAGGCGCCGCCCGTAATCCGGGTAGCCGTCTCCGCGCCCGCCCTCTCCACCACCGCCGCGAACCGCCGGAGGGGTTGCGCCCCCGCCCTTGTCGGCTTCCGGAACCCGAATTGTTGAACTAAACGTCGCCATGTCTTATGTGGGGCGGACACTCTTGTCCGCCAAATTTCTAATGCGCCGGCACGCCCGCTGGGTCCGTCTGCATCACATAATCTTTCGCCGCGCCCGGCACGCTGTACTCGTACGGCCCGTGAAACACCATCGGCGTGTGTCCGCCAAAATTGTCGTGCGGAGGCGGGGTCGCCGTAGTCCATTCCAGCGTGGTCGCTTCCCACGGATTGTCGCTCGCCTTCGGTCCTTTGAACATGCTCCAGAACAGGTTGATCACAAAGATGAACTGCGCCCCGATGGTGACGATCGCCGCGTAGGTGATGAATCGGTTCAGCGGCATCAGATGCTGTAGATAAGCCACCTCGGTAAATTGCGAATAACGGCGCGGCTGTCCCGCCATGCCCAGATAGTGCATGGGCATGAAGATCGAATATGTTCCGATCAGCGTAATCACGAAATGAACTCTGCCCCAGGTCTCGTTCATCATTCGACCGAACATTTTCGGGAACCAGTAATACGTTCCCGCGAACATGCCGAAGATCGCGGCCACGCCCATGATCAAATGGAAATGCCCGACCACGAACGCCGTATCGTGCAGTGGAATGTCGAGCACCGGCTGCGCCAGAAACGGTCCGCTCAATCCGCCGGAGACAAACAGGGAGACGAAGCCAATGGCATACAGCATCGGCGTCTGAAAGCGAATCTTCGCCTTGTACAGCGTGCCCAGCCAGTTGAACGTCTTGATGGCCGAGGGTACGCCGATGGCCATGGTCATAATTGAAAACGCAAACGCCGAATACGGGCTCATGCCGCTCATGAACATGTGGTGTCCCCAGACCACAAATCCGAGGATGCCAATGGCCATGATGGCGTACACCATCGCTTTATAGCCAAAAATCGGCTTGCGAGCGAAAGTAGAAAGTAACTGCGACGCCACGCCCATGCCGGGCAAAATCGCGATATACACTTCCGGATGCCCGAAGAACCAGAACAGGTGCTGCCACAGCAACGGTGATCCGCCCTTGTGTCCCATCACCTGCCCATTGACCACCACCAGCGGCACGTAAAAGCTGGTACCGAGGTTGCGATCGAGCAGCAGCAGAATGCCTGCTGAAAGCAACACTCCGAACGCCAGCAATCCCAGAATCGCGGTGATCAGCCACGCCCAGCAGGTCAGCGGCATGCGCATCATGGTCATGCCCTTGGCGCGAAGATCCAGCACGGTGGTGATAAAGTTCAGCGCCCCCATCAACGAGGCGACGCAAAAAATCGCAATACTCGTGATCCACAAGTCCGCGCCCAGTTGTTCACCGGGGCCGGAGTTGGTCAGCGCGCTGAGTGGAGCGTAGCCCGTCCAGCCATGCAGGGGCGCCCCGCCAACGGCGAAAAACGCCGACAGCATCACGATGAACGCCACAAATGTCGTCCAGAACGAGAGCATGTTCAGAACAGGGAACGCCATATCCGGCGCGCCGATCTGGATGGGCAGAAAATAATTACCGAACCCGCTCTGCGGCGCCGTCGTCAGCACGAAGAACACCATGATGGTGCCGTGCATGGTGAGCAACTGCAGATAGGTCTCAGGCTTAATTTCGCCCACAATCGGCAGAATCGCAGTCGGCCAGACCATGTGCACACGCATCAGCAGCGACAAAAACATCCCTACAAACACCGCTACCAACGCCAGAAAGAAATACTGAATGCCGATGACCTTGTGATCCAGGCTGAAAACATACTTCCGGATAAAGCCTTGAGGGCCTGCGTGCGCGTGAGCATCCTGAGCAACCATTATTGTTTCTCCGCCTCCCGTGCGGCCAGCCATTTGTCAAAATCTTCCTGGCTCACCACGTGCACCATACCGTGCATCTTGTAATGACCCAACCCGCACAGTTCCGCGCAGGCAATCTCATATTCTCCGATCTCTGTCGGGGTGAAGTGCATGTGGATGGCCAGCCCCGGCACCGCATCCTGCTTGAAGCGGAACGACGGCACAAAGAAACTGTGAATCACGTCCACCGCCCGCAGGGTCAAATCTACCTGGCGATTCACCGGCAGATACATCGTCCCCGTGACCACGTCATCTTTCGAAGCCGGGTCCGTGGTATCTAATCCGACCGCAGCTTCGTTGCCCGCGGAAGGGTCCATCAACTTAGGCTCGGTTCGTCCGAACTTTCCGTCCGCACCTGGATAGCGGAAATACCAGGCGAACTGCATGCCGGTCACTTCCACCGGAACTGACCCTGGCCCCGCCGGCTCGAAACGCTCGCTCGCCCACACGTGGCTCCCCATGAGGTTCAGCCCAATGAAAAGGACAGCAGTGAGCGTGGTCCAGATCAGTTCGAGCTTGGTGTTGCCGTGCGAGTATTCAACCGGGCCGTTGTTGGCGCTGGCTCGATATTTCCACACCAGGTAGCCCAGCGCACCCTGGGCGGCCACAAATACAATCCCCATCAGCACATAGGTCAAGGCGAACTGTTTGTCGATGAACGTCGCAGCCGTGGCCGCGCCATGCGGAAGACACCAGGTTTGTGCCACAAAGAAATAAGTACTAAAGAAGGTGATGAGCCAGAGGATGCCGAGCAGTGCCAGCCCCATCTACAGAACCTCCAAAGATCGTGGTATGTACATTCCGCTGCGCCCCACAAAAACGAAAGTGTTGTTGGCCCGGAAGTTTATCACAGCCGGAAGTGCCATGAGCAAGTGGCGATTGCGATTTTGGTTCCCCCTCCTGGAAAACCGCAAACTGAGAACCGAGAACTGGGAACTGGCAACTGTTTCTCGCACACATCTCAAGTACCCGGCGCTTTGGTTTCCGCCACGATACAATCTTTACCTCATGCCCAGGAAAGCCCACGGTCACGGCCACGGCACTCGCTACGTTCGCCTGCAGAAGAATTTCTGCTTTGCCTGCGGCAAGCACAATCCCGAAGGCATGCGCCTGAAGTTCACCTACGATGAAGATCGCGATTGCTTCGTCTGCCGCTTCCGCCTGCGCAAACGCTACACCGGCCCACCCGGCCACGCCCATGGCGGCATTATCGCCACCATCCTCGACGAAGCCATGGGCAAGGTGAACAAGCTGCGCCACGTCGTGGCCCTCACCAAGCAGATCACTGTGGACTACCTGAAGCCGGTGCCGCTCAATAAGCCCCTGCGCGTAGAATCACGCGAGGTTCGCGTGAAAGGACGGGAGCACATCAATATGGCGGAGATTCTGAATCAGAAGGGAGAAATCCTCGCCCGCGGCCAAGGTCTGTTCATCGCCATCGATCCCCACAAGATGTTCACCAAGTTTGTGGATCGCTAGCAGCCGGCAGGCGCGCTTCGTAACTCCGAGCCACTCGCAGCCGCGCCCCGGGTAGAGTCCCACGCTTCGGTTACAATGTCCGGCGTGTGAATCACTGAGGTGGATGGCGTGTATACCTGCAAACCAGTCTGGCAAAACTTCGCTGCGGTTCTGCTGTTCGCCGTAGCCAGCACGCCCGTGGCCTACGCTCAAGGCGCGCTCAAGACCATTGACAACCCAAAGGGCGGACGCATTATTTACGGGCAAGTCGACGATCAAAGCACCGAAGCCGGCGCCATGGGCGCAGTGTTGCGATCACTGCACAATCAATACGGCGACAAACCGCAGGTGGGTAAACTCTTTCAGGTTCGCGGCACCAATTCAGTGGCCGTCTTCTTCACCATGGTCAACCGGAACCAGGGAAACATGCAACTGGCAGGAATGATCATTGCCTCGCGTACTTCGGGCGATCATGTCGAAGCTGCACTGATGACCGACCAGGCGGCACGCTTCGGCTCAACCATTAATCCCATGATGACCAAGCTCTTCAGCGTGTGGAAGCCAAACGGAGGCGCTGCACCTTCCCAACCAAGTTCGGCTGCGGGCAAAGTCGCGTCGCTGCGACCCTACACGCTCCCCGATCGTTCCGCCTCAGTCTCGCTGCCCGAAGGCTGGAACGTGCTGCCGGCGAGCGGCGGGGGAACCATCATGGCGCAAGGCCCCGACGGCTCGGCGGTCGCGTTAGGCTATCCCTACCTCGCTGCCGACACCAACAATCCGAGTGTGAGACAAACCATGGCCATCTTGCAGCGCGGCGGCTTGCGCAATACCTCATATGCTCACGCTCTCTATTACCCTTATGGCGGAGATTTGGGCAGGACCTTCGAAGATTTGTTGCAGATGGCGCGCAAGAATCAGGGGGAGCCTCCGGTCACCATCAAGATTTCGAGCGAAACCCCGATGCCGGTTTCCGGCTCCTTGCGCTGCGCTCATCTGCACGGGCAAATTGATGCCCAGGACGGCAAGGGTATGCGGGAAATGAATACGGTATTTTGCAGCTCGCCGCCCGGACCTCACGGCAGCTACATGAATCTCGCGTATCACACCGCCGTCCCGGTTCAATTTGCCGACCGCGAACGTGGAACGATGGAAGCGATTCTCGCCAGCTTCAACGTCAACCAAGCCATTGTTCAATCGCAGGCGAACGCCATCGCTGCTCCGGCCATCGCGGCGATTCACGAAATCGGCAGGCGGGCGGCCCAGCAGGCCGCCGACGCCCACGCCGCCGAAGACGCCCACAACGCCGCCGTCGAAAAGCGATGGGATAGCCAGGACAAAAGCAACCAGGCATTCAGCAACTACTTGCTCGACCAGACGGTGATCCAGGACAACCAGCTAAATGCCCATGGCACCGTCTGGAACCAGACCGCCGATGCCATGGTAAAGAACGACCCCCAACGCTACGAGTACGTGAACACTCCAAATTTCTGGAAGGGAATTGATTACTAGAGGAATCGGGTGCCCCAGAGCCTGCCCTGAGCGCAGTCGAAGGGTTCCGCGCAGCCACCGCGAGCTAACCTGGGATTTTCTCCAGCACTCTCGCCAGCTCTTCGACACCACGCCGTAGCTCTCGGCCATCCACCGCGGCAAATCCCAGCACCAACCCATTCGGTCGGGAGCGTCCATAGGCATATCTTCCCAGCGGCACGACTTCTACATCGCGTTCCGCAGCCGCCTTCGCCACTCGGTCGGCCGAAATGCCGCGCCGCAACCAGCCCACCGTGCGCAGCCCCGCTTCCACGTCGGAAATCTCCAGCACCCCACCTAACCTTTCTCGAGCCGCGTCTACCAGGATGCCCAGCCGCTCCGCGTACAGCTCGCGCATTCGACGCACGTGCCGCGCAAAATGTCCTTCGACAATAAAATCACACAAAATCGCCTGGTCAATCAGCGGCGGATGATGTGTACTCACCGATCCTGCCGCCCCAAAAATGTCCACCATGTCGGGCGGCGCCACCAGATACCCCAGGCGCAGGGCCGGGAAGAGCGCGTCGGTGAAGCTGCCGGCATAAATCACGACGCCGGCCCGGTCCAGACCCTGCAACGCCGGAACCGGCCGGCCGGAGTAGCGATATTCGCTGTCATAGTCGTCTTCGAAAATGATGGTGCCCGATTTTCGCGCCCATTCCAGCAGCGCTAGTCTCCGCCGCAGGCTCATCGTCACGCCGAGAGGGAACTGGTGCGCCGGAGTCACATATACCAGGCGTGGCGGTGGCCAGTGCCGCTGCCCAGCCTCGAGGTCCAGACCCTCGGCGTCCACTGGCACCGGGCAAATCTTCGCTCCCACCGCAGAGAAGCTGGAAGCCGCTCGCGGGTATCCGGGCTCTTCCATCCACACCGCATCGCCGGGATCAAGCAACAAGTGCGCCGTCCGGTCCAGCGCTTCCTGCACCCCGGAGATGATCAGTACCTGCTCCGGCGAACCGTTCACACCCCGCGAGGTGTTCAAATACTCGGCGACCGCGTCGCGGAGTGGGCGATATCCCAGAGCCTCGCCGCCCGCCAGCAGATTCGTCGAAACCCTCCGCAAACGGCGGGCCGCCACCTGCGCCCACAGATCTGCCGGAAAAGCATCGAGCGCCGGTTGGCCCGCACGGAACGCACGCGGCGCCGAGTTGCCACGCGCCCGGCTGCGAAGCGTGTCTCGAGCGACTTCTCGGGGCGATCGCCATAGCCTTCGCGCATAGGCGGACAACGCAATTCTTCGGCGACGTTTCATCCCTGCGGATCCCGCTCGCGGCGCTTGCAGCAACTCGTCGGGAAGGGTCTGGCTGACGTATGTACCTGAACCGACGCGGCCCTCGACATATCCTTCCGAGCGCAACTGCTCAAATGCAGTGACAATCGTCGGTCGCGACAGTCCGTACTGCGCCGCCAGATCGCGGGTCGCGGGCAGTCGCATCCCCGGACGCAATTGCCCGGCCAGAATCCGCGTGCGCAGCTCTTCGTACAGCCAGCGATAGAGCGGTGTGCCGAGCTTCGGTCCCCGCAAGCTCAACGGCAAGGTACTGAGTTTCTTAGCCAAAGTGATTCTCTCTGCGTTAAAAGCCTTTCTTAGCGACCTTCGCGGATCCTTTGCGAACTTTGCGGTCGAGGTTTTTGTCAACACTCAAGTGGTATGCACCAATTATACAAAATGGACCTATCCGGCTAGCCATTGCAAGTCTATTCTAAAGCCAGACTCTGAACCGAAAAGAGGACCCATGTCGCACAACAACGGAAATTCCACCAGCCTTCGCCTCAAAACCGGCCTCGCCGAGATGCTCAAAGGCGGCGTCATCATGGATGTCACGAACGCCGAACAGGCCGTGATCGCCGAACGCGCCGGCGCAGTCGCCGTCATGGCGCTCGAACGAGTCCCCGCCCAGATTCGCGCCGAAGGCGGCGTGGCCCGCATGGCATCGCCGAAGAAGATTCGCGAAATCATGGCGGAGGTGTCGATTCCGGTGATGGCCAAATGCCGTATTGGGCATTTTGCGGAAGCCCAAATACTCCAGGAACTCGGCGTCGACTACATCGACGAATCCGAAGTTTTGACCCCCGCCGACGAAGCCCATCACGTGGACAAACACGCGTTCAAGGTTCCGTTTGTCTGCGGCGCCCGCAACCTGGGCGAAGCCCTGCGCCGCATCGCCGAAGGCGCAGCTATGATTCGCACCAAGGGCGAAGCCGGAACCGGCGACGTGGTCCACGCCGTGAAACACATCCGCCAGATTGTGCAGGAGATGAAGATTCTCACCGTGCTCGGCGAGGAAGAACTTTACGCCAAAGCCAAAGAGCACGGCGCGCCCTATGAACTGATCAGGATGGTCGCAAAAGAAGGGAAGCTGCCGGTGCCGAATTTCTCCGCCGGAGGCATCGCTACTCCAGCCGACGCCTCGCTGGTCATGCAACTCGGCGCGGAAGCGGTGTTCGTGGGCTCGGGCATCTTCATGAAAGATTCCACTACCTTCGCCGATCCGCAGGAAGCCGAGAAGCGTGCCAAGGCCATCGTGCAAGCGGCGACGCACTACCAAGACCCCAAAGTGTTGCTTGAAGTGAGCGAAGACCTGGTCGGCGCGATGAAGGGCCTGGCGATAGCCGGGATCGACGAAGCTCACATGCTGCAAACCAGAGGCTGGTAAGAGAGTTCTCAACCACAGAGGGCACAGAGTCGCACAGAGGACTTGTTTTTTCTGTGATCCTCTGTGCCCTCTGTGGTTAGGTTTTTGTTCGGGGATCCCATGACCATCGGCGTACTAGCCCTTCAGGGCGACTTTGACGCGCACCGCAAACGGCTCGAAGAGCTGGGTGCTGAAGTTGTGCTCGTCCGCAGGCCCGAGCAACTCGACGAAATCGACGGACTGGTGATCCCCGGCGGCGAGTCTTCAACTTTCCTGAAACTGCTGGGCGCAGCGGGATTCGAGAAGCTGAAGGAGTTCGTCCGCGTGAAGCCGACTTTCGGTACCTGTGCCGGCGCAATTCTTTTAGCCAACGAAGTCGAGAATCCGAAGCAGGAAGGCTTAGGCGTGCTCGACGTCCGCATCCGCCGCAACGCTTACGGCCGCCAGCTCGAAAGCTCGATTCGCGAAGGCCGCTTCATCGAAGGAAAGTTCGCCAACTCGCCGCTGGAGATGGTATTCATCCGCGCCCCTAAGTTCGAGCGCCTCGGCCCCAGCGTCGAAGTCATCGCCACCGAAGGCAACGATCCTGTCGCCGTCCGGCAGGGAAATGTCATGGCCACCACGTTCCACCCGGAGCTTTCGACCGACACGCGCGTTCACCAAGCCTTCTTGGATTTAGTCAGCGCTACTTTCTAGATATATAATCCGTCTGAAATCTTATTGCGGGGAGGCCTCAATGAGAGTATGTCGATGCGTTGTCGCAGCCATCTTCCTATTTTCAGCATGGCTAATGGTTTTCCCACAAGACTCCGGGCCGGCGGGAGCAGCATTGCCCACCGGGCTGCGGATCCCGGCGATTTTGCGAACCAGTATCTCATCGAATAAATCGAAGGTGGGAGATCCAGTGCGGTTAGAGGTCATAGCGGATGTTCACGACAAAACCGGAAACGTCGTTATACATCGTCATACCAATCTCTTCGGGAAGGTGACGTATGCCATGCCTTATGAGAGAAACAAGCAGCCAGCGAGCCTTTCATTCGCCGCAGATCGGGGCGAGTGGAAGCACCAGTCATTCGCGCTCGATGCGGCAATCTTTGGCGTCGACGCGTCAGCCAGTGATTCTCCTAAAGCAGAAACGGTGGAAGGGATGGCGATGGCGACTCTGCGTGGCAGTGATTCGCTCAACATTACGAATTCGACGCTCATGTACGACCTTGGGGGCGGTGCGGGCCCTCGCGCCTCCCACGACATTACGTTACATAGCGTGATCATGCATCTTAGAATTGTTACTGATCCCGCTGTGCGCACCGCGTTTGTGAATGACAAACAGGATATTGAATTCCAGTCTTTCCTGGTTTTGTTATTAAACGGGATGAAGGTAGTGCAGTAGCCGCTACTTCCTCGGCAGAAACTCAATCTTAACGTCACGGGCGGCGGCCTTGAGGTCGAAGTCGGCAGTGACCAGGACGTGATCTGGGGAGTCCGAGACCAGCTCAACGCCAAAGGCATCCGCGTAGGGAATATCGCGGTTGAACTTGATCAGAGAAGCCCGCACCGCCCGTTCCGCCGTTGCTGGCACAATCTCGAATCCAAACGACAATAACCGGGCGAGAACCAACTCGACCGCTTGGCGCCCGTGTCCTCTGGCAGTGATTAGAGCGACTTCTCCCCAATGTATTGCCGAGATGATGACTTTGTGGCGATCGGCAAGATGCCCTTTGATAATCTCTGCAACCCGCGCCGCTCCGGCTTCGCGGTCGAGATAGCGAAGAATTGCACTGGAGTCGAGCGCGTAGGTCACCATTTATCTTTGGCGCGTTCTTTCTTCAATAGCTTCGAGAGCGACGGGCCTCCGGCCAGCATCCCGCAGGTTTCGTCCACCAGTCTCTCCGAAACCGGTTCGAGGATGATGCGCGACTCGTCCAGGGTGACGGCAATACGCGTGCCCGGAGCGATGCCCAGCGATTCCCGCATCTCTGCCGGAATCACGAATTGTCCCTTTGTGCTTACAGTAGTGATCTGAGTCATAGTGTCTTACTGAGTATAGCATGTAAGCACACCGATTTCCTCTTGACACCGCAATCATGTAACCCTATAGTTACATATTATGCGTCACCGATCGGTTACATATTCGCCGGAGGCCATTTTCAGCGCTCTCGCCGATCCTACCCGCCGGGCCGTGCTCGATCTGCTGCGGCAGGGAAGTCAGCCCGCCGGCCGCATCGCGCAGGCTTTTCCAGTTTCCCGTCCCGCCATTTCGAAACACCTGGGCCTTCTGCGGCGGGCGCATCTGGTGCAAGAAAGAAGGGACGGCCGGCATCGGCTCTACCAGCTCAACGCCGAGCCGCTCCGGGCCGTCGCTTCCTGGCTCGACCAGTACCGTAATTTTTGGCAGGTCAGCCTGACCAGCCTCAAGACTTTTGTGGAGAGTGACTATCAGCAAGAGACGCTCGCCACCTACCGCAAGAAGAAATCATCTCCAAAGGAGAACTTACAAAAATGAAATCCCTATGCCTCGCTGCCTCCCTATGGTTGCTAACCGCCCCCGCGTTCGGCCAGGCGGGCTCTCCGGTCGCGTTCGCTCAACTCAAGACACTCGAAGGGAACTGGTCAGGCAAGACCACTGACGGACGTCCGGTACAGACCACCTACCGCGTCACCTCCGGCGGGTCCGCTCTCATGGGTGAGATCTTGGGCAAAGAAGACATGATCAGCATGTTTCACATGGACGGCGACCGCTTGCTGATGACTCACTACTGCGGCACCGGCAATCAGCCGCGCATGGTCGCAACCGTCTCGCCCGACAGTAAGACGGTCACTTTCAACTACCTTGACGCCACCAACCTGCTCAGCTCGCAACCGGGACACATGGAGCGGATGGTGGTCACCATGATCGACGCCAATCACTACACCGAACAGTGGGATTTCGCCGCCAAAGACGGATCAAAGATGCACGAGCAATTTGATTTGCAGCGCGCCAAATAATCATGGAGGTCAACATGGCAACAGCAATCATTACTCCCGATCAAGACGCGATCGTTTCTGAAATCGAAATCGCCGCCCCGCCCGAGCACGTGTTCCAGGCTCTGGTGGATCCTGCACAAATGATGCAGTGGTGGACCAGCGACCAGTGCAAAACCGAATACTTTGAAATGGACGGCCGGCGCGGGGGCAAGTGGCGCTTCAGCACCAGCAAGAGCGCCACGCTCACCGTCAATGGCGTCAACCAGTTCTTTTGCCACGGCGAGGTGCTGGAGTACGATCCGCCGCGAGTGCTGGCTTACACCTGGATCGGCAACTGGCATGACGACAAATCTCGCGCTACCGTCGTGCGCTGGGAACTGAGTCCCGTAGGCAAAGGTACCAAGGTCAAAGTTACGCACAGCGGCCTGGCGCAGGAAAATGTCGCTCGCAAGGATTACAGCAGCGGCTGGCCTGGCGTGCTGGGAGCGCTCAAGCAATTCGTGGAGAAATAGCACGACGAAAGTGGCCGGGCCCTTCGACTTTGCTCAGGGCAAGCTTAGCGCCCGGCTTTCTTTGTCAACGGAGAAAATCATGGCAACCATTGCAATGTCGTCAGATCAGGACGCCGTCCTGGCTGAGATTCACATCGCCGCCCCGCCGGAGCGCGTCTTCCAGGCGATCTCTGACCCGAATCAGCTCAAAAACTGGTGGGGCCAAAAGGGCGGTTATCGCCATACCGACGCACAATTCGACCTCCGCCCGGGCGGTAAGTGGCGCACCGCCGGTGTCAACGATGATGGCAGGAAATATGAAGTCAGCGGCGAGTATCTGGAAGTCGATCCGCCACGCCTGCTCGTCTATACCTGGGCCGCCAGTTTCGACGGTGGAACGCCTACAACTGTTCGTTGGGAGCTTCTCCCGCACCCGCAAGGAACTCTGGTGAAACTCCAGCACAGCGGCTTCGCCAAACAGCCCGAGGTCTCGAAGCACTACAGTGGCGGCTGGCCGACGGTGCTGATTTGGATGCGGTCCTATGTGGAAAAAGGCGAGACGGTTGAGACGCGGACGCCGGCGGCGTGAAGGGACCCATCATGCGCTTATCATGGGGTCCATGACGTTTCGCGTTTTGTCCCGTCTAACACCCGTGCGGATTTTCGGTTCAGTTGCGCGTGTTTCCGCTTGCCTCGTTTCCATCTTTCTATCGAGCGGCGTTGCTCAAACATTCCACACCACCACCCAGTGGGATCTGCAACCCTCGCTCAAGTTCGACGCCATTTGCGCGTTGAACATGCTGAGCGGCGATCCTTATTATCTCGAGTACTACCAGGCCGATTATGACCGCCTGGCTAAGCAGTTTCGGCCTGAGGAACTCGCTGCCTTTACCAATCTCAAGCGGCGGATCAAAGACCAGAATGGCGGAATCATTTCGGCTTCGCTCGCGCTCTATTTCTCCGCCTCCGATGCCCAATCGCTCGACGACCTGATTCACACGGTGCATGACAGCAGCACTATGCGCCGCAACCTGCAAGCCACGCCCTATTACGATGACGACGGATGGAAACTTTACGAAAGCAACCGTCCCGACCTGGAAGTCGCCTTCCGCGCCCTAAAACGCATCCATTTCGAGGAAGATTGGGAGAAGAACGTCAAACCGAAAATCCAGCAGGCCCGTGCCGCCATTGCCGCCAAGCTGCCCGACTACAACGTGATTCCCGCAGTCGAAGCCGTGCTGGGCAGCCCGCGCCCCACCAACCGAATTACGGTTTATCTGCTCTACTACTCCCAACCCCACGGCATCAAGATCACGGGCACAGGTTTTCTGACGCACTACTCGTATCCTTTTCGCATAGTGCTGCGCAATGCCATCCACGAAATGATGCATCCGCCCTACGACCTGGCTCACGATCCCGAACTGCGCTCCGGCCTGGATTCGCTGAAATCCAGCGCGTTTCTGATGAACAAAGTCGAGCACCACAACACCTCATATGGCTACAACACGCTGGCCGGCCTGGAGGAAGAAGACTGCGTTCAGGCGCTGGAACAAATCATCTCTGAGAAGTTTGGCATGGGCGGCAATCCGCAGGCTTACTGGCGCATGCAGGATGATGGTATTCATGTGCTCGCGGTGGCGCTCTACCAACTCATGAAACAGCAGAACTTTGAGGGATCGCAGCAGTCGTTCCCGGTATTCCTAAGGCGGCAACTGAAATCCGGGGCGCTGGCGAATGGGGGGATCGAGAAGCTGAATCAGGAGTTTTTCGGAAAGGGAAGCTAAGCTGACAAATAGTAGTGTTTATCCCCGCTGATCCGCGCTAATCGCGGCGAATGGGCTAGTGTTTCCGGAACATTGCGGTCGAGAACATCGACCCGAACATCAGCACCATCGTCCCCAACTCGACCAGCAGGGCATACGATGTTAGCCGCTTGGCGCGCGGGTAGCGGACCATCACCCGGCTCAGCGCAATCCCCACCAGCACCACCGGCGCACCCAGCACTCGGTACATCAGTATGATTCCCGGCATCCATCCCTTGGCGATTGCCGGAATCAGCATCAAGCCCAGGCTCAGCGGCAGGGTCAGGCTGAAGGCAAGCACGATCTTCGAATAGAGAATCGAGGCCGGCTCCGACTTGGCGATCACCAGCAATAAAACGAAAGTCGGAACCAGGAAGAGCCCAAGGATCATGAACTCGAGCATCCAGTCGCCGAAGCCCCACATGGCGCTCTGCTTGTCTGCTTCCGTGGCAAACGAATATTGCAGATAGCGCCAGTACACCAAGGCCACGCTCAAGAGCGCGACTGCGCCATAGCTGGCGCCGACCAGCGTCAGTTGGGTTCGCGAGAGAGTAGCTTGCACAGCCAGATTGTACTGCCGCAGATTTCGCAAGGCCGCATTACGTGGGTAACTCCTTCGCTCGGCCGAGGATGACCACCAGGGAGGCCACAGAATCCGCGTTCATCCGCGTGCATCCGCGGCGAATCGCTATCCCCACTGCGCTATACTTTACCCACCATGCCTTCCGGCCCCGACAAGACCTTTTACCTCGAAACCTTTGGCTGCCAGATGAACGCCCATGACTCGGAGAAGGTCATCGGTACGCTCATTTCCGAGGGTTACCAGCAGGTTCCGACGGTTGAAGAAGCTGGCTTGGTTCTCTACAACACCTGCTCCATTCGCGACAAAGCCGAACAAAAGGTCTTCAATCGCCTGAACGACTACAAGAAGCTGCAAAAGCAAGGCAAGAAATTCGGAGTTCTGGGTTGCGTGGCGCAACAGGAAGGCGCGAAGATTTTCGAGCGCGCGCCCTACGTTTCATTGGTCTGCGGCTCCGCGTCCTACCGCAACCTGCCCGAAATGTTGATTCAAATCGAGGCAGGGAAGCGCACCACCGGGCTCGACGACCGCGAGACTGACGAATGCTTCGAAACCGAATTTACCGCCCGCACCAACCCGCACCGCGGCTACATCACCATCATTGAAGGCTGTGACAAGTTCTGCGCCTACTGCGTGGTTCCATTCACGCGCGGCAAGGAACGCAGCCGGACTTCAGACTCCGTCCTCGCCGAAGCCCGCCAGATGGCCGACCTGGGTTATACGGAAATCCAGCTGCTCGGCCAGAACGTAAATTCCTACAAAGATCCGGCAGGGAAGAGGACGTTCGCTGAATTGTTGGCCGCAGTGGGAGAAACTCCGGGTATCCGGCGCGTCCGCTTTACCACTTCCCATCCCCGCGATTTCGGCCGTGACATCATCGACGCGATCGACGCCGTCCCCACCCTATGCGACCACGTCCACCTACCGGTACAGAGCGGCTCCAACCGCGTCTTGGATGCCATGCAGCGGCTTTACACCCGCGATCAGTATCTCGAGCGCATCGCCTGGATGAAGGCCGCGCGGCGTGAGATCAGCATCACCAGCGACATCATCGTCGGTTTTCCGGGAGAAACCGAGGCCGATATCGAGGCAACGCTTTCCCTGCTGGATGCAGTCGAATATGACAGTGTGTTCGGCTTCAAGTACTCCCCGCGGCCAAATACGCCATCGCTCAGCCTGGAGGACGCGATCCCCGACGAGGAAAAGGTTCGGCGTCTCGCCATTGTGAACGAGCGGCAGCGGGAAATCCAGAAGCGCTGCAATCAGCGCTATCTCGGCAGGATTATTGAAGTTATGGTTGAAGGCAAGAACCCGGCCCGGGGACAGTGGATCGGCCGGACTTCGCAAAATAAGGTGCTTAATTTCACTGCTCCAGAGCAGGCAGTTCCCGGCGCTGGGAGCTATGCTTCCGTGCTTGCCACCACCTGTTTTCCCAACAGCCTGGTGGGCGAAATGGTGGTATAAGAAGCTTTGGCAGGAGATCACGATGGAAGTCGAAATGAAAATCCGCGGGCTTTTAATGGATCCAGTCACGAACATGCCCATCGTGATTTTGAAAGACGCCGGCAGCGATACCGTGCTGCCGATTTGGGTGGGAATTTACGAAGCCAACGCCATCGCTCTCGAGATCGAGAAGGTCAGCACCCCGCGGCCTATGACGCATGATCTGATTAAGAATGTCTTGACCGGCCTCGAAACCCAGGTCCACAAGGTGGTAGTCACAGAACTGAAAGAAGACACATTCTTTGCCGTCATCTGGCTGGAGCGCAATGGACACATCATCAGTATTGATTCCCGCCCTTCCGATGCGCTGGCACTGGCCTTGCGAGTCGATTGTCCGATCTTCGTGGAAGACGAAGTCCTGAAGAATTCCAAGCAGGCCACCACCGCCTCCGACCGCGTTACCAGCGAAGAACTGCGCAAGTGGCTCGAAGGCCTGAACGACGAAGACCTGGGCCGATACAAGATGTAGGAATTGAGCAACTTAGCAATTGGGTGATTGGCTAATTTAACGTCCCACGCCTGACTGGGCGGATCCACCAACAATTTCCCAATTGCTGAATTCCTCAATTACTCAATTTCCTCATGCCTGACCCCGCCCACCAACTCCAGCAAATCTACCTGGCGGGATTCGAACTCAAGACCTTTGACCGCTTTCCCAAGTGCGTAGGTGTCGTGCGGGGAGACTGCATTGCCTTGCTCGTACCTGGACCCGACGGCTTGCAGATGCTGGGCACACCCGGCTGGCAGATCGGGGAAGTGATGGGTGTTTTGACCGAAGTCGCCGGCCGGCAAATGTTTCAGGCCAAAACCGAGATCGTCGAGGCTACTCCCGAGCGCCTGGAGAAGCTGCGGCAATTCCGCGAAGATCTTCAAAATTTGATCCGAACCGCCAAGTAAGGCGCCTCGCCCGGTTTTCCTGGAACGTTTTCTCCTGAACTCGCGTATCCTGTTGCAGCGCTGGCGGCGCATCTGACTCGTGTCGTTTGGCTACCTATCTGAAACGAGGAGAATACTTCCATGAACATTCGAAGGTGTCGGTTGACGTTGCTCATACTGGGCCTGGCCTTACTTGGGACCGTTGCCTGGGCTGAGGACCAGGGACGCGAGTTTCACTGGAGCGGAAAACTGGCCCCTGACCAACTGGTCCAGGTCAAAAACGTTAACGGAAACATCGATGCTGAAGCCGGCAGCGGAGATCAAGTCGAGGTCACGGCTGAAAAGAGCGGCCCCGACGCGGACCAGGTCAAAATTCAGGTGGTGACCGGCGGCGATGGAGTAGTCATCTGCGCCATCTACCCGGGCTCATCCGGGTCATGCTCGCCCAGTTGGCACGTCAACCACGTACGGGGGAACGACACCAAGGTTCATTTCACCATTCACCTGCCCAAGAATCTACGCTTCGCCGGGCAGAATATTAACGGCGACGTAAATGCCAACGGCATGGGTCGGCTCGTGCGCGGGGAAACCGTCAACGGATCCGTGCGGGTTTCCACCAGTGCCTGGGCCGAAGCCGAGACGGTCAATGGCTCGATTAAAGCCAAGATGGGCAACGCCGCCTGGCACGGCACTCTGACGCTCAAGAGCGTCAATGGATCAATCCAAGTGGAGTTGCCCGACGATCTCAGTGCCGACGTCAGCTTCAAGTCAGTGAATGGCCGCATCAGTTCAGATTTCCCCCTCACCATCAGCGGAGGCTTCGTGGGCCATAGCGCCCAAGGCAGGATCAGCAACGGCGGCCGCGAACTTTCGGTTGAGACCGTGAACGGCAGCGTGGAACTGAAGAAGTCAAGTGGTGGAATTTGATGAGAAGGGCTGCGCTGGCGGCAATCTCGCCTGGAACATCATGCTAAGTCGTAGGACATCAACTACATGCTATGATGCTCAGGATAACTATTGACATCAATATTATCGCGTGACATCATTAGGCGTGAGGACGACTCTCAATCTTGACGATGAGGTGTTCCAACTGGCACGCGGTTACGCGCGGAGCCGCTCTTTGGCTTTGGGCAAGGCGGTTTCCGAGTTGGTTCGTAAGGGCCTGCGCGCTCCGACTCCCACGCGCATGGTCAATGGAATCATGGTTTTCGACGTACCTCTGGATCATAGCATCACCTCGGAACGGGTCAAAGAACTCGAATCCGAGATCGAATGACCCCCTTCCTGCTCGATGTTAATGTCCTTATCGCACTCGGCTGGAAAGGCCATCCCGACCACGTTCGTGCGCAGAATTGGTTTCTCAAAAACAACCGGGCGGGTTGGGCAACCTGTCCATTTATCCAGGCGGCATTTGTCCGGATCGTATCGAATCCGGCCTTTTCGGCCAATGCTGTCTTGCCTGTCGAAGCGCTGGCCCTGCTTGCCACCAATCTCAACCACCCCACGCATCAATTCTGGGCGAGTGACATTCCCTTGCGCGATGCCGTCCGGCACTTTGGGGAGCGTCTAGTCGGCCACCAACAGATTACAGACGCGTATCTTCTCGGCCTAGCACTCCACAGGAAGGGAAAACTCGCCACGTTGGATGAGGGCATAGGCGAACTCTTAGAGCCCGGCGACCCGAAAGCCGATACTGTCGAACTGATCAGAGGAAGACAGTAAACTTGCCAAGGGAACGCGGACCTTGGGGTGGGGTTTCTCTGTACTGTACATAATACCTGTTATCGGACATTACCTAACTCACTGCGCTGCCCCACTAACGTCCCGTCGTTCCTGTCGAAACATTGCTCCTCGCTAACTTTGTAACAAAAAGACCTTTGCGAACTCGTGTACTATGAAGTCTCGACGACGGGATGCCGTTCGCGAAACAGCCTTTGCGGCTTTCTCGTCATCTACGCTTGAGGTAGAGGCCAGAACGATATGCAAGTTCGTCTGAGAATTCTTGCCATCCCTTTTCTGGGGCTGCTCTCGTCTTTTTGCTTTGCGCAGGCTGCCAGCGGCCCCTCGGCCGCGACTCCGAGCCAGACATCGACATCCCCCTCCCAAGACAAACCCCCGCAGGACAAGACCACGGAGCAGTTGCCTAACGCTCCGTCCAGCAGCTCACAGGCACCCTCCCTGACTGACTTGGGCTTCCCCCCGGAGGCGACGCAGAGCAACGCAAAGGAGCAGGCATTGCTCGACAAGCGGACCCACATGCTCAAGATTCATCAGCGGATGGGCCTGATTACGACCGTCCCCATGCTCGCCGCCATCTTCTCGTCTGCCGGAGCCGCCGGCAAAGGCAGCAGCGCCACCGGACGCGACCTGCATCTTGCTCTGGGGGCTGTGGCTGGCGACTTGTACTTCATCACCGCGTACTATGCCATTCGCGCACCCAAGCCACCCGGAATCGAAACCCGCGGCCCCATCCGCTTCCATAAAGCCATGGCCTGGATTCATGGTCCAGGAATGATTCTGACGCCGATTCTCGGGGCGCTAGCCTATGACCAGAAGAACAACGGCGAGAAGGTCCATGGCATCGCCTCAGCACACATGCCGGTGGCCATCGTAACCGCCGGAGCGTTTGGCGCCGCTCTGTTGTCCGTGTCCCTTAAGTTTTAGGAGAGCCGATGAATAGGAAAACTCTGGTGGCCTTCTTTCTTTTGGCCCTCACCGCATTTGCCGTCGCGGACAGCCAATGGGTGCTGGAGCAATCCACCCTCACCTACCGGGTGTCGCACCCGCTGCATCAAACTGAGGGAGTCAGCCACGCGGCGCGGGGCAAGGGCGTATGCCATGCAGGACAGTGCGATTTCCTGATCGCAGTCCCCGTGAAGTCATTTGATTCGGGAGACAGCAATCGTGATCTTCACATGCTGCAAGTGACGCGTGGCGCCGAGTTTCCCATGGTGACGGTGCGCACGCGAATCCCTGAATCGGAGCGCACGTCTGCAACCATCCATGTCGACCTGGACATAGAATTCGCCGGCCAAACGGCTCACTACAAGCAAGTGCCACTGCAACTGGTGACCCAAGGCAATGAAACTCGAATTTCAGGAACCATCCCTGCGACGCTCTCTGATTTCAAGATTGAGCCCCCGTCTCTCCTGACCATCCCGGTCAAGAACGACATCCCCGTGAGCATGGAGATGACCTGGCATCCGCGGTGAGTCTTCGCCGCCTTGGTTGGGCTTATCTGACGGCGTGCGTAGCGTCGCTTCCCACCAAGACGATTCTGGGGTGAAAGAGCGTCCCCGCGACCCGGGTGGCGATCGCGATCAGTTCCCTTTGCCCGCTGAACACCTTCACCTGCTGCGCCTTCGAGAACTCCGGCAAATTCACGGTGCGCCCGCTACGGATGTGGGCTGCCATGTCCTCATTGGCCGTGACCGAGGGAAAGCGCGGCAAAATCTTGCGGGGATGAACCAAGAGGTCTTCCAGGGTTTCGACCGCGGCCGCCGCTAACTCTTCCAGCGTGTGCGCATCGGCCAGCTCAAACTCCGCCACCGCGGTGCGTCGCAACGATTGTAGGTGGGCGCCGCAGCCCATCTGCTCGCCCATATCGTGGGCTACGGACCGAAGATAGGTCCCTGAAGCCACCCGCGCCCGGAAACTGGCACACTCACCATCCACTCCCAGAATCTCGAACTCTTTGATCTCGACCCGCACCCGCTTGAGCGCCACTTCTTGGTGCTTCCGTGCCAGCTTGTACGCAGGTACCCCTTGGATCTTCTTGGCGGAAAAAGGGGGTGGCATCTGCTCCACGAATCCGCGAAAGCCGGCCGCGATCTGGCGCACTTGATCGAGCGTCGGAGCCACGGCCTGGGCAGTGCCCAGGGCCTCGCCGTCGGCGTCATAGGTGTCCGTGGCAAAACCAAAGCGGATCACCCCCTCGTAGGCCTTTTCCGAGGCAGTGTAGAACTGGGCCAGGCGGGTGAGGCTGCCAATCACCAGCGGCAGCACGCCGGTGGCGGACGGATCCAGCGTCCCGAGATGCCCCACCGAGCGCTCGTGCAGAATCCGCCGCACCCGGTTCACCACGTCGTGCGAGGTCAGCCCCGAAGGCTTATCGATGATGAGAACACCATTCATAAAAAATTGAGCAATTGGGTAATTTGTAATTGGGTAATTTAAAATGCAGACCGGGGCAGCGATTTTCAATTACTCAATTCCCCGATTGCTCAATTACCCAATCCTAGATGATTCATAAAAAATTGAGCAATTGGGTAATTTGTAATTGAGTAATTTAAAATGCAGACCGGGGCAGCGATTTTCGATTACTCAATTCCCCGATTGCTCAATTACCCAATCCTAGATGATTCATAAAAAATTGGGCAATTGGGTAATTTGTAATTGGGTAATTTAAAATGCAGACCGGGGCAGCGATTTTCAATTACTCAATTCCCCGATTGCTCAATTACCCAATCCTAGATGATTCCCATCCGCGACGATACGCCCCGCTTCAGCACGCCCTACGTCACCTATTTCATTATCGCCCTGAATACGGTCGTATTCCTCTTTGAATTGTCGGTGGGAGCTCAAAGCCATCGCGCGCTGAACGGCCTGATCTACCAGTTCGGGGTTGTGCCGGTCCACTTTGAAAGGGCACTGGCCGGGGCATCGAAGCTTTCATTGCCAACACTCTCACTCACCATCCTGACCTCAATGTTCCTGCACGGCGGCTGGCTGCACATCATCGGAAATATGTGGTTTCTGTGGATCTTCGGCGACAATATCGAAGATTACATCGGCCATTTCCCCTACCTGCTTTTTTATCTGGTGTGCGGATTCGTCGCCGCCGTCTCTCAGATTTTGCTAAACGTGGGATCGCAAGTCCCCATCATTGGCGCCAGTGGCGCCATCGCCGGGGTCATGGGCGCATACTTTGTGCTCTACCCGCGGGCCCGGGTGCTGACCCTGGTTCCGCTGATCATTTTCTTTACCTTTTGGTGGCTCCCGGCATGGATCTTTCTGGGCGTTTGGTTCGTGTTCCAGTTCCTGAGCGGTACGGCAACTTCGATTGCCGACACCAGCCACAGCGGCGGGGTTGCCTTCTGGGCCCACGTGGGCGGATTTGTCACCGGAATCGTACTGATTAAGCTCATGCCGGAACGGCGCGGACGCACTCGTTATGCCGCCTGGTGAGGAGTTCCGCCAGAATTGGCGCCCCCCGCCCGTCTGCGTCAGCCCGCCGCTATAATGTCTTGGTGAGCACTTCTTCCGTTCAGCAAGTCGCCTCCGCCGACTTCCCTACCCGTTGGGGCAACTTCCGCATCTTCGGGTTCCAGGGCAACTTCGACGGACGCAAGGAAGACGCGGCGGCCCTGGTGATGGGCGATATTCATTCCTCGCCGCCGGTTGTGCGCATTCATTCCCAGTGCCTCACCGGCGATGTCTTCGGATCGCTGCGCTGCGACTGCCGTCAACAACTGGAAATGGCGCTGGCCATGATAGCGGAGCGGGGCGCCGGGGTGCTGATTTACGAACAGCAGGAGGGACGCGGGATTGGCCTCATGGCCAAGCTGAAAGCCTACGAACTGCAAGATGCCGGGCTCGACACCGTCGAGGCCAACGAACGCCTGGGCTTCAAGGCTGACCAGCGTGAGTTTGCCCTGCCGGCACAGATTCTGAAGGCGCTCGGAGTCTCTCAGGTTCGTCTGCTTTCGAACAATCCCGATAAAGTCGCGGCGCTCGAACGTGGAGGAATCAAGGTGATTGAGCGAGTCCCCTGCGAAGTCTCCGCCAGCCCTCATTCCGAAGATTATCTGAAAACCAAGAAAGAGAAGATGGGCCACCTGTTTACGAGCCGCTAGTTCTCTGCCGCTGCCAGCACCGCCCGTTTCGTAAACACGCGAATCATTTCCCGGCGATATTCCGGCGTCAACGCCGATGTCGTCAGCGGCTTCGCAGTCTTCGCCGCCAGAACACCGACGGCGTCAGCGACCGCGTCATCCACCGCTTTTCCATTCAGAGCTTCACTCGCGCCTTTCACCAACAACGGCGCGGGATTCACCGCGGTGATGGCCACGCGCGCGTCGGACACATGTCCATTCGACCTCTTGATAACCACGGCCACACCCGCCAGCGGATAGTCAATCGATCCACGAATCCGCAGCTTGCGGTATACCCCGCGATAATCGGCTGCAGCCTCGGGCAAAAACACTCGCGTCAGTAACTCGTCCGGCTCCAGCTTGCGGTAGTCGTCCCCTAGGCCGGTGTAGAACTCGCACAGCGGAATACGCCGCGCCCCTCGCGGACTGACAATTTCAACTTCCGCATTCACGCACAGCAACGCGGCGGGAGTGTCGCCAGAAAACGCCGCCCAGCATTTGGTCCCGCCGGGGGCGACATGACACAGATCGCCATCTTTCTTGATGCAAAAGCCGCACCCCTTACGCCAGGTGAGCGACTGGTTGTACCACAGGCAGCGGGTATCCAGGCAAATATTCCCGCCGATCGTCCCCATGTTGCGCAGCACGGGCGATGCGACGGTAGCAGCGGCTTCGCTCAGCACCGAATAGCGGCGGCGCAGCAATTGCGAGTATTCGATCGCCGTAAGCGACGTCAATGCCCCGATTTCCACGCCATTTCTCTGCCGCTCACGGATCCCCTGTAACTCGGCAATATGGCGAACATCGAGCACGTATTCCGGCTCGAATAACTTTTGCCGCATGGAGGGAATCAAATCGGTGCCACCGGCAACGATGCGCAGTCGGGTAGACGAGTTGGCATGCTTCGCCAGAAATCCCACCGCTTCATCCAACGACCGCGGTCGCAAGAGCTTGAATTCAGGCAGGCTCAATCGTCACCTGCCGCTGCGGCGGGAGCTTCCCGGCGCGATGGGTCCAGCGGATGCCGCTCTGGGCCTTTGCCACGGAACCACAACGATCCACCATGCTCGCGGAAACGCGCAGGGGATGTGGGATCGACGCCCTCCGTCAGATTGATGTGCTTGGCGTTCTTCTTAGCCCGCAGCCCCGCCAGCACCCGCTCCGGCGTGAAGGGACACTCATGCAGACGCACGCCAACTGCATCGTAAATGGCATTCGAAATCGCGGGGATGGTCGCCGCCAGCGAGCCTTCGCTGCATTCCTTCGCGCCGTAGGGACCCTCAGGGTCAATGCTCTCCACAATAATCGCCTCCACTTCAGGCGATTCCACCGATGACGGGCTGCGATATTCAAGCAGCCCCGGATTCATCAGCATGCCGTCCTTCCAGACCATTTCCTCAGTGAGCGCCTGGCCCATGCCCATCCAAACCGAGCCAATGATCTGCCCCTCAACCGAGACCGGATTCAAAGCGCGGCCACAGTCGTGCGACGCCCAAACTTTGTGAACGGTCACCTCGCCGGTCTCTTCGTCAACGCTGACTTCAGCCACCTGGGCTGAGTAAGAATACGCAGGCGACGGCCCGACTCCAGCGCCCTTGTGCTTTCCACCGCGAGCCTCCGCAGGAGGCGCGTACGAACCGGTCCCGCTAAGCGCGCCGTGGAAGTCGATGGCCGCGACCACCGCTTCTTCAAAGGACAACTGGTCCTTTGGGCCCTCGTCCTTGCGTTTCTGCTGCAGCGATCCGCGCAGGATCTGGCCTTCGACGTGGCCTGAAACAGAAGCCTCAGACTGTGTGGCGCGCGCGCCCTCGCCCGCGAAATCCTTCCTGCGAACCAGGTCGTTCCTAAAGACCAACTGTTCGGCGTCGCAACCCATCTTCCGCGCAGCCGCCGAAGCAATCTGTTTCTTCACATCCTGCGCGGCTCTCAAAGTAGCGTTGCCGTTCATGAAGGTAACGCGGCTTGAATACGAACCAATATCGATGGGCGTGAGGTCAGTGTCAGCCGCGATCACCCGAACCCTCGCGATGGTGCAGCCCAGAGTCTCCGCAGTGATCTGCGCCACCATGGTGTCCGAGCCCTGGCCAATATCAGACGCGCCGGTATAAACCACGACGCCGCCGTCGCGATCAATCTTGATGTTTACGGTCGAGTGCGGCATGTCGGACCGGATAATTGAATTCGCGGCGCCGCTAACGTAGTGGCTGCACGCCACCCCCAAGCCGCGGCCCTTCGGCAGCTTGCCTTTGCGCTGCTTCCAGCCGGAACGCTCGACCACCTTCTCAATGCACTCCGGCAGGCCATAGCTTTGCACTCGCAACCCATTCACCGTGATGCACGGCGGCTTCAGCAAATTGTGCTGCCGAATCTCAGCAGGATCCATCCCGATGGCGGCAGCCAGTTCGTCCAATTGCGTTTCAAAAGCAAAACGGACATTCACCGTGCCATGTCCGCGCATGGCGCCGCAAACCGGCTTGTTGGTCAGCACGCGATAACCGTCGTACTGAATATTAGGGATATCGTAAAGCGCGCCCAAAAGCGCGCCAGAGTAAAGAATCGTGACCACGCCGTAGGAGCAATATGCGCCGCCATCCTGCACTACGCGCGCCTTGACGGCGGTAATGCTGCCGTTTTTCTTGACCCCGGTCTTCATATCAATGATGGTCCGCGGCCGCCCGCGATGCGCCCAGAAAACCTCTTCCCGCGTATAGGTGATCTTGACCGGCGCTTTCGCTTTGCGTGCCGCGATGGCAGCGATGATTTCGAGAGGAATCACTTCACTCTTGCCGCCAAAGCCGCCGCCCACCAGCGGCTTGATCACGCGAATCTGCGACATCTGCATTTCCAGCACTAGAGAAAGCTTGTGCTGCAGGTAGTAAGGCACCTGGGTGGACGATTGCACGATCAAGCGGCCAGGATTGCCGGTCTGCGGATCGATCTCAAACGCAGCCAGCGTGGCATGCGGTTCCATGGCAGCATGGGTGACCTCGTTAGCAATGAAACGCGCTTCGGCAACATGGTCAGCCTCGGCAAAACCTTTTTCGGGATCGCCGAAAACGTGGTGATAGTCTTTTTCGATGTTATTCGGCTTGTTGTCGTGGATGAGGTTGCTCTCGGCCTTCATCGAGTCTTCAGGATCGAAGTAAGCCGGCAAAACTTCGTATTCCACATCGATCAGTTCCAGAGCTTTCTCGGCAGTGAACTCGTCCACCGCAGCCACGCAAGCCACGTTGTCGCCGACGTAGCGCACTTTGTCGAGCGCCAGCGCATACTCATCGTGGCCAACGGGAAGAATGCCATAAGGATTCGGAGCATCGCTCCCGACGACAACCGTGACCACGCCGTCAAGTTTCTCAGCCCGGCTGGTGTCAATGCGCTTGATACGCGCATGCGGATACGGCGAATGCAGAATCTTGCCGACCAGCATCCCGGGCAAGCTGAGGTCGTCGGCGTATTTGCCCGACCCAGTGGTCTTCCCCGCGGCATCAACCATGGCGATGGACTTACCGATGATGGAAAAGTCAGTCATAGAATTCGCTAGTCGCTTATCAGAACCTCTCGAAACGCCTTGATAGCAGCGTCCCAATAAACAATACTGTCGGAGCTCTCTGTGTAGAAGATATCGATCGCCGCCGTTGAGAGCTTCAGGGATTCCGGTTCGCCATGGGCGCATGCATAATCGCCGTAACCCTTTCCGCAGGCCGTTTCGTATTTCCCAGGCTTGACGAAGTCGATCCCAAAACGATCGAGCGACTTCTCATCATAGGGCTTCCCAACTAACTGCCATTCTCCTGTCCATGACAGCTTTACGAACAGTGCAAACTGACTAGAGGACGGATTGATTAAGATCTCTGCAACATCCGATTTTCCATCGCCGTCGAAATCGCCTTTGACCTTCAGGAACCTTGTCGGACTCTTGTGCCGCCACCCGTCTGACGTCTCTGCCGCTGTAGGTCTCCGCCAACCGGGGGGAAGTTCTTGCGAAGCCGCAAGTCCGGACAATGCGAGCACGCAATAGCAGATTGCTCGCTGCGCTCGTAATGACAAAGTATCGGGGATCATTTCGCCACCGCCATCCCCTTCTGCTCTGCCTCAATCGCCGCCTTGATCGCCTGATACATCTGGCTGTACCCGGTGCAGCGGCACAAATTGCTGCTCAATCCATTGCGAATCTCGGCTTCCGTCGGATTAGGATTCTGCGCCAACAGATGCCTGACCGTCATCATGAAGCCCGGCGTGCAATATCCGCACTGCGAGCCGCCCCAATCGCCATAAGCTTTCTGAATAGCCGCCAGGCTACCGTGTTCGCTCACGCCCTCGACCGTGGTGATTTCCTGGCCTTCGCAGCTCGCCGCCAGCATGGTGCAAGAAAGCATAGGAATGCCATTCACCTGCACCGTGCACGCCCCACAGGAAGAATCATCGCAGCCGCGTTTGGAGCCGGTGAGATCAAGATCCTGCCGCAGCGCATCGAGCAGCAGCTTGCTGGGCTCGATGGCGATCTCGTGCGAGCGGCCGTTGACGCGCAGTTCGATGAGTTCTTTTTTCATAGTGCAGCTTCTAGCTTCTGGCTGCCAGCTTCTAGCAAAGCTCAAGCTAGGAGCCAGCGGCTAGAAGCCCTTTAGTACCCAAAATCCGCCTGCGCCGCATACGCGTGCTGCTTTACTCCGAGCTCGTCCACGCGGCACGCGCCCAGTTGATTCATGTACGCCCGGCGGTCTGCCACGCCATACACCCAGCGCGCCAGCCAGGCTTCCGTGTCCTGTTTCGTCTTGGTCTGCTCGTGATACTGCCGGAAGAAAGCGTCATCGCGTTTGTAGTGTCCCTGCACCGGTGAAGGATGCGCCCCATACGGGCACTCGACAACCGCATTCACCAGGAATCCAGGAATCACGGTTCGATTCGGATCGCTGGCAATGACCTCCGGCTCGACGGTTTCTTCAGCCACAACAATCACGCGCTTGGCAGCGCGTACGCCTTCAATCATCACCCCAAAGTTGCCCCAGCAATGCGCGTTACCTTCGCGGTCGGCCCGCTGAACATGGACGATGGTGACATCGGGCGTCAACGCACGCACCGCCCACAGAGGCTCTTTTCCTTCAAAGGGAGAAAATATCTGATAGAAGAAATGATTGCCCTTTGTGGTGTCGCTGCCTAAGCCTGTTTTCGTAGGCAAAAACGGGACACCCATCGCTCCCGCTTGCAGCGCCAGGGCCACGGCAAAATTGGTCATGTTGATGACCTTCATTCCGTCCTGCTCGACCGCGCGGCGGAAGTTGTATGCCGAGCCCATCATGACATTCCCCACCCAGGCAGCGATAACTTTCTCGACGCATCCAGCGCCAATGATCTGATCAAACAAAGTGTCCGAGATCGGCCCAATCAGCGTCAGCCCGCGCTTTTTCTGGCGAATGAGTTCGTGTCCGGCGGCGAAGGGAATCATCTGTTCCATCTGCAGGCCAAGCGCGACTGATGCGCCGTCGGGCACCAGGTCGGCAATAGCGTCGTGCATGGTGAGCAGCTTAGCCATCACTTCCCTTTCCACTTCGGTTGCCGCTTCTCGATGAAGGCGCTGATTCCCTCTTGCGCGTCATGTGTCTTCATCAACTCGTCAAGATAAATGCTCTCGGCGCGTGCCAGTCCTTTGTGAAAGTGCATGGCATCCCACACATAGATCGCTTTTTTTGTTAATGCCAACGCCGCCGGGCTGAGCTTCGCCAACCGATCCAGCGCCTCTTGCGCCGCCGCCTCAACTTCCTCATCCGGCACCGCTCGATTGACTAAGCCAATCTCCGCCGCTTCCCTGCCGCTGATGCTGCGGCCAGTGAGAATCAGGTCGGCCGCGCGCTTCTGGCCGACAATCGCCGAAAGCACCGTAGCCGCAACCGGCGGATAGCAGCCCAGCTTGATTTCCGGAAAGCCCCAGGTGGCAGACTCAGAGGTATAAACCAGATCGCACACTGCCGCCAGTTCCGCGCCTCCGCCCAGGCAGTTTCCGTGGACACAGGCAATCGTCACTTTTCTACTGTTGATCAAGGTGTGAATCACGCCGTGAAACTTGGCCAGCATCTCGCGCACCTTGTCCGGGGTATGCGCGGCGACATCCACGCCAGCGGAAAACGTCTTTGCTGAGCCCGACAGTACGACCACGCTGATGTCTGGCTGTGACTCGATTTCGGTCAGCTCCGCCGCCAACTCTTCCATCATCGCAATGTCGATGACGTTGACCGGCGGGTTATGCAGGCGCACCCGTGCAACCGGCGGCTGGATCTCCATGGCGATCCGCGATTTTGTGGTTGTCACCGTACTCATAATCCGACTCAACTCGTCCAAAACCCTTCGCTGTCGTATTCGCGAATTGCCTGTAGCTCCGCAACACTCGGCTCCGGCGTTGGCGGCACTTCCCTGCCGCAGCGCAACCCCCAGCCGGTATTCTCCAGCACATCTTCCACGTCGATTCCGGGATGCGCCGATGCAAGAAATGCTTCCCCATCCTCGCCAAATCGCAGCACAGCTTTCGTCGTGATCACTGCCGACGGGCCTCCACGCGGCAGCCCCAGGCGTCGCCGCCAATCCTGACCATCTCCGTTTCCCGGACTCGTAAGGAACGACACGCGCTCCGGCAGCCGCTGCTTGCTGTGCTCCAGCAGAGCCACAAAACGCTGCGCCAGCGAAGCGATATCGCAAGCTCCGCCGGATCCTGGCAAGCGAACCATCCCTTTTGGCCCCTGTACCTCAGTCGAGTTCAGATTGCCAAAGCGGTCAACTTCCGCTGCTCCCAGGAATCCCAAATGCACGCGTCCGGATTGCAGCAAGCTCATCACCCCCAGCATGTCCAGACACTGGGTTGCTCCCAGAATGTTCGGAGGGTCCGCCATGGTGTAGATCAGCTCCGCCGCCGGAGTCGATCGGATGACGCCATTCTCGAACAGCCCAATCGCGTTGGGCGCATGCGTCTTCTTTGCGACTACAAAGGCAATCAGCGGCAGCCGCATTCCGACAAAAACTACTTCCCGGTCACCAATCTCGCGCGCCGCCGTGGCCACCATCAGTTCGCCCAGGCTGTAAGCCCGCGAACTCGGAGTCGGGATAGAAGTCAAAGTGGTCATGAGCAAATTGTGGGGACGGCGACCCCGCCCGTCCCCGAGCGAAGCTCCGCAGCTCTCTAGAGGTTGATCGCCGACTTTCTCACTTCCCCGATTGACGCCAACGGATCGCGCGCTCCCTCTTTCGGCGCAATCCATTTCTTCTCGTTGCCAATAATGTCGAGCAGCAACTTCTTGTCTTCCGCGGTCGGCATATACTCTTTCACGTGCTGCTCGTAAGCCTTGTCGTCCAGCGGCTCGCCGCTCTGCGCATGGAACTTCTGCCCGGCCCAGCGCCCGATGTTGCGGTTAAACTTGATGTGTGGCGCGTAAAGCTTTGGTTGTCCCGGCTTTAATGCGCTGTTGAAACGCTCGATCAGGCCCGCGACCTCATCCCGATAAAGCTGCCGGTTGTAGTCGTTCAATTCGTCAACGTTCGCCGCCTCTGTATTTTTCGGTTCATCATAGCGGCCCTTGATTCCCCACACGTAGGCCCAATGAGCCGACCCGGAATGGTCCGTGCCAAACAGATCGTACGAGCTCGAAATCCACTTATTCAGATAGCGTTGAATCAGCCATGCTGGAATTACGCCGGCTTCCACGATTCGCCGCAGACCGTCGTTGCCCGTGCCCATGTGGAAAGCTTCCTCGCGCAGCATGTACGACATCGAACGGCCCAGCGGAGCGAACGCAGAATATTTCAGCATCTGCAACTGGAACTTGCCGTCACGATCCACAAAGTCGGTGTAGGTGAAAAAGTCCATCCAGTTGTCGACCTCAACATTGAACGCGCCCAGCAGGCGCTTGTTCTCGAACGCACGCCGCTCCAGCATCTTCTGCGCCTCCACCTTGCCGGAGTAGCCGAAGTGTGCGATCAGCAAGGCGCACATCTGCCAGCCGTGGCGCATTTCTTCGATCATCACCCGGGTAATCGCGCGACGGTCCCAGTCGGACGGCGCACTCTCAAACAGATTGCGCTGCTGCTCCACGCTGGCAAACTCGGTGTCGCCCTGATACACGATCAAATTGATGAGCGCATCGCGCATCTGCTGCGTCGGCACCTGCCGCAGGTTCTCCCACTTCTTGTTGCCCTTGAAAGCGCCAAACTGGATCTCATCAGTTTCAATGGCACCGTAGAGGGTGTCGAATTTGAAGTCAGCAATTTCCTTGTGATTGACGCCGATATCTTTGCGCCAATCGTCGAACAAGCCGATCCAATCGCTGAACGTCCCGATTTTTGCTACTTTCCCAGGCATAAATGCTCCAATTCTATGAACGACACGCAAAGGCTCGCGAAGGTCGCATCGTGGGATCTCCCTTGTGAACCTTCGTGTCCTTTGTGGTTAATGCTTTTCATCCCAAGTTCATCCACACCGTCTTGGTTTCGGTGTAGTGTTCCAAAGCTTTTTCACCCAGCTCACGGCCCAACCCACTGCTCTTATATCCGCCGAAGGGCATGGCCGCGTCCATCAGTCCGTAGGTATTGATCCACACGGTTCCAGCCTTTAGCTGCCGCGACACCAGATGTGCTTTTTTCAGATCACGTGTCCAGACCGCCGAAGCCAACCCGTACGGGTTCTGATTGGCCTGCGCGATGGCCGAATCGATGTCGTCAAAGCTGATCGCCGCCAGCACCGGCCCAAAAATTTCTTCCTGCGCAATCTTCATGTTGTTGTTGACGCCGCTGAAGATCGTAGGTTCAATGAAATAGCCCTTACTGCCATCGACCGAAACCCGGTTGCCACCAGCAATCAGTTTGGCTCCTTCTTTCTTGCCCACCTCGATGTATCCGAGCACCGTCTGCATCTGCTCCTGACTGACGATGGCGCCCATACGGGTCTTGGGATCGAGCGGATCGGCAGGCTGCATCTTCTTGGCACGGGCCACTAACTTCTCCAGAAACTCGTCCTGCACTTTGCTCTCGACGAACAGCCGCGACCCGGCATTGCAGACTTCGCCTTTGCCGTAGAAAATCCCGGTAATGGCTCCCTTCACGGCGCTATCAATGTCGGCATCCGCGAAAATGATGTTCGGAGACTTGCCGCCGAGCTCCAGCGTGATGCGCTTCATGGTGTCAGCCGCACCCCGCATGATTTCTTTGCCGACCTCGGTCGATCCGGTAAACGCAATCTTGTCGATGCCGGGATGGCGCACCATGGTGCGGCCCACCTCGGAGTTGCCGGTGATGACGTTGATCACACCCGCTGGAACTCCCGCTTCCACCGCCAATTCACCGAAGCGCAGCGCAGTAAGCGGAGTCAGGCTGGCCGGCTTCCACACCACGGTATTACCGCAGGCCAGCGCCGGACCGAGTTTCCACGATGACAGCAGCAGCGGAAAATTCCACGGCACGATCATGCCGACCACGCCTACCGGTTCGCGCAAGGTGTAGGTAAAGGCAGCCTCGAACGTGTTGACGGTTTCTCCGTGAATCTTGGTCGCCCAGCCCGCGTAATAGCGCAGGACGTCGATGACCATGGGCATATCCACGTAGCGCGATTCGAAGATCGGCTTGCCGTTGTCCAGGGTCTCAAGTTCGGCGAACTCGTCGATGTTCTTTTCGAGCAGGTCGGCCAGCCTCCAGATCAGGCGTCCGCGCTCGCTGGCCGACATCTTGCGCCAGGCGCCGGTCCGGTCGTCAAATGCCTTGCGGGCCGCGGCCACTGCACGATCAACGTCGCCGGAGGAGGCGGACGCAATCTGGGTCAACACTTCCCCGGTTGCCGGATTCGAAGTGTCGAACTTCTTTGCGGTTTCCACCCACTGCCCGTCAATCAACAACCGGCCGGGGGAAAGTTTGGTTTTCGTAGCTGTCAGCATCAGTTTCCAGATCCCCTCTGTGATCCCCCGCGCCCTCTGTGGTTAAGGTTTTAGCAAGTTTGCTGGAGGCCGGGCGCGACGCCCGTCCTCCACCGTCTGACTATTTCGCCTTGAACACCGCCGGCCGCTTCTCCACGTAAGCCGCCAGGCCTTCTTTAGCGTCTTCACTCTGGAACAGCAACTGCTGGTTCTCACGTTCCACCGCCAGCGCCGACTCCATAGGAATCTCCCATCCGGTCTGCACTGCGCGTTTGATCCGCCCCACCGCTTTGGAAGCCTTGTTGGGCGGGCAGAACTGGCGAGCGTATTCCATGACGTTGTCCATGAACCCGTCGCGCTCGAAGATGTCGTTGACGATCCCCAACTCTTTCGCCTCTTCGAACGAGAAAGTGTTCCCCGTTACCATCAGCTCAATGGCTTTGCTCTTCCCCACCATGCGCGACAGACGTTGGGTTCCACCGGTTCCCGGAAGCACGCCAAGGTTTACTTCGGGCAAGCCAATCTTCCCCGCATCCTGCCGGGCGATGCGAATGTCGGCCGCCATCGCGATCTCCAACCCGCCGCCAACGCAGTGGCCGTTGATGGCCGCAATCACCAGCTTCGGCGTGTGCTCCAGCCGCAGCAGCATTTCATTGGCATGCAGGCAGAAGTAGTACTTGAAGGTCGGATCGACGGTCGACAGCATCTTGATGTTGGCGCCGGCGGAGAAAAACTTGTCTCCTGATCCCGTGAGCACCAGCACATAAACATCGTTATCCATGCGGGCCTTCAGGATGGCCTCATCCAGCTGACGGTTCATTTCATAGGTGTAGGTGTTGGCGGGCGGGTCGAACATCTCAATCACCGCCACCCCGCGGTCGGTGCGGTAGTTGACCAGTGTCTTGGTGGTTTCGCCGGTGGCCGGCGACAGCGTAGTAGCCATGTCACAACTCCTTTTTACGATCCATAGAATTTAAGTTCAGTTTACCGGTTTCTTTTTCCGATTCTTCCTGCGCGGGGCAACTGCACCCACGCCGCGAAGAAAAATGTCGCCCATCTTGCCGGCGATCTCTTCCGCGTCGGCGTCGACCCGCGGGTTGTACCAGGTGTAAATCCAGTTCATCATGCCAAACAGTGTCAGGACCGCGAGACGGCTCGACCCTTCCAGTTTACGCTCGCGCCTGTAGTCGTCGAGCAAGCCCACGCAGAGTCGATAATATTCCCGTTTGATGCCTGCGACTTCTGCGCCAAATCCGTTCTTGAGCACGTCATCCTCATGAGAAAGGACCTTCATGGCCCTGCGGTTGACGAGAAAATATTCCAGGTGATTCAGAATAAAGATGCGAATCCGCTGCTCCGGATCGGAGACCGCCTCCAGCCGCTCCCGCAGCCGCTCGACGATGGTCGTGAAGGTCTCTTTCTGGATCAGATAGAGCAGCTTTTCCTTGGACTCGAAATAGTAGTAAAGCCCAGAAAGCGACATGCCGCTGGCGCGCGAAAGGTCGCGCATCGAGGCGCCCGCATAACCTTTTTCGTAGAAGACTTCCGTGGCATGAAGCAGAATCTTGTTGAGCCTGCGGTCAAAGCGGCTCTCCGGCTCAGGAGCTCGGCTCACGGGCGCGCGGCGGCGTGCGGGAGCCGAAGACGTAACCGGGGTGGAAGAGACCATAGCGTTCGAACGTTCGTTCAAATAGTATACCAAGCAATCTGGGAACTGGGAACTGATATCTGAGAACTGGTTGCGAAGGTCCGAGCGCCTCTTGCTGGAAAGTTGCCGCGCGTGAGATGTCTGCCGTTTCACCGCGGTGAGATATTTGTATTTCTAATTCCGAATATCAGCGAGCAGCCGCTCAACTTCTTCTTTCAGGCCACCTGTGATGGGCAGCAGCGGCAGCCGTGCCGGACCGCCGTAGTAACCGTTGAAGTCCATGGCGTACTTGATCCCAGGGATGCCCAATTCCCCCACGACTCGCTGCGCCGCTTCTACGATGCGCTGTTGCTTCAGACGGGCCAATTCAAAGTCGCCTTCTTTCCAGGCGGCGTAAATTTCGTAGCAGGCGGTTGGGGCAAGATCAGCGAAGGCGAGAATCGCGCCCACAGCCCCGGCTTGCAGCGACGGCTCCAGCTTCTGCGCCGCCCCCACCAGCACTTGAAAGCCGACCTCTTTCTGGCGTGTCTTCAAGCCGCTGACCACGGCGACTGCGGAAGAAGATGGTTTCGACGCACCGGCACTCCCCGCGATGGTTACCAGTTCCCCGTTCCCCTGCGCCGCGGCGCTCAACATCCGCGGCGTAACCGCCTCGAAAGTCTCAGTCACGATCGCAGTTCGTCCTACCTGCCGCGTCCCCTCCACCATGCGACGAACCTTCTCCACGTCTCCGCTGGATTCCTTGATCCCGATCAGGTTGGGATGACCTGCCAGTTCCGTGACCAACTCCGCCGGAATGTCATAGCCGGTAGCTTGGGGAAAGTTGTAAATGATCACCGGCAGCGGCGCGCGATCGGCCACAAATCGGTAGAAGGCCAAAATATTCGCTGGCTGCATTTGTTTTTTGTAGTAGTGCGGGGTGCGCACCATGGCGATGTCATAGCCGAGTTTCGCCGCATATTCGGTAAGTTGCAGGGTTTCATCGGCCGACTCCATCCCCGTCCCCGCAATCAACACCTTGCTCGGAGCGCAAACCTCTCTGGCGCTCTGCAAAACATCGCGCCGTTCCATGTCAGAAAGCAGAATCGCCTCGCCGGTCGAGCCGAGCACGACGATTCCCGCCACCGGTGTCTTCGAGTAGCGCTCGACATTCGCCTCGAGCTTTTTGAAATACACATTGCCCTGCGGATAGAACGGCGTGGTGATGGGAGGAAAGATTCCGTTCAATAACATGGTAGCCCTTTTGGTCGTCCCTGCTTCAAGCTTACCAGTTTTGGGCAGGGTCCCGCTCAGAGCTGAGCCATTACCGGGTTCTTGATATCAATCGTGATCGACGGCGGATGCAGCAGCGTGTTGTGAATCAGGCAGTGATGCACCGCCAGCTCCAGACCATCGCGATGTTTCTGGCCAAGCTCGTCCGGAACCTCGATCTCAATGCGAAAATTGTCCATGCGCGCCGGATCTTTCAATTTCTCCGCCGACACCCGTACTCTGGTTCCCTGCTCCGCCAGCTTGTGCTTGCGTAAATACATGGCGGCATAAAAGCCAGCACACGAACCGAGGGACGCCAAAAGCAGCTCGGGCGGCGTCATACCTTCATCGTACCCTCCATTCTCCGCTGGCTGGTCGCAAGCGATGGTATGCTGGCGTGCTTTGATCTCGAACTGTACAGCTCCCAGATGTTCTATCAACACTTCCATGACGTACCTCCGTCCTTCAATTCGTCCCTGGTTCGGAAGCGACTTTGCCGTCGACAGGCATTAGGGCACCATCGATGTGCTTTCGAACCAAACTTCGCGCTCTGTACAAACGGGATTTCATAGCTGCCAAGGAAATCCCCAACTTCTGAGCAACCTCTTCTCCCGGAAGGCTCTGCAGGTCTCGCATTTCGTAGACCGAGCGGTATTCTGTTTGCAGCTTGTTCATCGCTTCGCTCAAAAGCTCTTTCATCTGGGCCACGGTTGCTCCTGCTTCCGGGCTGGAGTCCTTGCCCGCCAGTTCGCGGCCCTCGTCTTCGAGCGACGAGAGTTGGAGCACCGGCAACAGCGCCTCCCGCTCCTTCAATTGCCAGCAAACTCGTTTGCCGATGGCGGCCAGCCAGGATCGGAAAGCTCGCTGATCGCGAAGCTGGTCAAGATGGCGATAAGCCTTCAATAGAGCCTCCACCAGCACGTCTTCGGCATCCTCCCGGTTTCCGCACACGCGCAGCATCTGCCGGTAGACTGCGTCTTTGTGCTCGTTGGCCAGCTTTTCAAAGTCCACATGGCGATTCTGCCACGGTTCTGCAGCTTCCGTCAGTGACGCCCGTTACAAATAACTCTTCTCCGGTTTGATGGTTGCTCCCAGGGGGCAGTGCTTAGTACGGTTCCAGGGCATCACGCCCAGCAGGACGGCCATAGGACAGTAGTCGGTAAGCCCTGCAAACATCAGCCCCAGGCCGACAAACCCTGTCAGCACAAGCCAATCCTGGCTCACCGTGACGGCCAGAAGTGTCCCAGCGAGTACAAGCCCTCCTGCCGCCAGCCGCACTTGCCGCTCTAGCGACCAGCGTGTTCTCCTGCTTGCCACTAGCGGCAGCCCGGCTTTGCTCCAGGCGTCCGTGCCGCCTGCAAGCACGCTCACCTCTTTTCGGCAGGGTTCCAACAACTCTGCCACCATGCGGGCCCGCCCACCGCTCTTGCACACCAGCACAATCGGGCGTTCCGGGCTGAGGTCATGCAGCCGCGCTTCTATCTCGTCCATTGGGATGTTGATAGCTCCAGGCAAATGCCCAGCCGCAAATTCCGTGGCGGAACGAACGTCGATCCACTGGCTCCGGACGGGGTCATCCTTTTGCCCAGCCAGAGCCGAGACCGTGACTGTTTCCATTGGCTTAGAAATCCTCCTACAGGGAGGAGGGGTGTTTTTGCGAAAAGGATTCGCGAGTCAGGAACTGGCAACAGATTAGAAGTGAGATAGCTGCCAGAATTTCTTCGACTGGCCGCGATTCACAGCCGAATCAAGAATTTACGTCCGGCTCGACATCCTGGGAAGGCTCAGTGCCTTACCCTAGCGCCGCGCTCCGCATGTAGCTTTTGTAATGCGAATACGTTCACTTCCCCGCGTTGCAAGGCCGCGATGCCTTCCGCGGCGGCGCGGGCAGCGGCGAGCGTGGTAATGGTGGGGATTCGCGCGTTCACGGCGGCCCGACGGATCGCTTGCTCGTCAAACCAGGGCTCGAGCCCGTGGGGGGTGTTGATGACCAACTGCATGCGCTCGCCCTTAATTAGGTCCACTACGTTCGGCCGCCCTTCCTTTACTTTGTAGACGCGCTCCACTGCCATTCCAGCGCGTTCGATAATGTCAGCCGTGCCCGCCGTGGCTACCAGGTGAAAGCCCATGTCGGCAAACTTGCGGGCTACGTCAGCCACCTGCGGCTTGTCGTGATCAGTCACGCTGATGAACACTGTGCCTTTGGTCGGCAGTTTTTGTCCGGCAGCAATTTGCGCCTTGGCAAAGGCCTCGCCAAAGTTATCGGCCACGCCCATAACTTCGCCCGTAGACTTCATCTCCGGCCCCAGAACCGTATCGACGCCAGGAAACTTGTTCCAGGGGAACACCGGAGACTTCACGTAGTAAAAGCTCCCAGTATCCAGGTCGGCGCGGCGCTCAATGAACTCGGGCAAAAATTCGCGCAGCTTGCGGCCAGTCATCAGACGGGCGGCAATCTTGGCCATGGGCACGCCCGTGGCTTTGGAAACATACGGCACTGTGCGCGAGGCCCGTGGGTTCACTTCCAGCACGTACACTTTGTCGC
>JBAWFN010000044.1:0-1627 GCA_049591935.1 Terriglobales bacterium | reverse complement strand
GCAGTACACCTGGCCGGGATTGATTGTGGTCTTGCTCGGTATCCCGGTATATTACGCGTGGAATCTCAGTTCACGCTCGGTCAGCTCATCCTAAGGTTCAAGGAGAAAAGAAGCATGGCGAATTTGTTCGCGAGGAAAGACCTCCCAACTCTGATGAAAGAGGCGGTTGAAGTTGAAGGCGAACAAACCCTGCGGCGCGCCCTCGGGCCGTTGAATCTGCTGACGCTCGGCATCGGCGCAATTATTGGCGCAGGAATTTTTGTCATCACCGGGCAGGCCGCTGCGCAGTTTGCCGGACCCGCTATCGTGATTTCCTTTGTTCTCGCCGGCGTTGCCTGCGCATTCGCGGGTTTATGCTACGCCGAGTTTGCCTCGATGATCCCGATTGCCGGCAGCGCTTATACCTATTCTTACGCGACCCTCGGCGAACTGGTCGCATGGATCATCGGCTGGGACTTGATTTTGGAATATGCCTTCGGCGCAGCCACCGTTGCGGTGGGCTGGAGCGGCCATTTGCGGGCGTTTCTGCACGATCTTGGTATGAACTTGCCGGCATTTCCAACCTCCGATTTCGTCCTTTTCGGCACGCCCGTGCACCTGAAGTACGATTACGTCGGATTTCTGGTGATCATGGTCATCACTACGATTCTGGTGATCGGCATCAAGGAGTCGGCGAACTTTACCACCGCCGTGGTGATCATGAAAGTTGCGGTGGTGTGCATGTTCATCGTGCTCGCCGGATGGTTTTTGTATACCCACCACGGGCAACCGAACTTCTGGCACCCGTTCATTCCTCCCAATACCGGGGAGTGGGGACACTTTGGATGGTCGGGAGTTTTGCGCGGAGCCGGCGTCGTCTTCTTCGCCTACATCGGCTTCGACGCGGTATCGACTGCGGCCCAGGAAGCTAAGAATCCGAAAAAAGACATGCCTCTGGGCATTCTGGGTTCGCTGGTTATTTGCACCGTGCTGTATATCCTGGTTTCCGGCCTGTTGACCCACATCGTGCCGTACCAGCAGCTCAACGTTCCCGACCCCGTTGTCGTCGGCATCCGCGTGGCGGGCCAGCAATGGGCCACGTTCTTGGTGGAGATTGGCGCCCTGGGCGGTTTAGCTACGGTCATGCTGGTCATGTTGCTCGGCCAGTCGCGGGTGTTCTACTCGATGTCGCGTGATGGTTTGCTCTGGCCCTGGGCTGGCAAGATTCATCACCGCTTCCGCACCCCTTATCTCAGTTCTATTGTTGTGGGAATTTTTGTTGCGATTCTGGCTACGGTGATTCCGCTCAATGTACTCGATGAGATGACGAGCGTTGGCACGCTGCTTGCCTTCGTGCTCGTCAGTGCGGGAGTTTGGGTGATGCGCCGAACGCATCCCGATATCAACCGGCCATTCAAGACGCCGTTCGTGCCGCTGGTTCCCATTCTCTCGATTCTTTTTTCCGGAGCGCTGATCGTTTTTCTTTCTCCCGCTACGCAGATACGGCTGGTGGTGTGGCTTGTCATCGGACTGGTGATTTATTTTACTTATGGACGCAAGCACAGCAAGGTGCAGAATGCTTCGCGAGCGATAACCGAAGCTCCAGTGCGGAGCTCGCGGTAAATTTGGTTCTTGTCGTGACGAAGCC
>JBAWFN010000043.1:0-3120 GCA_049591935.1 Terriglobales bacterium | reverse complement strand
CTCGGCGGCGATGCGTCTGGACGAGTGCCAAATCGCCAATGCGCTCACCGACACCGGATTAGTACTGATATGTCGGCTTGTAGGAAGTCACGGTCACTCCCCAGTGACGGGCAATTCGAAAGAAAATCCCGCCTATCAATCTGAATATCGCCAAGCAGAAAGTCTGAAGAAACGTCCTTTCCGTGACCTGCTCCCCTGTTTCCGCACAAAGCTGAGTATGATTTGTGCGAAAGAAAGGGGAAGAAGGTATGTCGAAGAGCAGGCACACGGAAGCGCAGATGATCGGGGCGCTGAAGCAAGTAGAGGCAGGACGGAAAGTGGAAGATGTGGCGCGAGAGGTGGGAGTGTCCAAGCATACGCTCTACGCCTGGAAAGCGAAGTACGGTGGCATGGACGTGAGCCAGGCACAGGAAGCGAAGCAACTGCGGGATGAGAACACGAAACTGCGAAAGCTGGTGGCGGATCTGAGTTTGGACAAAGAAGCCCTGCAGTCGGTGATCCGAAAAAACGGCTGGAGCTCGTAGCCTTGAAGGCGGCTGTCGAGCAAGTGCGCGGGGAGTATGCCTTCAGCCAGCGGCGTGCGTGCGGGTTGGTGACGATGGCGGTATCAAGCTATCGCTATCAGAGCAGGCGCAACGATGAACCGCTGCGCACGCGGCTGGTGGAATTGGCGCGGGAGAAACCGCGCTTCGGGTATCGGCGGCTGCATGTGTTGCTGGGCCGCTCGGGAGAGCATGTGAACCACAAGCGAGTGCATCGAGTGTACCGGGCGGCCGGGTTGATGATCCGGAGGAAGAAGCGGAAACATTGCGCCCGCGTGGGACAACCGCTTCGCGTCTGGACGGCGGCGAACCAGGAATGGGCGCTGGACTTTCTGCACGATGCGGTGGAGTGCGGACGGGCGATCCGGGTGCTGAGCGTGGTGGATGCGTACACGCGAGAGTGTTTGGCCTTGGAAGTGGATACTAGTTTCGCCAGTCGGAGGGTGACGCGAGTACTGGACGGGATCGTGGCCGAGCGCGGACAACCGAAAGCAATTCGCTGCGACAATGGGCCGGAGCTGACGAGCCGGCATTTTCTGGCGTGGTGTGTGGAACGAAAGATCGAGTTAGTGCACATTCAGCCGGGCAAGCCGACGCAGAACGCGCGCGTCGAAAGTTTCCACGGACGGCTGCGGGATGAGTGCTTGACGGTGAGCTGGTTTCAAAACTTGTTCGACGCGCGACGGAAGATCGCGGCGTGGAGGATCGAGTACAACGAAGAACGTCCGCACAGCAGCCTGGGATACAAAACCCCGAGCGAGTTTGCGGCGGCGCAGGCAGCGAGCTTCTACACAGCTGTGCGAGAGGCAAGGGATTCAAGCGCCGTCCCTTGCCCCTCGCGCTCCCCCATCCCGGCTCAAACCGGAGAGGGAACGGAAGAAAGTTGTCGTATTCTTACGTGAACGAAAGCAGGGGGCAGGTCAAGAGGGATTGGATAAGGTCATGAGGATGAATTCCGTTACCAGCACAATTGAAAACGGGTTTGTGTATCTGCCGGAGAAGGCAGAGTGGCTGGCCTCTTACATCCACGAGTTAACTACGTTTCCGAATGGAAAGCATGACGACCAGACCGATTCGACGTCGCAGGCGCTTGACTGGGCGAAGCAAAACTTGGCCGAGCACCCGTTCATTGCGTGGTTAAGGCATGATCACGAACGACGCCAAGCTCAAGAACAGGCACGCCGCTTCGAGGGACCGAATTTCAGGAACTGTCAGATCCCGGGTATTCGATGGCGATAGCGGATGAGCATCGTCATTATCATGCAGCGGCCACTTGCAGCAACTTGATTGGAGGCTCGTTACATTGGCGCTCATCTATTTAGGTGCCTGCCCCATGGCGTGGTGATCTCATCGTTCGCCTGGGTGTAATCCAGCTGTGACTGCAGAAGCAATGTCCGGGCGTTGAGTTCCTGGGCAGTACCCATATCGGCCTGGGAGCTGAGAGCTTCTCCTCGCACCAGTTCCTCATGCAGAACGCCGGATTCGGTGCGCAAGACCAGCAATTCCTCGGATACCTTCCGCATTTGCTCGGTCCTTTCCAGCTTGTTGTATGACGGTTTGCACTGCCAGTTCGACCTCATCGGTAAGCCGCGCAAGATTCTCATTCGCCTGGGACAGTGAGTCTGGCGTTCGCGGAGCAGCGCACGCTTGCTTGCGCCCCGAGTCGAGAAGATCGTAGTTGAAGTGAACACCGAAACTGCGGAAGTTGTGGGCTAGAAATGGAACGTTGTTTTGATAGCTGTAACGAGCAAAGGCGTCCACACATCCGGCACGTAGAGGTCCAATTTCGCCAAACGAACCATGGCATTCGCTTTCTCCAGTTCGTCGCGCGCTTCGATGATCTCGGGATGGGATGCAGTACCCAGATCAGGGCAAGAAGCCTGGAGTGCAGTGCCCACATTCGGACAACGCCCGTATTGAGGCACGTTGAGCTTATCAGCGTCGGGTCGATGCCCGGAGATAGGAAGCAGTTAGGACTTTGTGCTTTTGGCACTCAAGTTGCCCCTGGTAAGGATCAGGCGGCGAAGTGTCAGGCCAAGGACGAGGGTATATCGCTGAACCCGTTGGCGGTCATCGTCGTTGAACCAGAAACGCTGACAAAACGTTCGTACTTCAACCCGCAGAAATACGGGCCGGCCTTTAAACAGGCGGGTCCGATCCAGGGAGTCAGAAAACGATGGGCAAGAAATACGAGAACACAAAGAAACAAAAATCAAGGCTGAATAGCAACACTCAAGAGTCCGGCATCAACGACCAACCGAAGATCGGCAAGAAAGAATACGAGGCCGAGATTTTTAAGTTACAAGTTGAGCTGGTCAAGCTCCAGGACTGGGTCAAGGCCACCAACGCCCGGATTGTCATCCTTTTCGAAGGAAGGGACGCTGCCGGCAAAGGCGGCATGATCAAGCGCATCATGGAGCGTGTCAGCCCGCGCATATTTCGCGTGGTGGCCCTCCCCACGCCGACCGAGAGGCAGAAGACGCAGCTCCATGCTCAGCGCTACGTTGAACAACTCCCGGCTGGAGGTGAAATTGTCATCTTCGACCGGAGCTGGTATAACCGGGCCGCTGTTGAGTAC
>JBAWFN010000042.1:0-9033 GCA_049591935.1 Terriglobales bacterium | reverse complement strand
ACCGAAGGTCTTTCATCTGCGAGCATGCCCTGGCCGGTTTGTCTTCTGTCCGTTCGGTTAAGTGGTGGCGGGCAGAACGGGTGTTGCCGGTTGGTGGAGGAACCGCACCAGTCGCGTAATGTTCTGCGCAGCCGCTGCCAGGAAGAACTGCTCGCGCACGAACTTGAGTCTGCGCAGGCGCAGGCGGCGCAGCCCGATCTGATTCTTCAGTTCGGCGAACAAGGCTTCCACCTTCTTTCTTTGTCGCTGTGCCTTCGCGAACTGTTCCGTGTTGGCCAACTCCCGGGCACGTTGCCGGGCGGCTTCGTGCTGGTGGATGTTAAGAGACCGGAAAGCGGCACTGGTGCATTGGGATCTTAGCGCACATGCACCGCAACGTTTGCGGGTTCCAATGTAGTTAAAGGCCCGATTCCGATAAACTCGACCCCCGTAGTTGAGGGGCTGGCCAGCAGGACAGATGTAGCGATTGTGTTCCGGTTCGTAAGTGAAACGCTCGGGGCCGAAGAATGGACTCCTCTTTCGGTGGATACTGTCGCGGGTCCGCATGTAGGGGGTGATGCTCCGGTCCGCCAGCCATTGCAAAAACTCCCCGTTCCCGTAGGTCGTGTCGGCCGCCACCGATTCCGGCTCTCGTCCTTGCCATGCGGTGAAGCGTGTGAGCATGTCTTGTGCGGCAACGGTCTCCTGACTCATCCTGGCAGCGGTCGCCTGCACTCCCACGATCACACAGCTGTGATTGTCGACCAGGTAGTTGTCGTAGTACCCCAGGCGAGCCGGCGTGCCGCCCTTGGTGGCATAAGTGGAATCGGGATCGGTGGTCGACACCTGGTCCTGCGTATGCACCGGTTCCTCCACCGGGTTCTGCTGTTCCAGTTCCGTCAGGAACTGACGCACGGTGTGATGGACGTGGGCTGCTTCCGCTAACTGCTCCCGCGGGATGCGGCTCTCCTTGGCCGCATTGGCTTCCACGAAACTGCCATCGACCGACAGGTGCTTGCCCTGCACCAGTCCCACCTCCACACACTGCCGCACGATCTGTTCAAACAACTGCTCGAACAGTTTCGATTCTTGAAACCGCCCGTGCCGGTTCTTGGAGAATGTAGAGTGATGGGGAATCTCCTGATCGAAGCCGAGACCGGTGAACCACCGCCACGCCAAGTGCATGCGCAGTTCCTCCACCAGTTTTCGCTCGCTGGTGATGCCGTACAGATAGCCAATCAGCAGAATGCGCAGCAGCAACTCAGGATCGATCGACGGCCGACCCGTGTCGCTGTAGCTGTCTTTCAATCGCTCACGCACAAACTCAAAGCTGATGTGCTTCTCGATCAGCCGCAGCAGATGGTTCTCGGGAACCTGATCTTCCAGGCGGAAGTAATAGAACAGTGCTTCAGAGCGGTCGTGTTGCCCCATCATGATCAGCAGGCCTCCGACGATGAAAATCCAACAGCGCATGGGCAGGATCACTCCCTTCTAACATGCTTTTGCCCAATCTCATCCCGCCAATCGACGTGACTTTTTCAACACCCACGCCTGATAGCGTCATTTGACAATTCTTAGGTCAGGCATGGTCGCCACGCGGCTACTGCAGCTTCGCGTACTCGGCCCTGGCTTCCTTCAGGATAGGGATGTCGGGATCGGCATCTTTCCAGAGGGTGAAAAAAAATTGGTAGGCCGCTTTGGCTTTGGTCGTGTCTCCGGAAATGACATAAGCGCGGCCGAGTTGCAGATGGGCCAAGGAGCCAAACAGAAAGTTCTGCACGATTCCAGGATGATCGAGTACCTTCTGGAATTCGGCCGCGGCCGCCTTACCGTTCTTCTCGCCAAGATAAGCCAGGCCACGAATATAGGCGGGGTGCACGGTGCCGTTGCCCTCGGGAGGCGGATTCCCAAATTCATAAGGCAGGGAGGGCTCGAGGTCGATGACCGCCCGGTCGGGCGCATGTTGCGCAAGAGCCTGTGATGCTTCGAGCACGGGCAACCAGTAGAGCTTGAGAAAAGTGTTGCTGCTTTCCGATTTCTTTAGCGCCTCCATGATGGCCTTGGATTGAGAAGATTCGCCAGAGCGGACTAAGGCCAGAGCGGAGAGGAGTTTGACATCGCGCCCAGGGGCGAGCGCCAGGGCGCGGGCGACGGTTTGGCGCGCGGCGCTGGCGTTGCCAACTTCGACCTCGCGGATGGCCTGAAAGGCGAGCCATTGCGCCGCAGTTTCCTTGGCGTCCGCGCGTATGGCGGACTCGGCTGCGCGCCGGGCGAGGTCGCGTGCCTGCACCATGCGTCCGTAGTAGGCCTGGGTATCGGCGTGAGTATTGAGCATCTGGTCTTCCTCGCCGGATCGTCCGGCCGCCCACGCTACCTGGCGTTCCATTTCGGTAGTGTCAGTGGCCAGGAATGCGAGGGCGTACAGGTCGCTGCGAATAAACAAGCCATCAAAGTGGTTTCGCTGCGCTTCCTGGAGCGTCAGGCGCGCATCATTCAGGCGGTTGACGGAGATGTAGTTGCTGGCAAGGTTGGCATAGTCGGTAATGGTGGGTTCCAGGCTTTGCGCTGCAATGGTTTCCGCAATGGCTTTGTCGTATTGACCTAAAGAAGCGTAGAGGCTGCCAACATTGCCGTGAGGCACCATGTCGCGCGGGTAGCTCTTGGCCCAGAGTTCGTAAGCCTCGGTGGCCTTGTCGATTTCGCCGGTGACGTATTGAAAATAGAAGGCAGAGATGCGGAAGCGCTCGCGGTCGCTGACGCGGTCTCGCAAGTTGTAGGCCTTGCGGGCATATTCCGCGGCCACACTGGCTTGTCCCAGATTCGCGTATTCGATACCCAGGCCGACATAGGCCATGGCAAAGTTGGGATCGAGTTCAATGGCGCGCTTCATGAAGGGAACGGCTTCGGAATCGCCCTTGGTACGGCTGGTCGCGATGCCCATGCTGTAGGCCTTCAAGGCTTCCAGGGAAGGGGTAGTGGCTTCCATGGGTACGTCGAATCTCTGGACAGAAGCGAGCGATTCGCCGAGGCGCGCACGCAGGGCGAAGGTGGAGTTATCGAGCGCCTTGAGCACGCCTTCTTTGCTGGCGGCATCGGCGCGTTCTTGGGCAAGGTTATCGCCGTTGCTGCAAGCAACGGCGTCGAGTGCGATGACATACTGGCTGCCGAGATTGGTGATCGAACCAGAGACGACGGCTTTGCTGCCAGTGCGCAGGCAGAGCTCGGTGGCGACCTCCGCGGTCACCCGTTCGGAGGGCGCCCGCCCCATAAGCTTTAGAGTCTCCCCCGCTTTGCTGTCGGAGAGAATGTTGAGAAAGGGAGACTGCTCGAGATCGACTGCGAGAGCCTGCTTGAGAGTGCCGTCGAAGACCGGGTCGCCGGTGGAGTTGGTGAAATCCGCCAGTACGACGGTGTCCTTCTCGGTGAGCGTGGTACTGGCAGGATGCGCGAAGCGGGACCGGAGATAGAATCCGGCGACGAGGATGGCGAGCGCCGCGGCGAGGATGTATCCACGGAGCTTTAGTGGTCTTGCGACGGCGGGATCGGCCGCCCCTATGCGGCCACTGCCACTGGACGCAGCCGCTGACGAGTGGGACTCGGTATCCCGCTTCAGGCGCTGCAAATCTGCACGCATGTCCGCCGCGTTCTGATAGCGCAAATCGCGGTTTTTCTCCAGAGCCTTGTTGATGATGCGTTCCAGTTCAACCGGCACGTCAGGATTCAGCCGGACGGCGGCAGTTGGCGTGGCGTCGAGTATGGATTTGAAGATAACTGCGGAGCTCTCGCCACGGAACGGCAGTGCCCCGGTCGCCATCTCGTAGATGACGGCTCCGAAGGAGAACAAATCGCTTCGCGCGTCCAACTCTTTCGCACGCGCCTGTTCTGGAGACATATAGGAGACCGTGCCCATTGCGGTGCCGGGGCTGGTCAGGTGAGGCTCGTCCGTTGCGGTCAGCGCATTCGCCAGCGCAAAATCGGCCGAGGGATTTCCTCCCGGCGCGAGCTTCGCCAGTCCGAAATCGAGAATCTTGGCGTGGCCACGTTTGGTAACAAAGATATTGGCTGGCTTGATGTCACGATGCACGATCCCTTGAGAGTGTGCGGCATCGAGGGCGTCCGCAACTTCCAGGCTTAGGGACAGGAGGGTCTCGAGATCCAGAGGCCGGCCGGCGATGCGGTGTTTCAAAGTTATCCCGTCAAGAAATTCCATGGCAATGAAAGCCTTGCCATTTTCCTCGCCAATGTCGTGAATAGTGCAGATATTGGAATGATTCAGCGCGGAAGCGGCTTGGGCCTCGCGTTGAAAACGAGCCAGGGCTTGAGGGTCACGGGCGACCTCGTCAGGCAGGAATTTCAAGGCCACAAAACGGTGCAGCCGGGTGTCTTCGGCCTTGTAAACGACGCCCATGCCGCCGCCACCGAGCTTCTCGACAATGCGGTAGTGCGAGATGGTTTGGCTGATCACTGGCGCGAATCTTACGTCCGTGAGACAAGCAAGTCAATGAAAGCTGTGGAGTTAGCCGCAGTCCAACAAGGTCGTTGGAGAAAAATCCCGGTTACACTCACTGACCAGCAGTCAATGGTGACATCGCCTGTCGGCTCGGTCATCGGCGATGTCAGCCCGGGACGTCCGGTCTGGTAATTGCCGTGCGACTCGCTGCGGCGATACCATCGGCTCTATGCCAACCGGAATCCTCATTCTCGCCTGCTGGGTTGCGCTCGTCGTGTACTGGAATATCAGCGCTCGCTCGGTCAAGACCGCGGCAGAACCGCAGAATTTTGCGGCCAGGCTGGCCCGGTTGCCGGTATGGCTGGGCTTCGTCCTGTTCGTCGCCGCCTGGGTGCACCCGTTTGGCCCGGTCGTGATGCGGCGTACAGTCTCCTCGGATTCGGTCGCCGTGGCCATCTGTGCGCTGGGGCTGTTCGTGGCCATCTGGTCGCGCAAGATGCTGGGCACCGAATGGAGCAGGGACGTCGAGTTGAAACAGGGACACAAGCTGGTGGAATCCGGCCCTTACCGGCTTGTGCGCCATCCCATTTACACAGGGCATCTGCTGCTGGGCCTAGGAACAGCTGTTGCCTCTGGCTTGCTGGTTGCGTTTGTCGGACTGGCATCGTTCGCGGCAGGGTTCTGGATAAAACTGAACCAGGAGGAACGCCTCCTTCAGCGCAGCTTTCCCGACGAATATCCCGGTTACAAGGCACGTGTCAAGGCGCTGATTCCCTATGTGTTTTGACGCGAGAGGCAGGCGCATAAGGAATGTCACGTCCGCCCTGAAGGCGTTCTATCCGCCTAATTGTCGGGATTGTCGGCAAACCGGACGCTACCCCGAACCAGCCACACTATGCGAGTCTCCTCAGTTGGTGAAACATCGCCATAGATGGGATGAGAAGGTCGATCCCCGATCACGGATGGCGTTACGGTTGTGAGAGTTTGATGTCTGCTGCATCGCGGCCTTAGAATGGCAAACAGACGAGTAAACGAGGCGAGTGGGAAGACATCAAACTGAAAAGAATGGAATGAAGCAACATGAAAATGTCAAAGGTCTTTGCCGACTTCAAGAAGATCAATACACAATGTGAGCTTCGTCGAACGCTCGAATTTATGATTGGTAAAACCACTTACCGCGTCGAAGTTCTTTACTGCTACTCGAACCCGAAATCTCCGTGGAGTGCCCAAGCCTATTCCGAAAGGCAGAATGCTTGGAAATGCGTGCCCGACTTCCCCTGGGTCGGTGAAAAGAATGAAGAAGCCGCAATTCGGCTTGCCTTAAGTTTTCTGGAAGACCTTGCAGCGAAACGTCCTCATGGGTTGTTGGCGTAACATCCCTGGGGGCATCGCCGTCCGTGGAGTCGAAGCTGTGAGGATGCGGCCGCGGGACCAGCAGGGTCCTTTACCACGGCACGCACCTTAGCACCCTGTTTCTTGTCGCAGTCGTCGCCGCGATCAGTCGGTGGCCGCGCAGGTCATGAGTCTTTGCCCTTGGCTTTCTGCTTGGCAACCAGGCGCTGTATAAACTTGGGTCCTTCCTTCTTGTGGGCCTGGACACCCTCAGACAGGAGTAGTCGCCCGGACTTCGAAAATGACCAAACCTGCTGGACGGAATCAGGAATGATGGCATTGCACATGCACTCGCCGGTGGCCACCGCGAATGTGTTCGAAGCCGTTTGTCCGGCGGAAACGCGTCCCGCAGGAGACGCAGTTAACAAATCGTCCGCTACAAGCTGTCCTTTCCGGTCAGCAACCACTCGATAGTTTGCCCGTATCGGCGGGCAAACCGAAGAAGTATCTCTGCGCCGATTTCGCTCCTCCCCTGCTCATATCGTGAGAGTTGTCCTTGGCTTGTCAGACGTTCTTAGCCCGATCTTCTCCCGTCAGCAACCACTCAAGGCTTTTGCCAAATTCCAAGCCAATTCTCAATAAGATTTCGGCGCCGATCTCGACTTTACCCCGTTCCATAGTGGACAGATGGTTCTGGCTGACACCGACCCGGCGAGCAAACTCTTGCTGTGTTACATCGAACCCACGCAACTCCCGTAGGCGTCGACCCACTGCTTTCCAGTCTACCCGCACCGGTGCAATCCCCGATTTCTTGCTTGACTGTTTCATCCATATACCGATAAAATATCTACATTGCGATATACGACTCCTGCACCATTCACTCTTTATAACGTCTTTTTACATCCCGTTCGGGGGGAAAACAAGCAGTGAAGGTAATCGAGGAGGTACACAGTGGACACACATGCCAAGAAGACTGCCACTTTGGTGCGGCGGAATCTACGACTCGCGCGCTCCCGATGGGGGAAACGCCTGGGCGCAGATCTTGAACAGGCACTCGCGGCTTGGTCGCAAGAATTCAGAATATCGATTGAAAGTGGAGATCTGCTCCTTATCGAAGGAAAGTGGTACGTGACCCATTCTGGTCTCCTTCGCCTGGCCCGGCGCAAGAAATGTTGTGGCATCCACGTCGAGCTGGTATCCGAGTTCTGTGATCCTCGCAGCTCGCGCTGGGCGTGCAGAGCCACCGTCTACAGCTCCTCCACGTGCAAAGGCTTTGTTGGCTATGGCGATGCTGATCCGTCGAATGTCGATCCGTTGGTCCAAGGCGCGGAAATGAGGGTGGCAGAAACCCGCGCGGTGAACCGGGCACTGCGCAAGGCATACGCCGTCCCTCTCTGCTCGGCCGAGGAGATCGGTTCCTTCGATGGCCAACCCGCTTCGCGTCCAGAGTCCAAGAAGATGCCGCAGCCTGCCAATGGCAACGGGAACCACGGCAGCCCCAAAGTCCGCGATCGCCTCTGCCTGTTGATTCGCCGGCACCAACTTGATGCCAGCCTTGTCAAATCATACGCGACCGACTTTTGCGGCGCCAAGACGCTGCGCGAGGCGAAACGGGGACAGGTCGAGGCCTTCGTCGCCCACCTGTCCGATTGGGCCGAGAAAGACCGCAATGCTTTGGTTTGCCAATTGAACAGTTACCTGGGCCAGAAAGAAGGTGCTGCATGAGACGCCGCATCCAAGGCTTACACGAGGCAGACCCGTCAGCGGCAGGCCAGGTTCGCGATGGTCTGCTGCTGGTCCGGGTTGAGAGAGCCCACCATCGGTGGGACGCACGGAAACCATTTTACTTGCTCCGTTTCTCGGTCCAGGAGCCGAAAGAACTCAGCGGACACTCGATTACCGGTCGCCTGTACTGCACACCCAGAGCACTGTGGAAACTCAACTGGTTCTTGCGTGATTTCGGCTACGACACCGAACTGCTCGGCCGCGACGAAATTGATGAGAAGAGCCTGGTCGGCCTGCGTGGCGTGGTCAGGATCAGCCATGCCGTTGGCAGCGGCGCTTCCCTGCTCAACCTCGACGGCTTCGCACCGGCCAGCCAATGGGAAGCATGTGCTCTGCCCGCGAGTGCTGCTTCCCCCGAGGTGGCGCGATGACGTACAGCTACACCCAAATCAGCCACTACCTGACCTGCCCAAGGCGCTATCGCCACCGCTACCTGGACGGCTGGCAAGAGAAAGACACCCGCGCCGCCATGCTGTTCGGGCGGGCCTTCGAGCGCGCTCTGGCAGCTTATTTCCTCCGCGAAGACGCGGCCGCTGTCCTGTTTAAGGAATGGACCGCCTGCCAGGGCCAGAACCTGAAGTATGGGGAGCGCGATACCTGGGACCGGATGCTGCAGCAAGGCATTCAACTCTTGGACCGCTTCTGCCAGGACGACCGCATCCGCATTCGCCAGCCCCGCCGCAACCTGCAGATCAAGTTCACCCGCCGGGTTTCGGAGAAGAATGACTTCGTCGCCTATGTTGATGCAATCGGGAACCTAGACGGAACGCGCTGTCTGATCGAGTGGAAGACCACCTCGGCCCGCTACCCGGAAGAGCCGGATGGTTTGCTTTCGCTCGATCCGCAACTCGTCTGCTATTCCTGGATGACCGGCATCTCCGAAGTCGCCCAGGTCATCTTCGTACGCAAGCGACTGGTCGAGGTGCAGTACCTTCGCACCACCATTAGCGAGGATCAGCGCAATGAATTCGGCCATCTGGTCGCCGATACCATTGGCCGGATCGAGTCGGCTCAGTTCTTGCCGCACAGCGGGATTCGCTTCCCGCAAAACCCCTGCAGTACGTGCCCGTATCTGGGGCTTTGCCTGGGGAAACAGGAAATGGTCGACACCCGTCTGGTGCGGCGACCCGGAGCAGAAAACCTTGGTTGGCTTGACGAGCTTGTTTACTAAGAATCAGCCCATGCTGCCCAAGCTCAATCGCCGGCGAGCCGTCTTCGTGCTTACGAAGATCGACGAGATTCTGGCTTGGGAGAAACAGAAAGAAGCAGAGCGGGATACCCGGTTCGTCGAACTCGGGCGGTACTTGTGCGAAGTACGGGCGGGACAGTACTGGCGGGTAGAGAACGTGAAGTCGTTTGATGAGTTCCTGGAAAGGCGTTTTCCGGAGTCGCGAAGGAAGGCGTACTACCTGATGTCCATCCATGAACACCTACCCCCACAGGCGCGGCGGGAGCTGAAGGAAGTGGGCTGGACCAAGGGGCTGGAG
>JBAWFN010000041.1:0-19232 GCA_049591935.1 Terriglobales bacterium | reverse complement strand
AGTGGAACCTGCTTGGCTGTTCAAGGAAAGAAAAACGTCTGGTTTGCAACCGGAGGAAAAGCCGCCCGCGTATTTCATTCCACCGACGCTGGCAAGAGCTGGACCGTCGCCGAAACTCCCATCGTCCACGGAGTCGACTCTGCCGGCATCTTCTCCATCGCCTTCCGCGACTCAACCCACGGCGCAATCGCCGGCGGCGACTACCAGCACCCAGAAAAAGACGGCCCCAACCTCGCCTTCACCAACGACGCCGGCCGCACCTGGATCCTCGCCCCGATTTCACCGCAATGGTATTTCTCCGCCGTAGCCTACACCAACCGCGTGGGGACAGCCGCCCTGGGCTCTCCCGCCGAGCAAAGCTCGGCAGTCTTGGTCGCCGGTACCGCCCACGCCGCCTGTGCCGCCACCACCGCCGCCAAGTGGCAGAAAATCTGGGAACTCAACCTTAACGCCGTCAGCGTCAGCCCCTCCGGAGAAGTCTTCGCCGTCGGTCCCAAAGGCCTGATCGTGCGCTTCACCCCAGACCGCTAATCCCCCAGCCGCCGTGCTCGACTAGTCCCTTCTCTGCGCCCTCCGCGGCCTTTCTCTGCGACCTCTGCGCTTGAAAGCTTTTTTCAGATCCGTGCTGATCCGTGCAAATCCGTGGCCAAGGTTTTCTCTGCCTTTAGTTAGTATGTCGCCGCAAACCCCGTGTCGCTCTGGCTTCCGGTCGGCCGATAGGACCCCACAATCACCTGATGATCATTGATCCCATAGCCCCACGTTCTCGATCCCTTGGGCTCCTCAAAGTTGGTAAACGTCCCCGCGTGCAGCAGCGCACCATAATAATTGTCGCTCGCATCCTCCCAGGAAAACACAATGTCATTCTTATTGCTGATCGCCCCAGCCGACGAACTCTCTGCCCCAGGGACGTTGATCGTCACGAACTTCGTCCCGTTGTAAACCGACGATTCGGAATTTCCTTCCGCATCAAGCCACACCTCGGTCATGATGTCCGCGTTATTGATCCCGCCTCCCAGCGTATACAGCGCTCCCGGCACATCGATCGTCGTATAGGTGCCACCCTTCAGCAGAAATCCGTGTCCGCCGCCATTCGAGTCGCTGAAGTTGCCGTTAACGTCTCCGCTATCATTGATCCCAATCGCCTGCGATCCCGTCGCGCCCGCCGGCCCAATGTCCGTAAAGGCTCCGTTCTGATAAAGAAACGCCTGCGCGCCAAAACTCGAAGTTGTGTAATAACCCACGATCGCCCCCAGATTGTTGATCCCGAAGCAATACGTGTTCGTCCCATTCGGATCGTCGAGGGTCGTAACCTTCCCTCCGCCAGCCATAAAACCATGCCGCACACCACTCCCGTCCACGTAGGATCCCACTCCCACCTCAGAATTGTTCACTCCGAAAATATCCGTCTCCGTCGCCCCCGGAATGCTCTCTGTTTTGAACCTGAAAGTTACCTGCCCAGCCGCCAGTGTGGCCACCGACAGCAGTAGCACTAGCATCAGCAAACGCCCCATACCCGAGCTGCAGTTGTTCATCGATTCATCTCCACCTGAGGGAATTCTTCCTCGCACTACCCCTGCCAGACTTGGCTTCTGTAGCGGGCTTGCAGCCATCGGAGGCGTGAGAAAGAGAAGCGCAGGAACTATATCGCAAATGACAGCCGTGTCAACAGCTGAGCAACGATTCAGTAGCGGGTAAGTTTCACGGTCGAGGGCTACTCAGACTTTGCGTCCTTCGCGGCGGTTCTTTGCGTTGTCGAGGAATCGTTGGTAGTGGGTCAGTTTGGTTTGCAATGCTTCGCGGGCTTTGCGAATCCTTGGCGGCCTTTGCGGTTAACCGCTTTCTTACCGCAAAGATCAACGACAAGGGAGAGGCCGAGTTTCAGAATGTGCCGCCGGGAAAATACGAAGTCCTGGCCCAAGGTGCCGGCAAGGCATACGCCGTAGTCGCCATCTCGACCGAAGGCGGGAAGAACGTTTCCGGAAATATCTTGGATGTCACGGCCGGTTCGTCTCTGACCGTCACTCTCACCGTTGTAGGAAGCGAGGTGAAGGTAGAAGGCTTCGTCAAACGAAACGGCCAGCCCGTAGCCGGAGCCATGGTGGTTCTCGTGCCAAAGAATCCAGAGTCTAATCGCCGCCAATTCCGCCGCGACCAGAGCGACCAGGATGGAAGCTTCGCCCTGCCCGGTGTGATTCCGGGTTCATACACCGTCGTCGCCATCGCAGACGGCTGGGATCTGGATTGGTCGTCCCCCGGAGTAATCGCCCACTATTGCCAGCACGGCCAGCCAGTAACGATTGAAGGCCTGGGCAAAAGTTCCGTCCGCCTACCCGACTCGGTCGAACTTCAACCGAAGTGAGGCGGGTCCGACAATCCGCCGATCTTTCCCACTCGCGTAGACCCAGACGGCCTCGTCTGGCAGCTGAACGAAGCTCATCAGGCTCTAGGCCGGGATGTCTTCCCACTTATTACTCTCGTGGTTCCTCTCCCAGTTCGCCTCGTTACTCGTGTGGGCGGACACCTCTGCCTTGCGATCGCCTTGACAATTCCGTGCGAGAAGCCGCGGAGCGGCGTAAGAATGAAGCCCACGGCGTAAGCCGTGGGTAGGTTTGCAAGAAATGACACCAAGCCGCGGTGCGGCGCAAGAGCAGCATATTTACCACTTCACCATTTCCCGGCCACGTCTCGCCTCGAACAGGGCAGGCCCAGCACCGCTGCCTCCCACTTATTACTCCCCTGATTCGTACCTACCCTGGTTCTCTAGAAACCAGAAACTAGAAACCGGAAACTAGCCTTTCAACATCTCCACCACCCGGTCAAAGTCCTCGAGCGTCGCGTACTCAATCACAATCCTCCCTCGTCCCTTGCGGTCGCTGATCCGCACCCGGCAACCCAGCACCCGCTCCATCTCCGTCTGTATCGCCCGCACATTGGGATCCTGCTCCTTGTAAACCTGCGTCGGCGGAAACGCTTCCTGCGGCAGGTTGGCCCGATCCACTCTTTCGATCAACTGCGCCACTGACATTTTCCCATCGATCGCTTCCTTGGCGATATACGGAATCGAGGGCGTATCCGTCAACTGCAACAACACCCGTGCCTCGCTGAAACCCAGTCTTCCATCCGCCAGATACCCCTGCACTTCCGCCGGCAAACGCAACAGCCGCATGTAATTCGCCACCGACGCCCGCGCGCATCCCGTACGCTGCCCAATCTGCTCCTGCGTCAACCCAAAGTCGCGGCTCAAACGAGCAAACCCATTCGCCTGTTCCAGGCAGTTCAGGTCCTGCCGTTGCAGGTTCTCAACCACCGTCATCTCCGCCGCCTGCTGGTTAGAAACCTGCCGCACGATCGCCGGAATCATCAACTCGCCCGCCAGCTTGGCCGCCCGGCACCGCCGCTCGCCCAGCACCAGCGTGAATCGTCCCGTCGACGACAGCCGCACCACAATCGGCTGCACCACCCCATTCACCCGGATCGAATCCGCCAACTCCTGAAGCCCCGCTTCCTCAAACACACGCCGCGTCTGGTAAGGATTCTCATCAATCTGATCCAGCTTGATATGGACGACTGCGTCCCCCGGTTCGCGCTTCAACCCGATCGCAGCATGCAACTCCGGCAGGATTGCGGGCACAGGCTCAGCCCCAACCGGCCCCATCGCCACCACCCGCGGCCCCACCGGCAAAAGCGAATCCAACCCCCGTCCCAGTGCCCGCCGCTTCTCCATGGTTTTCTCAGTCGTACTCTCCGCGCTTTTCTCTGCTGTTGTCGTCATTCTCTGCCCTCTCTAAACCCCTAACCTACCGATGGGTGCCACGAACCCGATGTCATCCCGAGCGCGCGCACTTTGCGCAGCGAAGGATCTGGGCGAGCCGCGCGAACGGGTCGCGTTCCTTGCGACCCGATAAATCGCGCGTTTGGCTCGCTTCCCTATCGCTCCCTGCCGCCAACACATCGATGCTCATCGATCTTTAAGATCGATAACGATCAATCTATTCCGCTCCTTCATCCACCGCTTCCAGCGCGGCGCATTCACCACTTCCTTTTCTTCGCCCGCCTCCGCCGCTGCCGGCATCTCCTGCACATTCATCGTGTGCCCCAGGATTTCCTTCGCCAGCTGGATGTAGCTCTCCGCGCCCCGCGAGCGCACGTCATAAATAAGGACCGGCTTCCCGTGGCTTGGCGCTTCCGCCAAACGGACATTCCTCGGAATTACCGTCTTGCACAACTTGTCGCCAAAGTACCGCCTCAACTCTGCCGTCACCTGTTGCGCCAAGTTGGTCCGGTCGTCGAACATCGTAAGCACGACACCTTCGACCGTGAGCCCAGGGTTCAACCCCGCGCGGATTCGCTCGATCGTGTCCAACAGCTCAGAAATTCCTTCCAGCGCGAAGTATTCCGCCTGCATAGGAATCAAGACCGCGTCGGCCGCGACCAAAGCGTTCAAGGTCAGCAGGTCCAGCGCGGGCGGGCAGTCCAGTACCACATAATGGAAACGGTCGCGAATCGAAGCCAGCGCATCGCGCAGACGAAACTCCCGCCGCTCCGCCTGAACCAACTCAAGATTCGCCCCGATCAGGTTCTTGTGCGACGGAATGAGCCAGAGCTGCTCAAGCTCAGTCTTTTGCAGCGCCTCTTCCGCGCGCGCAGAGCCCATCAAGAGATCGTAAGTGCTGATTCGTTCGGGGTCTTTGGACAGACCGAGGCCGCTGGTCGCGTTTGCCTGCGGGTCAGAATCGACAAGCAGAGTGTTGACTTCGGCGGCAGCAATCGATGCGGCAAGATTGATGGCGGTCGTGGTCTTGCCCACGCCGCCCTTCTGATTGGCTACAGCGAGGACGCGTCCCATTTCAGTTTTTTCGGAGGAGCCGAGAGCTTAGTTCGCAGAATAGTTCGAAGCGGCTTCGAATTGCAATGACGGATTTCGGTGCAGAGATATAGAGAAGAGATTCCCGTGCAGGACGAAAGAGTTGGGAGGCGTTGCCGACGATCTTTCCACAACGGAGATCCCGAAGCGTCCCGGGATCGGCTCGTAAGGAAGAACTGTTCCACGTGGAACCTCTCACGGTTTTCTAGCATTGGCTGCCACGGCCGCTGAGAAAAATGTTCCACGTGGAACATTTGTTGTCTCTTGCCAAGATTGCCAGTTCGCCGAGGTTGCGAACGCAAGTTTTCCCGCACATTCCCACTTTACCTTCCTCTTCTGTCATTGGCGCAGTCTGGTGATCTGCGTTTCCGGTCGCCAGGACGAGGTTTCTCCCACTTGTTTCATACTCTGATACTTAACTCTCTAGATAACCTCTCTTGAGCGGGCGATGAGGAGAACGCGGTTGGAGGAAAGCGGCAGCGGAATTGGAGCGTCCCAGGCGGCGCTGGGAAGAAGTTCAACAGCTTGGGCGGTCTGGGCCTGGCCGATCAGCAGGGCGAACCGGCCTCCGGGAGCGACGAGGCGGGCGGCAGTTGGAAGTGCTGAGGCAAAGCGCTCCACGGCGCGGAGGGTGACGACGCCGGCCAAGGGGCCGGTGTAGGCGTCGGCGCGGTCGCCAAATACATCGACGTTCGTCAATGTAAGCGTACGGGCCAGTTGGCGGAGGAAAGCGACCTTCTTATGGCTCGATTCGATCAGGGTGAGGTGAAGCTGGGGCGCCCAGAGTTTCATGGGGACTCCGGGGAAGCCGGCGCCGGAACCGATGTCGATGAGAGAAGCGCGTGCGCCGGGCTCTGGGAAAAGATGTCGGGCGGCGAATAGAGATTCGCCGAAGTGGCGGGTGACGATGGCTTCGGGCTGGCGCACGGAAGTGAGATTGATGCGGGCATTCCAGCGCAGCAATAGATCGATGTACATCGATATGCTGTTGAGTTGAGCCGCAGCGAGAGGAGTGGCTAGGAACGGCTGGAGCAATTCGGCGATGCGGGAGGTCTCCATCGACAGGGAGATTGTAGAAGGGGGGCGGCGTTTTGTATCACCTTTCTTGGCGACGGCCGCACCCCAGCTCTTCGAAGTGAGGGATTGTGAACGATTCGACTGTCCGGACGGAACCAACGCCGAGGGCTACACCTACACCTACGACGAATTCGGCAACCGCTGGACCCAGTCGTTGGCTTCGGGCAGCGGGCCGGGCTTCGAGTTCTCCTATAACTTCGACCGTAACAACCACCTCACCCCCACCAGTTGCACCGACGGAGCCGGCAACTTCTGCTACGACGGGGCGGGCAACCTGGAATATGATGGCATGGGCGGGAACTGGAGCCACGATGCCGAGGGCCGGGTATTCAACTATAGCTCCAGTTCAGCGAGTGCGACCTACACCTCCGATGGCGCGGGGCACCGGGTGCAAAGAATTGTGAACGGCACCACCTACGACTACGTGTTCGACAACCAGGGCCACGAGAACACCAAGGCGACCGGGGGCTTCGCGGCCTCGGCGTGGAGCGAACTCTACCTGGGCGGGATGCATGTGAACACCTACGCCAACGGATCGACGTACTTCAGCCACAGCGATCATTTGGGATCGGAGCGCACCGAGACTGATCCCACGGGGAACACGAACGGAAGCTATGAGACCAACCTGCCGTTTGGGGAGTGGACCGGCAGCGGGTTTGAAAGCGAGAAGGACTTCACGGGTGATCTGCTGGACAATGCTGACGGCTACGTATTCCACACTCCTTTTCGGCAATACACCCAGGCGCAGGGACGCTGGATGATTCCCGACCCGGCTGGACTGGCAGCGGTGGACAGCAGGAATCCGCAGACCTGGAACCGATATGCCTATGCCTTAAATAATCCAGTGAGTCTCAGCGACCCGTCCGGGTTAGTCACGCCGATTTGTGACGACGATGATGATGATGACGATGGCTGCGATGACGGCGGCGGTGGGGATGGTGGCGACGGCGCTTGCGACGCGTGGTGCCAACTCCAGCAGGACGAAGCGAATGCGGCACTCGCACTGAACAATCAAAACTCACCTTGCGCAACAGTTGTTGACGGAGGTACAGGGTTTGGGGTTAATGTCTTATCGGGTGGCTTGGATTCAATAGGTTTGGGGGGGAACTTGCCAGATGGAACGGGTGGTGTAACGGCTCAGAATGGGGGAACATGGTCCCAACTGAATAGCGAAGGATTCCAGCAAAGTATGGGTGTGACTTCCAACATCACTATGAATTCGAACCCGTCGGGGTACTTCATGGACCCGAACACACTATCGGAAAATTCACCCAATGTGGGTACCGCCACAGGGTACTCCACTCAGACGTTCCAAACAATCGAGGTGCTGCATGAAATCGGTCATGCCGCGAACTTCTATTTCCTCAACGCGGGCATCGCTCCTCCTTCGGCAATGGTGACGGATGGGATGGGCGGGGAGGCCGGTGCCGTAGCCAGTATACAAAACACGAATACAGCAGCGAATGCCTGCTTTCCTCAGGGGGATTTTGGCAGCAATAGTGGCCCATTAGATGACCCCACCGCTGTCAACGCACATTCTAAACCGATGAGGCACCGCTTGGCGCGCCGCTCACATCGAAGGTTTCGGTAGCTGTTAGAGGATTGTGAAAATGGAAAGTAACGAACGACAAAGCCGGAGGTACTTCCGGTGTTTCAGGGTGTTGGGGGTTTTGAGCGCAGTTATACTCCCTTCCCTGAATTTTGCATCATCTGCGCGATCTGTACCCGTGGCGGGGATCGTGCCGACCTTCCACGTTCAAGGAACTATTACCAGCGCATGGAATTCTCTATTCAAGGGTTCGGCCGTGCCGCGAGGCAAGGTGAGTTTTCAGGGTGAGCAACCCATAAAAGTTCTTGGGCATGATGAGAAGGATTCTTACATCGCTGTTCCACGAAGTTGGGTAAAGTTCCGTAGTGACCACATCAGTAAAACGGTAGTGGTGGATGACAAAGGCTTTTATAGCGTAGACCTTCCCATTGGACTTTACAAAATGACTATGGAAGGTCCAACCATAGGAATTCAGAAACTGACAGTGTTTGTACGGACATTGCGTGTTACATCGCCAACATCTATCGTGCTGAATGGTTCGCTTTACTTGGCGCAGATGAATTGCGACGACATCGGAGGGCCGGAACAGAGAAAGAACGATTGCGGAAGTGAGGACTCGTTCCCAGTACCAGCTACCGATGGAACGCCGTTCGAGCTCTATATACGATATCCCCAGCGACGCGCAACGGATTCTGGATTTGCTTATAGTACTCAAAATGTTTCCCAGCCCGAGGTTCCGGTCTCCGCTACCTACAATCTCTTTTCTCTGCGAGCGGGCGCACTCCTTTACGACACGAAGAGTCACAAGATCATCGCAACCGGCGACGTTGTGGCAGAGGATGGATCGGGATCAACATGTCACGCTGAGTCGATGACCTTCAAACTAGAAGACGGCAAAGCTATTTCTTTGAATTAAGCCTGATGGATGGGTTAACCCGGTCTTGCTCCCCAGCGTTAGCCGGGTGCCCCAGGTCTCGCCGGTTTTGCGAGACCTGGGTGGGAGTGAAACCGCCGACGCGCGTAGGCCACAAATGACGACCAAAAAGAGTCCGATACATCGCCGCATGCGCCAGATGTAGCCACTCCCAGGTCTCGCAAAACCGGCGAGACCTGGGGCACCCGGCTATAAAGGAAGCGATTGAAACGGCCAAGACAGCAGGCCAAGTTACCAGCCAAGTCGGCAAGTACGGGACAGTGCAGAGCATTTATAAGGGTGCGAACGGTATCACTGTGGTTGTTGAAACTGGAGGAAGCAACGCGGGCAAGGTGATCACGGCCTATCAGACAGGAAGCAATCCATGACGATCAGCTACATGCAAATCCTGCATGTCTTGAACGAAGAGGATATCGAGGGACTGTTCAGGACAGGGGCACCCCGTGACGAATATGAGTCCGAGGCGAAGTTGATCGCGCAGGCGGTCACACAGGCGGGTGGATTACCAATAACAGAAGAGCGTCTTGCTGCCCTTGTGGGGGACGCTTGGCAACGAATGTTCGGCCTATCGAAAGAGCAATCCCGACAGCGGCGCGAGGCCTTCCAACGCGTCGCGCAACGCATTCTTGCGGTCCACCAATAAATGATGCGTGCCCCCGTTCCTTGACGTTGGTCGAGGGCGGGCGGCATTTGGCGACCTATGGTGGGACGACGACCTACTTCCACAATGCGGACTGGCTGGGCACGGAGCGGGTGCGGACGGATGTGAATGGGAACATCTACGGGACTTGTCAGGGGCTGCCGTATGGCGATGGGCAGGTGTGCGTGGGCGGCGAGGTGACTCCGATGCACCTTACCGGCAAGCATCGGGACACGGAGACGAACCTGGACGACTTTCCGGCGCGGTATTATTCTTCGGTCCAGGGGCGGTGGCTGAGTCCGGATTGGGATACGAAGCCGGTGGCCGTGCCCTATGCGATTCTGGGGAATCCGCAGACGTTGAATTTGTACTCGTATGTTGGCGGGGATCCGACGAACCATGCGGATCCGGATGGGCATGCTTGCTATAACCGCAACGGGTGCAATACGGTGACAGTGACACGGGTTGATACTATCGGGACGCACGCCAACCAAGACGGCACTACGACCACCGTGACGCAAACGACAACGGCGACCTTCTCAACCGCTAAGGGTCACGAAGGCCAGTTCCTCGGGGCTACGACAAAATCGACAGTGACGATAACTGGGCCGATCGGCGGTGGAGAGCCAGTTACGCTAGCGACCGCCAGCAGTAAGCCATTGTCGATCTCGCAGGGGGACGCGGTCAAAGCCATAGGGTCGAAAGCTTTCGCTGATGCTCAACTCAGCGCAGTGCCAAGTTTTGCGGCGCAATTCGTGCGTGTAACAGCACAGGATGCCCGCGAACATCCAGGAAAGTATGTTTTCGCCGCCGGCGAAGTCGGCCTGATTTTCACCCCCCTTCCCGAGGCCTTAGCAGCGATCGAAGGGATGCATGAGGTCAAGGCTGCGGTTGATGCGGGTCTCGCAGCCGGTGACCTATCGTATGAACTGACGAGCAAATGAAAATTCCCACGCAAAGCTTCGTGTTCGGCCTCGCGGCGCTGTTGTGTTTCCTTGAAATTGTTCTTGCTCCTCGGGATAGTGACCCGGGACCACTGCTAGCCGCAGTCATGGGCATTTTGCTGGTCCGCAGAGCGGTCATTGTTACCCACCAGTCCGTGGTTGTTGTGTTCGCCGGATGTTTCTTGGCCGGGCTCGCGGTGGCAGGCGATCATGGTCTCGTAAATATAAACAAGCCGACGTGGATCGTCCTTATGATCGTTGCCTTTGTTTGCTATGGCCTCTGGGAAAGAATCGAGAGGCTTTGGAAAGCGCCCGGCACCCCCAAATGAGGGCAGGTGGCTCAGGTAGCCGCTTCTGGCCGGTTCCCCGGGTTCGGGGCGCTGCCTGGGCGGGCGGCATCTGGCGACATACCGCGGGACGACGACCTACTTCCACAACGCGGACTGGCTGGGCACGGAGCGGGTGCGGACGGATGTGAATGGGGACATCTACGAGACTTGCCAGGGGCTGCCGTATGGCGATGGGCAGGTGTGCGTGGGGGGCGAGGTCACTCCGATGCACCTTACCGGCAAGCATCGGGACACGGAGACGAACCTGGACGACTTTCCGGCGCGGTATTATTCTTCGACCCAGGGGCGGTGGCTGAGTCCGGACTGGGATACGAAGCCGGTGTCGGTGCCTTACGCGATTCTGGGGAATCCGCAGACGTTGAATTTGTACTCGTACGTTGGCGGGGATCCGACGAACCATGCGGACCCGGACGGGCACATGAATCTTAACGCTTTGTCCACGGCGAATACCGCGAGCTGGGAGGATTATTATGCGGATCAGCGCGGCCAAGCGACCTCAGTGCTATATGACGCGGCGCAAAATAATAACAATCAACAAGCCCAAGGACACCAGTCGCAGTCCCATCAGCATGGCCATTGGGAATATAGCCAGACCACGGGCCGGATGACGCACGTACTCCCGGACGGCACCAAGCAGGTCGTCGGCACAGGTTATTCGGGCAAGGACGAAGGGCTGAACAATCCCAAAGCTCAAGATAAGCCAAATGTAGGCCCCATCCCGCAAGGTGACTGGAAAATCGGATCGCAGAAGGACAACGTGACAGGCCAGGGGCACAAGCTCCCAGCCTCCATGAGATTGGACCCATCGAAGGATACGGAAGTTTTTGGGCGATCCGGCTTCCTCATCCACGGCGACAACTCACAGCAAAACCACAGCACCTCAAACGGCTGTATCATCCTCGACCGTCCCACCAGGAATCAGATAGGTGGGAGCGGTGACAATAACCTGACGGTGGTGCCATGAACCCTATGAAAATGCTTTGGATAGCTCTCGTTCTCTGTTGTCAGTTCTGTTTCGCCCAGGGTCGCGGTTCAAAAGTCGCTCCAAGCGGAGAGACGACAGTTTCCGCGGCGCTGGGAAAAACAAAAGCTGAAGCCAGCTTCCGTACCTCAACCGTTCAGGTTTCTGGTACGCAAGAGAAACATCGGCGGTTTGCGCAGTGCACGTACAGCAGGATTCCTTGCAGCCTTACGGAGCAGGTCCGAGTCTTAATTGATGGCAGCGAGGTGTTCATCCCCCGCTCCGCATACGCCGATCTCGGCGACATTACAACCGCTGAGTTCGCTATGAATGATAACCGAGTCACGCTGACGATCAGAGGCGGTGATGCCTCGGAATCGTATGTAGCGAAGCTTTTGTTTGGCAAAGATGGACTGACCGAGCGACGGCTTTACAGCGGGGAAGACGAGCAGCACCCGCTGCAAGTGACTCACTATTACCAAGTGAGCGCGGCGGACTAGGAATCAGAGACTTAGTTGGGGGAAATGCGGGGACATCCCCCTATCAGGCTGCAATCATGTGACGCTTTGCCAGGGCTTCAATTTCAGGCTCGGTCACCGCCGAGAGGTCTGCGCTCTCTGTAGCCACTACCCGTCGAGAAATGTCGGGATGATGGGTCTTCAAATATTCTTTCAAGAACTCGGCGGCGTTGCTTTTTCCGGTGGCGTGACCGATGAGCACGATCTCATTCGCTGGCTTGATATCTTTCGCGATCTCCTCATAAAACGAATCTTCCTCGGGTACGCGCTCGCCACGGTAATGCGCTTCCTTTCGATGAATCAGATGATGATGGAAGTTGAAAGGATCGTAAGGTTGCACCTTGCGTTCGTCTGCCGGACGGCTTCCACCGAGATCCTGGTAAACATGGGCGGCGTGATGGTCGATGACGACAATCATACGGCCGGGTTGGGCCGGTTCTTCTACCTGCGCACCCGGCTTGGCTTCCTTCAAGAATTTGCGCAGCCGAGAAACTTCCTCTACACCGAGATCATGGGTATGGGGCTTCTTGAAAAAGGCGCGTTGGTCGCCGACGCGGAACATAAATTCATCGTCCCCATGGGGTTGGACCTCACCCAGATGCTCGACCAGTTGGACGGCCTCGCTCCAACTCAGGTTATGGGGTAGTTTGCCGTTGAGAAGATTCTGATGCAGCGATTCGAGATGCTTGCTCATCTGACCAGTATAGTATTGCGCCGCTAAAAAGCATTCTGGAAAGGTCTTTGGTGATATCTTTGTAGCCTTTTGGAGGAACCTTATGTCAAGCAACACTCCAGAAATCCCCGCCGGAAGACCGCTCACGGCGAACCCTCTTGATGCCGTCCCAGCCGAAATACCGTTCGATGTGCCCTATGGGCTGCCGATATCGCTCTACCGAGCCGAGGCGGTGATTCACGCCGCGGTGGCAGAGGCCAGGAAACGGAATTGGAAAATGAACGTAGCCGTGGCCGATTCAGGTGGTAACTTAGTTGCCTTCCAACGAATGGATGGCGCGATGCTCGCCTCCATTCAGATTGCGCAACACAAGGCGCGAGCAGCCGTGACCTTCCGGCGGCCGACCAAGGTCTTCGAGGACGGCGTCAACCTTATGCATCTCAATTATCTGCTCGCATTTGATGGAATCATTGCGTCTCGAGGCGGTATTCCACTGATCGATCAGGGCGATATTATCGGCGCAATCGGTTGTTCGGGAGGCACGGATTCCCAGGACGAGATCGTCAGCAAGGCAGGCGCGGCAGTGATCAACCAACCGCCGGCAGAGAACAGATGAGGTTAGTCGGTGGTGATGTTTTATGTTTTTCGGCACGAAAGAGGTTTGTATGTCTCAGAAAGCCAGCGCCGTAGAGCGTGTCCAGCCAAGCGAAGTCCGGCCTCACCAACTGGGGCAGGAAGTTTTCAAAACTATCTTGCCCGACGACATCGATTGGAAACCGTTCCCGGCATTCCCGCCGTCGGTGCGGCTGGCCGTGGTGGTGGGTGATCCGTCGAAGCCGGGGCCTTACACCATCAGGGTGAGATCGCCGCACGGCGCGAAGCTGATGCCTCACAAGCACGCGGAGGATCGAGTCTACACCGTGATTTCCGGCGTCTTTTATATCGGGCTGGGGGATGAATTCGACGCGAGTAAGTTGGAAGCCTATCCGCCCGGGGCCGTGATCGTTCTCCCTGGCAACACGCACCATTTCCACTGGGCGAAATCTGGCGAGTACGTCACGCAAATCACCGCCATGGGGCCGCTTGGACTGGAATACCTCAATGCGAAAGACGATCCGCGAAACCACAACTCGTAGGAGGAGTCAGCCGTGAAACAGCCCGCGCTTTATCGCACGATTCAGGTAGATGGACTCTCCATCTTTTACAGAGAGGCCGGGCCGAAGGACGCGCCGACGCTTCTGCTGTTGCACGGGCTTCCGTCCTCATCCCGAATGTTCGAGCCACTCTTCGCCCGCCTCTCTGATCGCTATCACCTGGTCGCCCCCGATTACCCCGGCTTCGGGCACAGTGACTGGCCGGACCCGAAGAATTTTGCGTACACCTTCGATCACATCGCCGAAACCATGAATCACTTCACCGAGGCTCTTGGGCTCTCACGCTACACCCTCTATATGCAGGACTATGGCGGCCCTGTAGGCTTTCGCATGGTTTTACGCCATCCCGACCGGATCGAGCGTCTCATCTTGCAGGATGCCGTGGCGCACAATGAGGGTCTGGGGGCGAATTGGAAGACGCGGCGAGCCTTCTGGGCTGACCGCGCCGCCAATGAAAGCGCGCTTCGTGCCAACCTCCTGTCATTGCAGGCGGCGCGCACCCGCCATGTCGGAACCGACCCTGATGTGGAACGCTACGACCCTGACCTGTGGACGGATGAATTTGCGTTTCTCAGTCAGCCGGGCCAGGCAGAAATTCAGAGTGACCTTTTCTATGACTACCGCACCAACGTGGAAAACTATCCCAAATGGCAAGCCTGGATGCGTGAGAAGCAGCCGCAGCTGCTGGTGATTTGGGGGAAGTATGAGGCATCGTTTGACGCCTCTGAGCCGGAATCCTACCGGCGAGATGTGCCCAACGCTGAAGTTCACATGGTTGACGGCGGCCATTTCGCGCTGGATACGGCAGCGGATGAAACTGCTGCGCTTATCGATCAATTCATGAAGAGGCAGAAATGAACTACCCTCCGCGAAGCATGGGCCGGACCCGGGTGGTCAAGGAACAGGATTTCATGGGCAAAAGACTCGCACCGCAGGGCGCGCAGTGGGTGAAACGGATGAAGGTATAACATCGCGGCAGCCTCCGGCACCAGACCACCATCTCGATCCCCGTAATAAGAACGGAAAAGACAGACATCGAAAGGGCCACCAAATGGACGGCACAAACGGACCGAAAGAAACCACGCTGAGCGTGAACGTTTTTACCGCCCCGGGAAAAGCTATGGTCGGCGAGCGGCCAAGGCCCTTCGGCGAAGCATTCGGCTTTGACCCGATCACGTCGACTTTAATCTTCGGCGAACACGACGCGGTGCTGGTAGACGCAATGACCACGGTGGCTGAGGCCGAGGCGCTGGCGGATTGGATTGCTTTGCACAACCGCAACCTGGAGACTGGCTCCCGCGTTTGGTCGGCCGCTCGCGGGCACTTGAGATTGTGCTTAGCGGTGACGACTTCGACGCTGATATCGCCGAACGGTATGGCTGGGTGAAACCGCACGCTGGACGATAACGACCTCGACTCGTTTGTCGATACTCTCGCCCGGCGTCTGGCCTCGTTCGACCGTGAAACGCTGGCCGCGGCGAAGGCCCAAGTCAATCGGTTCGGGACGCCGACTGCTACCGAGCTCCAGTCGAGCATCGACCTGTTCTTCCCACTGCTAGCCCTGCCAGGTGCGCAGGCGCGCCGTGCCAAGGTTCGTGATATCGGTTACGGCGTTCGGAGCGACTTCGAATTGAACTTCGGACGGTACCTCCCTTCGTTTGGGCGGGCGGACGACCATGATACGGTTACGGAGCCTGTTTCGCCGGGAGCCAAAACTGGTTCTGTGTGATCGGCTGGTGGCCCACTCAAGCCCGGTTTCGGCCTGAGTCTGGATTTTCAGAATAGATCAGCCGACCAGAACGAGGCGTCCAGCTTTCGAGTTCCCCACACAACGGAAACCGCGTTGTGTGGGCCACCCGTCTTTCCCCTTCCATTTCCCCGAGCAATTCATTGGTGTCCACTGGCACACAAGTCTCTCTTGACCTTAAGGTGTCCAATGGAGTACAAAGAGAGCTGTGCAGACGGTTGTCGAGACGCCTACTTATCTCGCCATTGCCAGCAAACTCTTTAGCGAGCAGGAGCGTGCGGACATCGTGGCACTGGTTGCGGCGGACCCGGAATGTGGAGATCTGATTCGGGGAACGGGCGGATTTCGAAAAGTGCGGGTTGCACGCAAGGGCATGGGGAAAAGCGGCGGGGCGCGGGTTGTGTATATCTGGCGCAACCAGCGATTTCCAGTTTTTCTAATTACGGTTTTCCCGAAGAATGAGAAAGAAAACCTGTCGATGGCAGAGCGCAATGCGCTAAAGAAACGAGCCGACAGCATTTTCGAGACCTACAGGGGATAGCATGAAAACGCAATTCGAGCAGATGATGGCTGGCCTGAACGACGTTGAGGCTTTTCTCGCCGGGGAGCAGGAAGGATTCAAGGCACATGTGCCCCAGGATGTTGACGTGAAGGCGATCCGCAATCGGCTTGGCATGACGCAAGCCAGATTTTCTGACACGTTTGGGTTCAGCCTTGACGCGATCAAGCACTGGGAAGGTGGGCGCAGGACTCCGGAAGCGCCAGCTCGCACGTTGCTTACCGTGATCGAGAGGAATCCTTCTGCCGTGCTCAACGCGCTCAATCCTGCTGCGTTTGCTGCCGCCGCCGGCTCATCCAAGGCCACTAGGGTGCATGTCAGGGCTGATAGAAAGCATCGGGTGTCTCGTGGCGCTACGACGCGGAGGGTTTACTCTGCCAGCAAGAAAAGCACCCGTTGAGGTCCGGCGCACCCTTCGGTTCCGCTTCACGGCCCTTTAGGAGAAGAGCTGAAGCAGTCTCCGCTCTATAGTCCGGCAAAAATCGGCCAGCCTGCACCCACCTTGCCCATATTTCCAATCCCTACTTTGGTATGATCGGTACCTTCGTCCAATAGGTCGTCGCCGTGCTTCTGGCTTAGTCTTAGTTCCGATTTCGAAGAGGAGAACGAAATGGCAACAAAAGGAAAAGTCCTGGTGCTGGTCTCGAGCGGTCGCGGTTTGCCCTTGAAAGATGGCAAGGTTTATAAGGGCGCCGGCTACTACCTCAACGAACTGACGGTCCCGGTTCGCGCCCTGATGAAGGAGGGCTACGAAATCACTTTCGCCAACCCCAAAGGCAACGCGCCCCAAGTGGATGTGAATTCAGAGGTCGCCGATTTCTTCGGCGGGGACGCGGCCAAGCTTCAGGACTATATGCTATTCCGCGACGGCCTGACTGGGCTCAGAGATCCAACCCGCATCGCGGATGTCATCGCATCGGGCCTGGATCAATATGACGCGGTTTTCGTCCCCGGCGGCCATGGCCCGATGATCGATCTTCTCGACGATCCCGATGCTGGCACCGTGATGAGACACTTTCATCAAACATCCAAGCCGACGGCAGTGCTCTGCCATGGCCCGATTTCACTTCTCTCGGCTCTTCCGAATTCGAAGGAGGTAGTCGCGGCGCTGGCGGCGGGCGATGCCGCTGGAGCACACGCAAAGGCTCAAGGCTGGATCTATTCCGGATATAAGATGACTATTTTTTCGACAGCGGAAGAGCAGCAGCGGGAACCGCTTGAGATTGGCGGCAAGGTGCTGTTCTACCCGGACTTCGCCTTGCGTACGGCGGGCGGCGACGTAAGTGTGGTCGCTCCATGGGGGAGCTACGTCCTTCAAGATCGCGAGCTGATCTCAGGTCAGAACCCGTTCTCCGATCAAGCGCTTCTGAACCTTCTTCTGCCGGCACTCAGCGGGAGGAAGAAGTGAGCCGGTAAGGGGGCTGGCCCAGCTTTGCCTTTTACGTCCGACTTTCCCCCGACGATCTAAGACGCCGAGTGTTGCCTGCAGGACTTCGATTGGCTGCAGGAAACCGCGACGTCCGACCAGGAGCCGTTCGATCAGATGACAGACGGGGCAGCCCGCTGTGTTGGTGATTAAAGCCAGGGTCACCCACCCGAGTGCGTGCTGATGTGGTTTTATGACTGGGGACTTCGCGTTGCGAGCCTGTTGTTATGGTGCGAGGGCAGGGGCTCCGGATCGGTTAGACCCTTAGCAGCCTCACTTTGAAGTAGCGTTCGCCATGACGATGTCGTGTCGTCCAGGGAAATGGTTTCTAGGCTAAGGTGCCGCTGATAATTAACCGATACCAGGACGTCCAAAAGTGGGTTGAGGTTCAAGATTCCGGCACCCAATCGCAAATGTCCTCTTCCACGGGGAATTCCGTCGTGCAGATGGATATTCTCGATTCGCGAGCTGTGCTTCTTAATGAACGGAACGAAGTCGTCTTCGTTCTGGAGACAATGACCGATGTCGAGCGTGAACCGCACCTTTGGCAACAGGTTAACCAAGTCGTCATAGTCAGTCAGATGACCGATTGGCTCTCTGACGGTTCCATGTGACTTCAGTGGCATGTTCTCTAACGCTGCAACCGGACGTTTGAGGGCGGAAAAGCGCTCGAATCTCGTGGCAAGCTTGTCCAGTACATCGCCCTTCGGCTCAAATAGAGGGTAAGAACCAGAATGAAATGTAACGAGGGGAGCGTCAACTCTGTCAGCGAATTCAATTGTTTCTTCAAACCTGCGCTCGGTCAGTGCCACGACTTCCGGTAGGTGTGAAACCAACGACGTGTGTATAAAAGGGCCGTGAATTATGAGATGCGTTCCCCGGAAGATTTCTCTGAATTCCCTCAGTTCATTGTCTTTCGGTATGTGCTCAAGCCACAACTCCACGTGGTCAAGCGAGGGGAAGTGCTCTATTTTACTGAACGCGTCCCGCCAATGCTGGACGTTGGTGGTTAGGACATTTACGAAAGCGCCTTGTTTGAACACGTTAGTCTCGATCCGCTCGATGTGTGATATGTGGTGAGAAAACGAAATAACGTACGTGTGAAAGGCTCAGCTTCTGCTCTTCAAAAGGGCGCATTGTTCTCTCGGTGCGTAACCGTTCCAGGATTTTCCACCGAAACGTCAACATCCGTAAGTATAAGCGCACCTGCTCGCTTTCCCATCTTCTCTCAAATTGAGGAAGAATGAGGTTTTGATGCAGACCCGGACAGTAGCGATCCTCCCGGATTAGACATACTTTTACCTGCGCAACGTATCCGAGATCGACCTGAACGGGTTCGAGTGGGTTTGTGCCGAGGGCGATGCCGCTGAAAGACCTGTTGTCATACGCCCGGCTTTCCGGAGGCGAGGTGTCACGGTAATCGCGGATAATTCGATCGAAGGAACTTGCGCCCTCGGACGGTTGCAGGACGGAGCCGTCCCGCAAGGTCATGTAGTCGAAATCACTGAGGCTGAAAACGTGCAAACTCAAGCTGTAGTCGGCCGGGATTTTCGTCCCGGAGAGAACGCGATCCGATTGGTTGATCCAAAAGCTGAGCTTATGGCTCAAGATACACGGTGCGTACTGCGTCCGGACTTGAGGAAATTTGGTGACTCGCTGACGAAGTTGGTCAAGACTGGAAGGCTCAAGTCCTGGGATGGGAGTCAGTTTCTCGACGACACTCGCGAGTTGGTCGTAGTCGGCGAGAACCAATAACAGGTCCGCATCTGATGATTTCGACCCAAATTCCGGGGCGGCTCCAGTAACGTTGTAGAAGCGGCCGTAGCTGACTGA
>JBAWFN010000040.1:0-1723 GCA_049591935.1 Terriglobales bacterium | reverse complement strand
AACAAAGTCCGCTCGCGCCCCAGTTCCTGACGCATCTGCCGAATGGCTTCCATAAACGGCAGCGACTCGATGTCGCCTACCGTGCCGCCAATTTCGACGATCGCGACGTCCACATCCTGCGCGACCTTCTTCATCGCAGCTTTGATTTCATTGGTCACGTGCGGAATCACCTGCACGGTTTTGCCCAGATAATCGCCGCGCCGTTCCTTGGCAATGATCTGCTCGTAAATGCGGCCGGTAGTCCAATTGTTATCGCGAGAAAGTTTGGCGTGGGTAAAGCGTTCGTAGTGGCCGAGGTCGAGATCGGTCTCGGCGCCGTCGTCGGTAACGAAAACCTCGCCGTGCTGGAAGGGCGACATCGTGCCCGGGTCCACGTTGAGGTAAGGATCGAACTTCATCAGGTTAACTTTCAGGCCGCGGCTCTCTAGCAGGCAGCCAATCGAAGCCGCCGCCAGTCCCTTGCCCAATGAAGACACCACACCGCCGGTTACAAAGATGTACTTTGCCGACATCGGTTCCTCGCCCTAAATTGTGATTGGAATTTTGTGCAGATGGGGTGCACGATCAATTATGCCAGAAAGGGCTGTGGAAAGAAATGGGGAAACCGTTGAGCTACGAGACGCTCTGGATGCCTTCCAGGCAGTTTACATAATGTCGCCATTCATTTGTAATGTCGCAGGGACATGAAACGCCAGAGCCGAGCCCGTGTTAGCGCAGGGGGACGCATTGTAATTCCGGCATCCTTTCGTAAGGCTCTGGGCATCAATCCTGGAGACGAAGTCGTGTTGCGGATCGAAGCTGGCGAATTGCGCATCTCCACCCTGAAAGCGCGAATTGAGCGCGCCCAACGCCTGGTTCGCCGTCACGTGAAGCCGGGCACGTCGCTAGTTGACGAATTGATTGCTGATCGACGCAAAGAGGCGGGCCGTGAGTAGACGCGGGCATATCTGCATCGTTCGTTCATCCACCTGGCTTCTTGCTCTTGCCGCTTTCTTTGCTCTGCTCACTTTCCCACTTTCCGCCCAGCAGCTCGCCAAGCGACTCATCCTAAAAGATGGTACTTACCAACTGGCGACCCGCTGGGAAATCAAAGGTGACCGTGTTCGCTACCTGAGCGCGGAGCGCAACGAATGGGAGGAAGTGCCCGAGGACCTGGTGGATTGGAAGGCTACCTCGAAGTTCGAACAGGATCGCGCCGCCGGCCTTCCCAACCCCGAAGCGATCGAGGTTGACAAAGAGGCGGCCAAAGAGGCGGCGACAGAACGTGTGGCAGAAGAGGCCAAGACTCCGCTGGTCGCTCCCAATTTGCACCTTCCCGAAGGCGGCTCCATGCTCTTGCTGGACACCTTTCAGAATCAGCCGCAACTTCTGGAATTGCAGGAGACCGGTGGGGAGCTGAACCGCAACCGGGCAGAGAACATGATTCGCGCCGCCATCATTCCCATCCCTATTACCAGCAGCAAGCAGACGATTGAAATCGAGGGCTTGCACGCCCCCGTGCAAGCGCATGCGACGCTGCTTTCGATCTATGTAAACGTCGAAATCGGACAAGGGCCGATAGGTTCCAGCCGGATATCGCAACAGCCGCAGCAGCCGGGTCAGCCGCAACAACCCCAACAGCCGCAGCAACCGCAAATGCCGGAGCAAGCCTGGGATCGGTTCCACATCGTGCGTGCCGAGCCAAAGAAAACGAAGCGCGTCGTCGGAGTCGTCAAGATCAATC
>JBAWFN010000039.1:0-16711 GCA_049591935.1 Terriglobales bacterium | reverse complement strand
TTGGGATCGAGTTCCGATTGACGCTTGTACGCTTGCAGCGCCTTGGCCACTGCCGCCTCACCCCCATTTCCATAGTGATAATCGTTGGAATAACGCGAGCCCAGTTCTCCCCAGGCGGGTGCGTAACCGCTGTCCAGGGAAACAGATTCCTCCAACTTCTTGATCGCAAGCTGGTTGGGTTCGGGATCGAGAGGGATCGTCAAGCTGTGCAAGAACAGTTCCAGAGCCTGCTCATTCTTTGGCGCGGGCATTTCGTCCGTGGAAGCATTGGCTACGTCGATGGCCGGCAGCATTCCCTGCGCGGCCCGAACCGCCAGTCGGTCGTGTAAGGCAACCAGGTCTTGGGGAGAAACCCTGACCTCCTCGCGCCAGACCGCTTGGTTCTGCGCCACATCCACCAGTTCCAAAGTGACGCGCAAAGTGTGGTTATCCAGCAGGAAACCCCCTGCCACCACATGGGTGACGCGTAACTCCTTTCCTACGGCGGCGGGATCGGCCGGTTGTGACGCATATCGGCTGGTCGAAGCGAAGGGACGCACAGTCACCGAACGTGCGTAAGTCAAATCGGTCACGAGATCATTTGGAATTGCGTAACGCAAATAGTCGAAATCCGGGCCGGCTCCCTCGTTGGTGAAAGGCAGGACCGCGATGACTTTGCGGGCGGCTTGCGGACTTGGCTGGCTCCTTCTGATGTAACGCCAGCCCACCAGGCCAAGCACAACCGCCATCGCAGCCAGAATCCACGAAGGCCGCAGCCGGAAGCGAGGGGCGGGCGATTGTTGGTCGCCTGAAGTCTGCAAGGCGGAAGATACGAGCGGCGCCGACTCTACGCTAGCACTGATTTCGGAGGACTGTTCGCATTCCACCGGCGCTATGAAACGGTAGCCATGCCGCGGAACCGTCTCAATGAAGATGGGATTGTCTGCATCGTCGCCGAGCGCGTAGCGCAACCGCTTCAGGGCTGCATTAAGGCTGCCATCGAATTCGACGTAAGTGCCATCGGGCCAAAGCGACTGCCGCAGTTCCTCGCGGGTCACAACCTCCCCGGGGTGTCCCAGTAACAGGCAAAGCACGCGCAGGGGTTGCTCCTGAAGCTTTACGGGGACGCCCTGGCGCAGCAATTGGCCGCTCTCCGGGTCTATTCGGAAAAGGCCGAACCGGTAACCGCGCCTAGGTAGAACCGAAGCACCCATACCCTACAACCTCACCACCGTCGGCGGGAAAGTCTACCACCGCAGGCGGCAAGTCACAAGGCTCTGTGACTCATTGCACCACAAGAACTTATCAGGTCACCCGCGTATCAGGACGAAGTCCGTTGACGCCGCCACAGAGTTGCGGCACTCTCCCGCCTACCGGACGCATGAATCAGACTGTGAGTAAAACGTCGGGAGGAGAATAGAAATGCTACCTAAACACTCAGCTTTCAAACTTCTTGGAACTTGCTTGTCGTTCCTTTTGTTCACACATCTGGCCTTTGCTGATCACGTTCACCATCTCTGGTACAACAACTCGACTTGGCAGGATCAGGACCTGACGGTTCTCACCGGAGGAGGCATTTCCTACGGCGCTGGGATCGCGGCCTTCTATACCACTCCGAATCAACAATTCCACATCTACTACTCTGACACCAATAACCATATGCACCAGCTCTATTACAACAATACGAACTGGAGCGATCAGGATCTGACCGTCCTGACCGGTGGCCCTGGCGTTCTTGTGGGCGCGATTTCCGCCTTCAACATAGGAAACTTTCAGTATATTTTCTATCTCGGGGTTGACCAGCATGTTCACGAAATCTCCTACCTTGACAACTGGTCTGATCAGGACCTCACCGTGCTGGGCAACGGCGTGCTCGGCAATCCAGTAATTCTGGCTTTTCCCACCAAGCCCAACAATCAGTTCCACGTCTATTACCAGGATTCGAACGCCCACGACATGCACCAGCTCTATTTCAACGGTACCTCGTGGAGCGATGCGGACCTGACTACTCTGACTGGCGCTTATTGTCCGGGCGGACAATGGTGGTCTGGCCTAGCCACCGGAAACTTACAGCACGTTGTGTGCGCCGGATATGGGCCAAATGTGCCGGGCAGCTTTGACATGCTACACATCTATTACAACAACTCGGTGTGGACCTATGAGGACATCACCGAGAAGGACGGGTACGGCCTGCCGGTTTACCCCGACAGTGGCGTTGCACTATTTCGAGTCGGCGTTCGGGGCGAGGTGTACGGGGTAACCTCGGACAGCCATATTCAGCAGTACACCCGATACAGCAACGGCACCTGGGGCGATTACGATCTGACTGCAGACTACGGCGCACCGACCAAAACCTATGGCGGAATGGTTGGCTTTATCACCACGCCTAACAATCAGTATCACATCTTCCTGGCGCCGGATTCTGACATTTACGAGCTCTACTTCAATGGAACGAGCTGGGTTGTGGCCAACGTGGGTGGGGGCCAAGCCGATTACTATGCAGATATCGCCGGCTTTGCCATCGGCAATTTGCAGCACGTCTTCTACTTTGACACCAACAACTGACGACTGCTTTCATTCTGGAGGCAACCATCGGCAACCTAGTGGCGATGCGTCGCCGAGCGCATCGCGCAACCGCTTAGCCTGCATTATGGCGGACAGTCTATACCTCGGCGCCAAGTCACAAGGCTCTGTGACTCATTGCACAACAAGAACTTATCAGGTCACCCGCGTATCAGGACGAAGTCCTTTGACCTCGGCTGGAATCTGCGGCAATCTCCCGCCTGCGCAAACACGGAGGAAGGACTATGAAAGACATCACGGTTCGGCAGCTCTTCAAGCACTTGCTGTTTGATCTGGCCCTGACCACCCTACTGCTCGCTCCACTGGCGCCCGCCCAACAGCAAGCAAGCGTAGTGCCGACGCTCGTCAACTTCAGCGGCACCGTTACTGACGTCAACGGCAAGCCGCTCAGCGGCACCGTCGGTGTCACATTCTTCTTGTACACAGAGCAGCAGGGCGGATCGCCGCTGTGGATCGAAACCCAGAACGTCCAGCCCGACAAGTACGGTCACTACGCCGTGATGCTGGGCGCAACCAAGAGTCAGGGATTGCCCACCGACCTGTTCGCCTCGGGGGAAGCGCGCTGGCTGGGGGTGCAGCCCGAGGGCCAGGCCGAGCAATCCAGAGTGTTGCTGCTCAGCGTTCCCTACGCCTTGAAAGCCGGCGACGCCGAAACCATTGGCGGACTTCCTGCCTCCGCCTTTGTGCTCGCGAATGGCGGGCAAGGGAATGGTGCCAACACGAAAACCACAACCGCCGCTGCACCCAGTGCTGGGGCGAAGAATGAGATGCCCCCGGCGAATCCGGACGTCACGGGAAAGGGCGTGGTCGACTACATTCCGATGTGGGACACCACCAGCGACATCGTCGATTCAGTGATCTTCCAGGCAACCTCGGAAATCGGCATAGGCACGACCGCTCCCAAAGCCACGCTCGATGTCAACGGCGCGACAGACGTTCGTGACACACTGACCCTGTTTCCCAAGAGCACAGATCCCACGCTTGCCATCAGCGGAACTAACTTCAAGATCGACCAGACCGGCAAGGTAACGTTCATCACCGGGCAGGCATTCCCCGGAACCGGGACGATCACCGGCGTTACCGCTGGCACCGGCCTGAGCGGCGGTGGCACCAGTGGCAATGTTACGCTCAGCATCAATACCGCATTCGCTAATAAGTATTACCCGCAGCTGGCTGCGGCCAATACCTTCACCAAGAGTCAGACAATCAGTGGCAATCTGAACTTAACCGGCACCGGCAACGGCGTCGGCTTTCCCGACGGCACCACGCAGATCACGGCAGCCACCGGCACCATCACCGGGGTCACAACCGCCAGCGGCAGCGGACTCACCGGCGGGGGCACCAGTGGGACCCTTGCACTGAGCCTGCTGAAGACCTGCACGGCAAATCAGACTCTTCAGTGGAACGGCAGCGCCTGGGCCTGCGCCACGATCAGTGGTGGCGGCACCATCACAGGCGTAACCGCAGGAACCGATCTCACCGGAGGCGGCACCAGCGGCAACGTCACTCTCAATCTGGACACGACCAAAGTACCGCAACTCAACGCGGCTAATACGTTCACCCAACCTCTGACTGTAACGGCCACGGTCAACACCGGGTTTGGCACAATCGCGGGCAATAACGCCAGCAGCTCCTCTAACACAAGCGCTGTCATAGGAAATGCCACCTACACAGGTTCGGCCAGCACGATTGGCGTCCAGGGCTATTCCCAGTCCACAGCAGGCTGGGGCGTGTATGGCATCGGCGGGGCGGCCGGAGTCTACGGCGGCAGCACTCTCAATGGAGTTTTTGGCAACAGCACCGTCGGCAACGGCGTGTACGGGCAAACTGCCGGCGCGGGCGGTTCCGGAGTCTACGGAACCAACTCAGCCGGTGGGATAGGGGTTGCTGGCGAAGTCCCGGCTGGTGGAACTGGCGTGTACGGCGAAAACCGAAGTACAACAGCAGGGGGCGACGGCATCCTTGGCCTGGCCCATACCAACAGTGGCAATGGCGTGCATGGAATCAACGACGCTTCCACGGCAGTTGGCGTCTACGGCGAAAATTCTGCCACCAACGGTTACGGCGTGTACGGCCACGCCCCGAGCGGCTACGGCATGGCCACTGACAGTAACGCTTCCCAGGCGCGCACCATGGGCGGATGGGTCAAGGCCATGGTGTATGTCAACCCCTTCGAGGGCGGAATCCAGCGCTGCTTCAACTCGCAACTCCCTGGGTCCCAGGCGACTCTGGCTCCCTGCGGGATCACTTACATCTATAACTCCGAAGGGGACTACACCATCGACTTCGGATTCGAAGTGGATGACCGCTTTCCGCAAGCCATAGCCAATTACCCATATGCACAAATCAGCGTCTGCCTTGACAACGAATGCGGCGACCTTAGCCCAACCCAGGTCCACGTGCTTATCAGCGGTGGTTCCAACGGTGATGCTCCCTTCTATCTCACTATTTTCTGAAGCAAGAGTGCGGGCACTCGCGAAGAGTGCCCGTCCTTGCGCTTTCCTGCGAGGCAAGGGGCGCGACCAGCCATGCCTGGAGCGCAAGACCTCCGAAAAGCGCAAGAGGCTCGTCTGCACACTGCACATCTTGCCCACGGCACACTGGAACCATCGAAAACGGAGGATCTGGCGCAACCTAAATGCGATTCCGAAACTCCAGCCGGAACCTTAGTGTCATGTCGCCGCGTTTCCCGCGTTGCTTTCGCGCTCCGTAGTGGAGGATAATCTAGACGCATTAGTTTCGCGTCCCGGTGAATCTTCCCAATTCCATCACGCTCACCCGCATCGTCAGCATTCCGCTGTTGATCTGGATTCTTTCCACCAGCCACTTTCAAAGCACGGGCGGCCAGAAAGAGCTGCTGGCTTCAGCCCTGTTCATCGCAGCCTCACTCACCGACGGCATTGACGGCTATCTCGCCCGCAAGCGCGGACAGATCACCACCATGGGAATGTTGCTCGATCCCTTGGCTGACAAACTCCTGATCGCCGCTGCTTTCGTCACCCTCGTTCAATTCAATCCCAGCCTGGTTCCAGCCTGGATCGCCGTCATCATCATTGGCCGGGAATTTCTGGTGAGTGGCCTGCGCTCCATCGCCTCCTCCGAAGGCTTTACCATTGAAGCCAGCGATCTCGGCAAGTTCAAAATGCTGGTGCAAAGCATTTCCGTGGTGGCCGTCATCCTCGACCATCGTTGGAAAGAATGGCCGGTCTACGGCCCTTACGTCTTTCCCGTCCACTGGATCGCGCGCCTGGCCATTTGGTTTATGGTGCTGCTCTCGCTGCTCTCCGCCGGCGATTACTTCATCGCCTTCTGGTCGAAGATCGACCGCCAGGTGGTGAAGAGCCGCCGCCGCGCTTTCGTTCTCAGCCGACGAAGGAAGCGCGATGTCGCCGCCACCTGATGAATTCACGCTGGAAGAACGCAGCATCCTCCTGAAGCTGGCCCACGCCTCCATCGAATCCGCCCTCGAAAACCGCGAAATCGCGCTCGACCCTCCTTCGCCGCACCTCGCTGAGCCGCGCGCAGCTTTCACCACCATTTATTTCCGCGGCCAGTTACACGGCTGCGTCGGCTTCGTGCTCCCTGTAGCCTCGCTCTATCGCACCGTTGCAGAAACCGCGCGGGCCGCCGCTTTTGAGGACACACGCTTCCTGCCCGTCACCCCCGACGAAGCTCCCGAGCTGAAAGTGTCGCTCAGCATCCTCTCCCCCCTGCAACCGATCCCCGCCGAAGAAGTAGAAATCGGCCGCCACGGCCTGCTCATCAGCCAGCATGGACGCCGCGGTCTGCTGCTTCCTCAAGTCCCCGTCGAACATGGCTGGGACCGCGTAACGTTTCTCGAACAGACCTGCCGCAAAGCCGGCCTGCCGCCCGATGCCTGGCAGCAAGGCGCAACCCTCGAAGCCTTCACCGCCGAAGTCTTCGGGGACCCCTGATCGTGGGGCGCGGGCGCCCTCGCCCGTGTAAATTGAGATGACGCTTGCGCAGCGTCATGCGAAGTCGAGCAACCTGCTCTTCTTTGCGAACTTTGCGTGCCCGTCTTTGCGTCCTTTGCGGTCTAAGATTTCTCCCTCCAAAAACAATTAGGGAGAAGCTTTTCAGCTCCTCCCTATTCTTGTCTTGCAGCGGGTTGAAGAAAAAACCAATTCTACGGTTGCGGATCCAACTCCACGCCATCTCCCAGATGCATGTCTTCCATGGCGAATACGATCATGCCGGTCGAGGTCGTCGGCGTGGTTTCCAGTACCAGGATTTCGCCCACCGCGCGCCGCGGGAAAGCCGCCACCCGAATGTTGGGACCGCTGCTGCGGTTGAACGTCGACTGCTCGATCGATGGCGGCCGGGCTTGCGTGTCTTCCGCCGTCGATGCCTTGAACGACAGTGAATCCACCGGATTATGCAGATCGGCTTCGTAGCCGCGCACGGCGCGGAAATAGTCCCCCACCTTCACTCCCTGGTTGGACCCCAGATTCATGTAGACCTTCCTCCCAGTCCCCAGTTCGGCGTCGAAATCTTTCGCCATCACAATGCGGCCGCTGGCCTTGCCATTGGGCGGCGCAAAGCGGTCAAAACGTATGGCAGGATGAAGCGGCAGCGCAGGTCTGTCCACAAACGCCGTTACCAGGTCGCCCGGAACCACCGGCGCGCAACTGAACTCGATGTGCGCAATGGCCGACTTGCTGCGCGTGTCCACCACCCGCACCATCGCCAGTTCGGCGTAGGGCTGTCCCATCGCCTTGAGCATGCTGGCCTGACCATCAAACTCCTCGAAGCGATTCGGATCGTGCAACTCGCGGACAACCCGGTAGACCTTGCCCAACTCATAGCTGTTGCCGCTCAAAAAGACGAGATTGCCTCCCGCGTACTGCGCCGTGTTCGGCGTGTCCAACCCGCCGGCTACATAGTTGGCATCCGGCAACTTCTGCTTTTCCACGAAACCCGCGCATTGCAGGTCCGAATAGGTCGGATGCACGATGCTCTCGACCGGAAAGCTCACGTTAGTCGCTACCGTGCCCTCGGGCGTCGGTTGACTCGCAGCGGCGTCGCTCGCTTGCGCAACTGCCGCTCCCATAGCCAGCGACAAGACCAGCAACATTCCTGTTTTCTTCATGTTACCTCCGAAGCCGGAACCGCCTCACCCCCGGCCTCATCTCCCTTAAGTTGCAGAAAAATAAAAGACTTCCAAGCCGGACAGTAACAACTAGCCTAACCACGGTCAAGGTTACGCTGGTGTCAGACCACTAGGTTAAGCACCACCTCCCCGAAAAAACCTCAATCCCCTGTTGCATCTGCAATTACGCGCCTGTAATATCGCGCCACTCTATAAAACAGATGATGGCAGCCCCCAACCAGTTCGTAGCTCGCCTTCGACCCTTACGCTTGCCCAGGGTTTGCGTCGCGGTCATCGGGTCCGACCCCGTCGAACTGGTCGAAAAGGCCGAGGCTCTGGTTCGGGACAACACCTTTCTGGAGTTCAGGTTAGACTACCTCGCCCGCCCCGTCCTCGCGCTCGCCCGCATCAAGCAATTCACCCAATACCATCCCCATGTGGCCACCATCGCCACTTGCCGCCGCGTGGCCAACGGAGGCAAGTTCCGGGGATCGATCGCCTCCCAGTTGGACATTCTCACCAAGGCCGCCGCCGCCGGCTGTCAGTTAGTGGACATGGAACTGCAAAGCGCCCTCCGCTGCAAACGGCCGCAGCTCGAACGTCTCCGCACCCGGGCCGCGCTCATCCTTTCCTACCACGACTTTCGCGGCACCAAAAAGCTCGAGGAAACCCTCGAAAAGATGGTGGCCCTCCCCGCCGACTTCTACAAAATTGTCACCACCGCCACCACCCTGCATGACAACGTGCTGATGATGAAGTTCCTGGAGAAAAATAGCGACCGCCATTCCCTGATCGGCTTGTGCATGGGGGAACAGGGAATCATCAGCCGCGTCCTGGGCGTGCGCGCCGGCAGCGCCTTCACCTTCGCGGCCGTCAGCGAAGACGAAAAAACCGCCCCCGGCCAGGTGACCGCGCAGGAACTGCGCAGCACTTATCGCATCGAACAGGTCGACCCCGCCACTCGCGTCTACGCCGTGGCTGGCGATCCCGTGGCCCATTCGCTTTCGCCCGCAATCATGAACGCCGCCCTGCGCCGCGAGACCGTAAACGGCGTTTACCTCGCCCTGCACGCCAAAACCTTAAAAGACCTGCTCGGCTGCGTGAAAGAAATCCCCATCCACGGCCTCTCCATCACCATGCCCTACAAGGAAGCCATCGTCTCCCACCTCGACAACACCGACGCCCACACCACCAAGATCGGCGCCTGCAACACCGTAGTCCGCGCCCAGGACGGCAAGCTCTACGGCTTCAATACCGACGCCGCCGGAGTCGTCCGTCCCTTGCAGCAGAGAATTTCGCTCGAGGGAGCCAAAATTTTGGTCCTCGGCGCCGGCGGCGCAGCCCGCGCCGCCGTCTACGGACTCAAAGAACGCGGCGCCGAAGTCTACATTCTGAATCGCACTCTCGGCCCCGCCCAGAAACTTGCACGCTCCGCCCGCGCCCGCTTGCTCAAGCGCGCCGATCTGAAGAAGTTCACCTTCGACGTGATCATCAACGCCACTTCCGTCGGCATGGGCAACACCAAAGAGTCGCCGCTCAACGAAAACGAAATCAAGGCGCGTTATGTTTTCGACATGATCTACGATCCCCCCGAAACCCGTCTGCTGAAGATGGCCAAAGCCGCCGGAGCGGAAGTCATTCCCGGCATCGAGATGTTTGTGCAGCAAGCCGCCCGCCAGTTCGAAATCTGGACCGGCAAGCCCGCCCCCCTGGACGAGATGCTGTTCGTCGTAAACCGCGCCATCGAAGAACGCGCCGCCGCCAGGAACGCCCCCAACGATTCCAAGAAGAATAAAAATACTTCTGCTCTGTAGGCGCGGGCGGGACGCCCGTGCCGGCTCCGAAGGGCTGTAGCCAGAAGCTAGAAGCCGAAAGCTGAAAGCTGAAAGCTGTTAGCTGTTAGCTGAAAGCTATTGCAACTTCCTATACTCCGCCTTGGCTTCTCTTAAAATGGGAACATCCGGATCGGCGTCTTTCCATAGCGTCAGGAAATCTTTGTAGGCCGCAAGCGCCCGAGTGCGCGCCGCATCGGCATCCGCTCCCTGTGAACTTCTGGCTTGCAACGCGTTCGCGCGCGCTACTCCCAGATGCGCCAATGCTCCCGTCCAGCAGTTCCACACGATGCCGCTGTGGTCGATGATCTTCCGAAACTCGGCGGCGGCTTCCTTACCCTGCCCTGAAGCCAAGTACGCTTCGCCGCGAATGTAGGTGGGATAGAGACAGGAGAGATTGGCGACAAACAGGATTTGCCCATACTCGCTCGGCGGCAAGGCAGGTTGCAGGCTGGTGATCGCCGCTGCCGGATTCTTCTGGTTCAGCGCCGATTGTGCCCGGATGGCGGGCAGCCACAGAGATTGCATTTGCGTATCGAGCGGGTAACGCTTATTCAGGTCTTGCGCCAGCGATTCGGCTCGTGTCGCATCGCCCGCCATGGCGTAGGCAAGCGCGGCTTCGACACCGACGCCTTGACTGGTGGGATCGAGCTTCAAGCCTTCTGCCGCCTGCTGCCTGCCCTCCGCCGCATTGCCAAACGCCGCTTCCCGTTGCGCGGCAATCTCCAGCCAGATCGCTCCGTTTTCTTTGCTGTCGGCGCGGATCGAGTAATCAACAGAGCGCTTGGTCAATTCCCGCGCTTTGCCGAGGTGACCCACATACGCCTCGGTGTCGGATGCGAGTGAAAGACCAAAGTTTTCTTCCGGTTTGCCCGCGAACCGCTGCTGCTGTTCCGCCATGGACGAAGAATCGCCGCGAACAAAAGCCAGAGCGTAGAGAGCGTTGTGAAGTACGAGATTATCCAGCTTTCGCTCTTGCGCCTGCTGAATCGTCTGTCTGGCTTCGTCGAAACGCTGCAAGGCGAGCAGGTAGTTGGCAAGATTACCGTATCCGCTGACGTTATCCGGGGCGAGGCGGAGGTACTCGCGAGTTGATTCCGCTGCTTTCTCGTACTGTCCCTGCTCGCCATACACGATGCCCAGCTCGCCATAGGCTCCGGAGTGCCGCGTGTAGCTGGCAATCCACTCCTGATAGGTTTGTGCCGCCTTGTCCAGTTCCCCGGTTACCCCCGAGTAGTAGTCGGCGGTGATGAACAGCTTCTCGCGCTCACTGGCATGATCCTTTAGCTGAAATGCCTTGGTGTAGTACTCACTGGCGCGTCCCATCTCACTCATGATGGAATAAACGACGCCCACGTCTGCATACCCCATGGCAAAATTCGGGTCGAGTTCGATGGCATGTTGGAAATAGGGCAGGGCGGCGGAAGAGCCTTTCTCACGAAGCGCCTTTATACCAAGGCTGAACGCTTGCAGAGCTTCGAGCGAGGACGTTGTGACCTCGGAGAGCGGAGCATCGAGTTTCTGCACCGAAGCCAGCGATTCGCCCAACTCAGTTCGCAGCTTGGACGCCGCCTCGCCCAGCGCGTCCAGCACCTTCTCTTTTCCCGCTGCCGTCACCTGCTCCTCGGCCAGCGTGTCTCCACTCTGGCAATTCACCACCTTCAACCCCAGCACGTATTGGCTGCCCAGGCTGGCAATCGAGCCGGCGAGATAAGCCTTGCTGCCCGCCCGCTGGCAAAGTTCACGCGCAACATCGGGCGTGAGCTTGGTATCGCGTGGCTTCGTCATCAATTTCAAGGTCGCCGCGACCTTGTTATCGGAAAGCACATTCAGAAACGGCGACTGGTTGAGAGAAACGCTGAGCGCCGTCTTCAGCGTGTCGTCGAAGACCGAATCGCCGGTTTCGTTCGTGAAGTCAGCGAGGACGATCGTGTCTTTGTCGGTCAGCGGCTTGGCGCGGTGCGAGCGGTAGTAAAGTCCGCCCGCGATCAATGCGAGCAGCACAACAGCGGAAGCCACAACCACCCACGTAGGGACAGCCGCCGTCGTCCGCCCGGTCGAGCGCAGTTCTCGCTCCTCGCTCCCTGCCTTGGGAACCACCGTGGAAGCGCGGGCCTTCAGGCCCGCGTCACCCGTCGCCGAAGATGAGGGCTTTAGCCCCTGTACGCCTAATCCGTCTTCCTCCCTGCTCACAGTCGCGACCCGCCCCGTCTCCGTGTCCCGCTTCAGCCGCTGCAAATCAGCCCGCATCTCGGCTGCGTGCTGGTAACGCAGGTTGCGGTCCTTCTCCAGCGCCTTGTTGATAATCCTTTCCAGTTCGGCCGACACTTCCGGATTCAGCCGCACCGCCGGAACCGGGTTGTGATCCAGAATCTCGCGGAAGATAACCGCCGTGCTCTCGCCCCGGAAAGGCAACTGCCCGGTCGCCATCTCATAAAGGACGGCGCCGAACGAGAACAAATCGCTGCGCGCGTCCAGTTCTTTCGCCCGCGCCTGCTCCGGTGACATATACGCGATGGTGCCCAGCGTAGAGCCCGGACTGGTCAGGTGCTCCTCGCTGGGCACGGTCTCCTGCGCGGTTCCTCCCGACGCGTCTCGTTTGCTCACCGGAGCCAGCTTCGCCAGCCCGAAGTCCAGAATCTTGGCATGCCCGCGCTTGGTGACAAAGAGATTCGCCGGCTTGATGTCGCGGTGGACGATGCCTTCCACATGGGCGGCGTCGAGTGCATCCGCAATCTCGATTGCCAGCGACAGAATTAGTTCGCTTTCCAGAGCTCGACCCGCAATGCGATGCTTCAGCGTCAGCCCGTCCAGATACTCCATCACGATGAAAGGCTGGCCGTTCTCCTGCCCGATCTCGTAGATCGTGCAGATATTGGGATGGTTCAGCGCAGAGGCAGCCTGAGCCTCACGCTGAAAACGAGCCAGCGCTTGAGGGTCGTTGGCGACATCATCCGGCAGGAACTTCAGAGCGACAAAGCGGTGCAGGGTCACATCTTCGGCCTTGTAGACAACACCCATTCCGCCACCGCCCAACTTCTCGACGATGCGGTAGTGCGAGATGGTTTGGCCGATCATCCTTGGTCGATCAGTGTCGCAGCTCACGCTGGACGCGACCATACTAGGGGCCAAGCCGAGCCAAGTCAACGCATCGCCGAGGGTCCAGCTAGCAGCCGGAAGCCGGAAGCTAGAAGCCAGAAGCTAGAAGCTAGAAGCTGACAGCTGACAGCTGACAGCTACTTCCGCATCCTCCCCACCACATACATCAACCCCGACAAAACCACGCTGATCACAATCGACGTCCCCAGCGGAAAATAAACCGTCGTGTTCTTTCCCCGATACACAAAATCCCCCGGCAGCCGTCCCAGCGGAAAGTTGGCCCGCCCCGCCAACACCAACCCTAATCCCACCAGCACAATCATCCCGCCCAGAAATATCAGCAGCTTTCCCAGGTCCGTCACGAACTCATTCTATCCTGCGCACTCCAACCGCGAAGCGCCGCCAGAATAAAGTCCCGGCGAAGCCTGCATACTTTGTATTACAAAGTACTTGACAATAAGAATAGAAATGTCCTAATATTCGGTCGTGCGTGCGCAGCCAATCAACCGGGCTAGCGGCAGGGTCCTGATCGTCCTGTCTCTCACTGCGTTGCTTGCCGTACTGAGCGGATACGCTCAGCCGCCGCAGCCGGACGAAGGCACCGCCGCCCACGTCTTCCAGCTCTCAATCGTGGCCCTGGTGCCGGCGATCCTACTTTTTCTTGCCACCGCGGATTGGAAGCGGCCATGGCGCAGTCTCCGCCCCACCGCATTTCCATCCGCCGCTTTAGTTCTGGCCTTCGTAGCGCTGTATTTCCTGGAGCACTGATGCTCGACCGCCAGCACCGCATCCGCCACCCGCGTTCCCATTCGGCGCCGGCCCGCGCCCTCGATGACCTCCGCTTCATTCGCGAGACCCTGGAACGCTCCTCCGCCTTCACCGCCATTCCCGGATGGGGTCAGGTCGCCATGGGCGCATCCGCCTTGCCCGCCGCCTGGCTGGCCGCCCGGCAGTCCTCGCCTTCCCTGTGGCTCACCGTCTGGCTGGTGGAGGCCGTCTTTGCGTCTTCTCTCGGCATCGCCGCCACTCAAAACAAAGCCCAGCGTGCCGGTGTTCCCCTCACCAGCGGCCCCGGCCGCAAATTCGCCCTCAGCTTCCTGCCCGCCGCCGTCGCCGGGGCAGTTCTCACCTTCATCCTTTATCAGGCCGGCATGGTTCGCTTCCTGCCGGGAACCTGGCTGCTGCTTTTCGGCGCGGGCGTGGTCTCGGCCGGCGCGCTCTCGGTCGCCATCGTTCCCGCCATGGGGACCTCTTTCATGCTGCTGGGTATCATCGCCCTCCTGTTCCCGGCCTGGGGCAATCTCTGCATGGCCCTCGGTTTCGGCGGACTTCACCTCGCCTTCGGTTTCAGCATCGCAAGGAGGTACGGTGGCTAAAACCTTGCCATCAACTCCGGCCCATGCCGCGCGCAACCTCTCCTCCGCCCGCTCGCCTCGCCCACCCCGCGAGCTGCCCGAGTTCGATCGCCTGATTCACGAGCGCTTGCGCCTGGGCATCGTCAGCGCCCTCGCCATCAACGACTCCCTGAGTTTCAACGATCTGAAACGCGTGCTCAGGACTTCCGACGGCAACCTCAGCGTGCACGCCCAAAAGCTGGAGGCCGCCGGCTACCTCCGCTGCCACAAGTTTTTTCAGGGACGCATCCCCCGCACCGAATATCGCCTCACCCCAGCGGGCCGCAAAGCGCTGCAGACTTATCTGGATCAGATGGAGCAGTTCATCGCTAACACCCGCGAACAAACTTGATTTTTTTGTCCACCTACTTTGCACCGCAAAGCACATCGCGGAGGGAGAAGGCCATGTCGCATTTCGCCATCAGCAGCAACATGAATTTCCCCGCTGCCATCGCCGCCGTGGGTTTCCTCGCCGCCTGCTGCGGCACCCTGCTCTCGGTTTGTGCGCTGGCCGTCGCCGCCTTTATCCGCAAGCGCCAGGTCGCCCACCTAACCTTGTTACTGGCCGCTTCCAGCGCCGTCGTCTACTTCGGCCTGCTCTTCGGATTCTCCCTCGCCAGCCGTGACCACCTGCTGTCCCACGGCCAGGAAAAATACTTCTGCGAGATCGATTGCCATCTCGCCTACTCCGTCACCGCGGTCAAGACCGAATCGGCCAGCGTCTCCACCCGCTACCTTATTACTCTGCGCACCCGCTTCGACGAAACCACCATTTCGTCGCATCGCCCTAAAGACGCGCCTCTCAGCCCCTCGCCCCGCACCGTCCAACTGATTGACTCCCGCGGCGCCGTCTTCCCGCTCGAGTCCGCCTCGGGACCTTCCCTGGCCACGCCTCTGATTCCCGGCCAGTCCTACACCACCGAACTCTCTTTTCGCATTCCTTCCGGCGCCCGGGACTTGCGTCTGCTCGTCATCACCACTCCCCAATGGCCCGACCACGTGGTCATCGGCGACGAAAACAGCTGGCTGCACAAAAAGACCTACTTCGCCCTATAGCGCTGGCGTCCTTGCCTCGTAGCGCCGTCGTCCTCGCCCGCCCCTCCCTGCTAGAATTTTCCTCATGAAAACCCCGTTGACCCTTTCCGTCGCTTTATTACTCGCCCTCACCGCCGCCGCCCCACCCCCAGAAGTTGAAATCACCGCCGAGCCTTCTCACCACCTCGCTCTACAGAATCAATACGTCCGCGTCTTCCAGGTAGAAGTCGCTCCCCACGCCGCCACCTTGCTGCACCGCCATCGCCACGACTACGTCTTCGTCACTCTCGGCGCCTCCGAAATCTCCAACGAAGCCGCCGGCAAGCCCGCCGTCACCCTCAAACTGCAAGACGGCGAAGTCCGCGCCTCTGACGGCGGCTTCGCCCACATCGCCCGCAATCTCGCCGCCACACCTTTCCGCGTCGTCGCCGTCGAGCTCCTCCAGGACGACCAAGCCCACGCGACTCCTCCCCCCAAATGGGACGACGATCGCAGCCTCCAGATCCTCCACGCCGGCACCCAGGAAATCCTCTTCGTCAAAGACGGCGTCCGCGTCTCCGAAACCGAACTCCAGGTCGCCGGCTCCGTGCCCAAACACCACCACACTCACCCCCATCTCGTCATCGCCGTCACCGACCTCCTGCTCCGCAACGACGTCGTCGGCAAAGGCGCGTCCAACGTCGAAATGAAATCCGGCGACATCAAATGGATCGACGCCGGCGTCACCCACTCCATCACCAACGTCGGCGCTGGCCAAGCCAAATTCGTGACCTTGGAATTCTAGGAAGTTGCACACCTCGTGTGGGACGGACACTCTTGTCCGTCGCTGTTGATCTTGAATCTAATCAGCGAAAATCAGCAAATCTGCGGCGTAAAGGACTACGTTTTTCTTCCGATTTAATCCATGAGAATCCGTGCAAATCCGTGCAAATCCGTGGCCGCCTTTTCAGTGCGGGCTCCGAGCTCCGGACCGTCTCCAGTCGTTTCCAGAAGCGATGACTCAACTTCCTCAACTCCCTCTTGCAATCCATCCCCACCCCGTGGTATAACCAATTCACCGTCGAGAGTAGTGTGGCTAGCCGGGCGTTTTATCCGAGTCTTTCGACGCTCGTCCGGCATCTGATCTGTAACAAGCAATTTCGCCCCGGCCACGGGGTCATATTCGGGGACAGAGTTCCTCGAAGGGTTTGCGCGTAGGTCGCAAGAACCTCCTTTAGGATCTTTAATTTAACCAAGCATCTTCCGTGTCGGCTCGTGCCGAAGTCAGGCATTTTGAAGCGTCCGGAAGATGAGTTCTGTTGCGCGTGCGTCCCTGCTGAAAGCTGACGGCTGATAGCTGAGAGCTTTCTGTGCAAAACCTGTGAGTAGCCTAGGTTGACAAGGCCCAACAGAACCAGTAGCTTGTACAAGTTTCGAGGACAGGCAGAGTCGCACTCGTGTGTCTCTGCTCTGAACTGAAAGCGCCCACCTCGGTGGTAGCGAATCGGTTCTTTGACAACTAGGTTGAACGTGCCAGTCGTGAGATGGAAGTCTCGGGTTCGAATCCGAGCGATCTCACAAGATAGGCCATCCCGCGCCTTCGAGCGTGAGGATGGCAGTCTGCCAACTACCCGTCGGCAGACGAACAGGTTTCAAATGAGAGTTTGATCCTGGCTCAGAATCAACGCTGGCGGCGTGCC
>JBAWFN010000038.1:0-6689 GCA_049591935.1 Terriglobales bacterium | reverse complement strand
CCGTGTCTTGCGCTCAATCAGCAAGAGAATTTTACAAATCCTTGACATAAGGATGGCTGGGAAGCAGGAGAATGCCATCGGTTCGGGGTGAGTCTGGTTTGAACCCGGTTCTGCAGTTTCCTGGGCATAGGCCCCTACCTTTCACTCTTGTTCAACAAAGGAGAAGCACCATGGTGGTTCAAAATAGGATGGGCCGGATCGTGGCATTCAGCGCGTTGCTGGTAGTCGCGTTGGGTATGATTTCGAGCTCTGCTCTCGCGCAGTATACCGTTACCAACCTCGTCTCCAGCCAGGCGGGAAAGGCCCAGCATCAGGACACGTCGCTGGTGAATGCCTGGGGGATTTCTTATGCCTCGGGCGGCCCGTTCTGGGTGAGTGACAATGCAACCGGATTGTCCACTCTATACAACGCGCAGGGCATAAAGCAGCCGACAGTGGTGACCATTCCTTCGTCCTCCGGTAGCGGCACGGGGTCGCCCACGGGGCAGGTTTACAACGGCACTGGGCAGTTTAAGGTCACGCAAAACGGACAGTCTGGATCGGCTCTGTTCATCTTCGCAACTTTTGACGGCACCATCAGCGGCTGGAGTCCCACCGTCAATGCAACTACGGCCGTGATTGCGGTCAATAACACGGGCGCGTGGTACACGGGTGTGGCATTGGGGGTCAGCAACAGCGCCAACTTCCTGTTTGCAGCCGACAACCTTAATAACAAGGTGGACATCTACAACAGCAGCTTTGAGCTGGTGGGCTCCTTTACGGACACCAGCCTTCCCACCGGTTCCGCCCCTTACAACGTCGTGAACATCGGTGGCCATCTCTGCGTGACCTTTACCAACGGCACGGGTGGCGGCGTGGTCGACATTTTCAGCACTGCCGGCACCAAGATCAAGACCCTCATTTCCGGCGGGAACCTGCATAGCCCGTGGGGAGTGGCGCTGGCGCCGGCAAACTTCGGCACGGCCAGCAATGCGCTCCTGGTTGGGAACCTGGGTGATGGCTTCATCAACGCCTTCAATCCCACCACCGGGAAGCTCCTCGGGAAATCGGCGGTGTCTTTCGAAGGCTTGTGGTCGCTGATCTTTGGCGGAGGTTCGCCAAACAACGGGAACACCAACCAACTCTTTCTGACCTCGGGACCGGGAGGGTACTCCGAGGGTCTGTTCAGTGTCGTCAACGTGAAGTAGAGCTTGCAGGAGATATGAGGATTCGGGCTCCAGATCACCGGAGCCCGATTCTTATCTGTGGGTAGCAGGACTCAACCGCCGGGGCGCATCGCCAGTGAAATCTCTACAGAAAATATTCCCAGATGAAGACTGTTAACCTGCAGCAGAGCAGGTAGACTGCCTGTCCAAACCGGCGCGGCGTTGATTGCGCAATTCTTCGCGGAAGGTCTCAGTGGTAAATTCGGTGCTGCGGCGGAACAGGTTCAGTAATGGGTCTTCGATCAGCGCTGGCGTCTCCACCGCAGTACCGAATACATCTTCATCGTCCATGCCTTCAGGCAGGACGGTGAATTCCAGCGGTGCTGTCCCCGCCTTCATTGCCTGAACGAACTTTTCGGTTTGTTCCGGCTGTTCGGTGCTTTGCCTAAACTCGAGTCCCATGCCAATTTCGGGGTGCATCACGCGAACGACCCCGTCCACCGAAGAGCGCGACTCACCCCTCTGCATGGTCAGCACCACCCGGGTGCGCGCGGGAAACGGTGAGCTCATTTCCACGTAGCAGGCTGCGGCACTTACATCCGTGAGTTTGCAACTGAGGGGAGGATCGTCGGGTTCGATTTCCGGAGAATGGCGGGCCAGCCAGGCCTTGATCTGTTGGCGATGTGCATGGGACAGATCGAGAAAGCGTACTCCGGTTTGGGATCCCGGATTCTTCCATGCCACCTCGGCCGCGCAGTCGACAAGGTAATCGACACCGGGCAGGCTGAACTTGATGCGGACTCCACGACTCTTGGGGATGTAGCGGGGGATCCGGACCGCCATTCCCCCCTCGCTGAGGTCCAGGGTGGTAATCCGTTGCTGGTCGGCGCCGGCGGAGAGTGTAACGGGAAGCTCGATGGGTACGCGCACATTGCGGCGGCGTTCGCACTTCATGAGCGCGCGGGCGGCGCGGAAACTGGATCGGGCACGCTCGAAGTTAACCGGCTTATAGAGGACAAAATGCGCACCCAGGGCAAAGGCGCTGCGTACCGCCTTTTGGCCGTCAATCATGGCGACGGCAATGGCGCGTTTGTTGCAGGGGGCGGAGCGAACGCTGCTGAGAACCTTCGCCGCCATGTCCTCGTCAACGCAGTCCACGACCACGGCTTCGAATCGGGCGCGGGTCAGGCGGCGGACGGCAGAGTCAGCATCGACGCAGGTCGCGATCCCAACTTCGAGATCGCTCAGCACGCGGCGTAGAACCCGCATGATCTTGTCGTCGGTGCAAAGAACCAGCGCGTTCAAGTTCATACGGTGACCATCCACGGGGGATCAATCCGTTGCTGCGTTTTCCCTCTCCCCGTCTTCTTCGTCGTTCAGCAGGTGAGCGACGCCGCGAATCTGCTCGGCGGCGGCTTGCAGAGCTTCGATCTGTTTGCCCAGTTGCGACTGCTGGGCCTGCTTCTGGCGCAGCACTTCGTGGATGTCCTTCACGTGGAACCCCCTATAGGCAATGTAGGTTTCGCGAGGAGTGCGGTCAATGAAGCCCCGAGGCCAGCGGTTACGGGCGTAATCCGGCCAGACTGTACAGGCGGCGCTCAAACCTGAGGGGAACTTGGCCAGACAAGTCGAAGCAGAATGGGATCGGGTTTTGTTCTCAGGTATTTACGGGGAAATGGTTGGGCTCGAGGTGAAGATTTTTGTTGACTTTCGCCACAAAGACCCATAGAATCATTGACTTCCGGCCAGCTTTAGGGTTGCGGTATCGCCCAGAAGTTCTTGGGTGCGAGATTGGTGCGAAACCTGGGAGAGTCCGGATGAATCTAACGTTCATAGTTCGCACGTAATTAAAGAAGGACATCATTCTAATGGCTAAGCGACGCGGAAATCCCAACTGGGGCAAGCCAGAGCCGATCGGCCCTATTGTCCCCACGATCACTGAGTTTGAACAGGTCGTACGCGAGTACAAGCTCTCGCCGGACCAATATCTGCGATCCACGCGGCTGCGCGAGTGGGCGCGGCGCAACAAGAATTCCAAGTACATCCCGGAACCGCTGCTCGAGGCGTGGGGATTTGAGATTGAGTCCACGCTGTAAAGCGAGCTTTAGCAAGATCAAAGGGTCGCCGTCGGCGGCCCTTTTGCTTTTAGCTACTAGCTTCTGGCTTCTAGCTAACCAAAATTTCAGGTGGGAGAGCTAGAGGCTAGGAGCTAGCAGCCAGGAGCGTCTTTAGCTACAATTTCAGCCTATGGTCCCCCCATCTGCATTTACGGATGTTCCTACCGCCGTTGAAGAAATTCGTGCCGGACGAATGGTGGTGGTGGTGGACGATGAAGACCGCGAAAACGAAGGCGATCTGACCCTGGCTGCTGAGAAGGTCACGCCCGATGCGATCAACTTCATGGCCAAGTATGGCCGCGGGCTGGTTTGTCTGGCCATGACCGAGGAGCGCCTGGACCACTTGCGCCTCGGGCCCATGACTGCCGAGAACACCTCGAATTACGGCACTGCATTCTGTGAAGCCATCGACGCGCGGGACGGAGTCACCACCGGCATTTCTGCTTATGATCGCGCCCGAACGATTCAGGTAGCGATTGATCCGGCTACGCGGCCTTCCGACCTGGCGCGGCCGGGGCACATCTTTCCTCTACGCGCCCGCAAGGGTGGAGTTCTGGTGCGAGCCGGCCAGACCGAAGCCTCGGTGGACCTGGCGCGAATGGCGGGACTGGTTCCCGCAGGCGTGATCTGCGAAATCATGCGCGATGACGGAACCATGGCACGCATTCCCGACCTGGTGGGTTTCTGCGCCGAGCATGGATTGAAAATGTTGACGGTGGCGGAACTCATCCGCTACCGCATGCAGCATGAGCGCTATGTGCATCGCGTGGGTGAGGCGCTGATCGGCACGCAATTCGGGGAGTTTCGCCTGATCGCTTATGAGAGCGAAGTTGATGGTGGAGAGTCGCATGTAGCGCTGGTGCGCGGCGACCTTGAGAGCGGGAACGAGCCGGTGCTGGTGCGCATGCACTCCCATTGCGTCATGGGAGATGTGTTTGGTTCGACGGCATGCGACTGCCATGCGACCATTGAAGGCTCCATGCAGGCCATCGCGCGCGAAGGCCGCGGGGCACTGATTTATCTGCATCAGACGTCGAAGGGATTTTCCGTCGAACGCACCGGGGAGCGAAATTTTCTGATGTTTCACCGCGACAAGAGCCTGCCCTCGCTCCCCGAGAGTGAGCGCAAAACGCAGCGTGAAATCGGCATCGGCGCGCAGATACTCTCTGATTTGAAACTGCGGCGCATCCGGCTGCTGACCAATCATCCGCGGAAAGTCGCAGCGCTCGAAGGCTTTGACATTGAGATTGTGGAGCAGGTGCCGGTGGCGCTGGAGAAAGTGTCGCGGTGAGGCTGGCAGCCTGGCCCGGCTATCGCCAGTGGCTCCGTCATCCCACTGAGCGCGCCTGACAGTCGCACGGGCGTGGACGCCCTTGCTTACACTGAAATCAGAAGGGCTTGCGGATCACCACTTCACTCTCGCGGATGAAAAACTGCGCGGAGCATTCCTGCGAGCCGCAGATCACGGGCAGCAATCCCGCCAGTTGTTTGCGCGTGATGAGGCCTAGCGTGCCACATTCCGGGCAGGAGAGCACCGCCCAGTAAGGATCGTCTTTCTCGCCCACGCGACCTGCATTTTCCAGCACGAACACCGTGCCGGGGAGCATCTGTTCCGGGATCCATTCGCTCAGGACGTCCAGTTCTCCAACCATGTGGCCTCCTTGTGAGTCCGAATCATTGGAACCAAACTTCCCTGCTATGAAGCCGTTCCTGCTTTGCGTGATGAGCGATTGGTGATACTGCCATTATTTTTTTTGGCGCGAATCTCCGCGCGCACCTGCCGTACCGCGTCCGTCAGACAAATCGACAGCATGGGCTGTCGCGAGTTTTTCAAGATATCGACAATCTGACGCGCTGAAGTTTCGAGATAGAGCGTCTTTCCGTCGGTGAGCAAGTGGTACTCGGAGGTTCCGCTTACCGTTTCAGCCAGGCGCTTGCTGAATTCCCGTTGCAGAAAACGCATGACCTTGCGCACTCGTTGCAAGGAGAACCCACGGCGCCGCAACTCGCAGATCACGGCAACCTCAGCCAGGTCTTCCATCGAATACAAGCGGCGATGCCCTTCCCTTGCCGGAACCACAATTCTCCGTTCGTCCCACCATTGCAGCTGGCGGGGAGTGATCCCGGTGTACTGAATTACCTGACGAGTTGTGAAAGGCCCCTGCATTTCCGTCTCAAAATGTTTCAAACAATCGAATCGCTAAATGTTTTAAACATTTTAGGCATGACTGGGATGGTGTCAAGGAAACATTCTGTGGATAAGGGGGTGACTAGAGGAGTTCTGGGGAGGGCCGGGTTGGAGTTTTAGCCGCCGCCGACGAAGTGGACGATCTCCAGACGGTCGCCGTCGCCCAGGCTGGTTTGGGCCCACTGCTCGCGGGGAACGATTTCCCGGTTAAGTTCGACGGCTACGCGGTCGCTCTTCATGCCGAGTTGTTCGATTAAGGCGGCGAGGGTCAGCCCAGCAGCGTACTCGCGAGGGTCGCCATTGAGGTGGAGTTTCACGTAGACAAGATTCTCGCAGGAAGCGCGCTAATCGACAAACCCCGTGATCCTCTGTGTTCCCTGTGGTGGAGACCTTTCTGACCATAGAGGACACAGAAAAGCGCACAGAGCAAATCTTGAAACGCAGAGAACGCAAAGAAAGCGCAGAGAGCGCGGAGAAAAATCGGCCTAGGCTTCAACTTTCCGCAGTTGGAACTTGCGCGTGGCCGTGCGGCCGGAATAGCTGGCCTGCACCAGAATCGCGGAATCGGGCAGTGAAGATTCGTCCACATCGATCTTCATTTCGGCATCGCCGTCCAATCCGGTGGCGACTTGCGCATAGAAAGGTGCGGCATCAGGACGCGCGAAGCGTACGGTCAAGCGCGCGCCTTCGACGCTGGCTCCGCTATCGGTGACCCGCAAGCGCAGCAGCAACTGCCGGTCGGAATGGACGGATTCGGCATTCAGCCATTGCACGTCCAGTTCTTTGATGGCAGCCAGCGATTCCGGGGTGTCTTTCCTGTCGAAAACCGATTCCAGGCGGCCGTCGCGGATGGCATCGAGCACCATGCGGTGCTGGTCGCGAAGAATCGCCTCTCGCTGCTGGTCGGTAAACCCCGAGCCATGGGCCTTGTCAGCGTAGGAAATCGCGCGCTTGCCGATGCAGCGCCCGCGGACAAAAACCTGGGTCTGTAACAGCAGTTCGTTCTCGCGGGCCTCGCTCTGCACGTGGTAGACCGTGTCCTGGTGCTTGATGTCGGTATTGAAGCCAAAAATCATGGTCTTCGGTTTATTCTGCAAACGGGCTGCGGCGATTGTTAAAAGTCGGTTACCACGACGCCCGGTTGCTTGACACTCCCTACCGCGAAATCTAATCTAGAATGTTTAGGCAATCCTAGCTGCGAATTATATATAGCTCCCCTATGCCCGACAATTACTTCGC
>JBAWFN010000037.1:0-5639 GCA_049591935.1 Terriglobales bacterium | reverse complement strand
GGATCGTACCTGGCGCCGTCATAATTACTGCACTCAGCAGATGCTTGGGCTCAACTCCGAATGCGATGTAAGCCGCCATGATGCCGCCAGAGACGTGGGCCATGCCGCTGGTCATCACCGTCATGAGTTCCGAACGCGTAAGGTCCGGCAGGAACGGCCGAATGGTCAGCGGAGCTTCGGTCTGACCCATGAATATGCTGGCCGCGACGTTCAGCGATTCGGCGCCACTCGCTCCCATGAACCGGGTCATGACCCGGGCCGCTTGTTTGACGATGAACTGCATCACCCCGTAGTGATAAAGAACGGCGAAAAATGCCGCGATAAAAATAACCGTGGGGAGAACCTGAAAGGCGAAATAGAAGCCGAGATGCGAGCCTTGTTTCCCGAGATCGCCGAAGACGAATGAGGAGCCGGCGAACGCATAGCTGAGGAGCTGGTTGACGGCGTCGCCGGCCTTCTGAAAAATGACCCGGCCGGCTTCTACCTTCAGTACAAATACCGCGAAAGCCAACTGCAATCCCAAGCCCCAGGCCACCGTCTTGCCGCGAATGGCGCGTCGATTGGTGGAGAAAATGAACGCTGCCAGCAGCATGGCGGCAACTCCCAGAATACCGGTCCAACGACCCATTCCGTTCTCCTCCCCCGGTCCTTGAATGACCCGATGCAGAGGGTAACATGAAGCGGGCTTGCACAAACGGGTCGCGCTGCCGACCGCTTCGACGAGCTAAGGCATTCCCTGACCTCCAGTTCCCGACACTTAACGGTTCGGATGCCCGGTGGCCACAGCCTGCTGGTGCACGCCAGGCAAACGTCCTATGATTCTGTTGTTGGCCAGTTGAGGCCGACGCCTATACCCGGCATGTTCAGAGCGATGAATCTGCGAAGCGTAGTGCTGATCATCGTTCTGGGACTTGGGATTCTGGGATTTGGCGTCGCCTCCCTGGCGGTTGGCCAGGCGGCTCTATCCTTGGAAAGTGGACAGTGTCCCGCAGACAGTTCGGCTCACCCGGACCCCGCTGGAGCCGCCCATCGACACTGTGTCAAACTCACGTGGCGTGCAAGCGTGCCCGCCAGCAAGCTGTCTCGTGACAAGGTCATCGGCTACAACGTCTATCGCAGCCAGACGCCGCACGACTCCAAGGCCAAGCAGATCAACACGAAGCTTATTACCGGCACTACCTACACTGACACCGACGTTAAACTTGGGACCGTCTATTTCTACGTGGTTCGGGGACTGTCCAAGAATGCAAAAAGCGACCCTTCAAACGAGGCCCGGGCGGAGATTCCGCCGCAATGACTAAGTTCACTGCTCCGTTGAGTTTCTTTTTGTTGTGTGGGATTTCCCTTTTGGCGGAGTGGCGCGCCCTGGCTGCCACTTTCTCTTTGGCGGCGGACCGGGAAGAGTATACCCACATCCTCCTGGTTCTACCCATGGTTGCGGCTCTGACTTTTCTCGACCGGCGGCTGCTCCTATCCTCGCCACAGCCGGAGTGGTGGTGGGGATCTGCCTTTGGCCTGGCATCCGTAACGGTCGCTGCGCTGGCAAAATGGGCAGGCGCACTTCAGCCTGATACGCGACTCGCTCTGGCCATGTTGGCGGTGGTGGGCTGGTGGATGGGAGCGTTTATTCTGTGCTTTGGGCCGAGCCTGGCGCGAGCATTCTTGTTTCCTCTGGGTTTCTTGTTATGGCTGGTGCCAATTCCTTCGTTCCTCCTGGCCCACATCATTACGTTCCTGCAACAATGGTCGGCTTACACCGCCCAGCTTTTGTTTACTGCTGTGGGTGTGCCGGTATCGCAAGACGGTTTTTTTCTGACCATCCCCGGATTGACCGTCGAAGTCGCGAAAGAATGCAGCAGCATCCGTTCCAGTCTGATGCTGGTAGTCACCACCATGGTGCTGGCCCAGCTTCAGTTGCGTTCTTTCTGGCGAAAGGCATTGTTGGTGGCAGTGGCCGTGCCCTTGTCGGTGGCCAAGAACGGCTTGCGCATTTTCGTGATCGCCATGATGGGAACCAGAGTGGATCCTTCCTATCTTACTGGCCGCCTTCACCACCAGGGCGGAATCATATTTCTCCTCATCGCGCTTTTGGTCATCTTCCTGCTGCTTTGGATCCTGAGGAAGGGCGAACAGCGGTCCGTGGCGGCGTCAGGCTTCGGCCCCGTGGCCCCATTGAACTCGACCCACCACTGAGAGCCGGCACTGAGAGATTGTAGTTAGGGAACTACGGCCTGCGCCTGATTCGAGTAAACGCTCTCGCTATGGTTGGAATCCACCGCCGTAGCCACGTAGTAGTAAGTCGCACCGGTCAACACGGTGGTGTCGATATAGCTGGTATCCGGCTGCGGCGATGAAGTGAGCCGCTGGTAGGGTCCCCCGGACTGAGTTCCGCGATAAACGTTGTACCCGATAACTGTAGACGTGCTGACATCCCAAGTGAGCGCAACCGTGTGCACGCCTGCCTGGCCCCCGTCCCCGTCGAGAGTTTCGACCAGCGGAGAAGTCGCTCCGTCATTGACGAACGAAATGCTGCCCGGGCTGTCACCCGCAGCCTGCGGCGCGAAGGTCACCGTGTAGTTCACGCTTTTTCCTGCCGCCACCGTGACCGGAAATGTGATTCCGCTCACGCTGTAGCCCTGCCCATTCCAGGCTGCCGACGTGACGTTGATGTCGGAACTGCCCGCGGTCAGGGTGCCGCTCTGCGCGGCTTGGGAGCCTATGGCCACGCTTCCGAAATTCATGGTGATGGGAGAAACGGAAAGCTGGCCGGCGCCGGCCGGAGGGGGGGCTGGATTCGGATTTTGACTTGAGTTCGAGTTCTGCCCAGCTGAGGACACCCCCGCGCATCCGGTCAGGCCGATGCAGGCAAATAACGCCAACAGGGCACACATCTGACCCATCCACGATAGCGGCGTCTTTCCCATGACCCCGATTATCGGAGGTTCACTTCGGCCCAGTCCAGAGTCCGGAAACCCATGTCCTGCTTCCCTGGCAGTCTGGCACTTCCGTAACTCCAGCCAAGCGTGACGAGTGTTCCTAGGGAGCCAATTCGAACCTGTCCACAACATTTGAGTTCTCTGGAGTAGCCGGGAGCGACGCCATGATAAGGCCGTCTTCCGGAGCGCTCAAGGGAAATCATCAAAACGACCTGGGTTGGTCGTCGATTCTGTGTCAACCTGGGATTTTGGACCTTAGCGGTGGGCGAGACCGTAGCTCACGGCGAACGCCGATGCGCCGAAGTCAAGCAACGGAGTAAGACGTTCCAGTTTGTGGTGACCGGTCTTGTGGAACCAATAGCTGACCCCGATCACTCCTGCCGTCTCGCCCGCGAAGTTCGCTGCCAGGCCCGCGGTGCTGCCACTGAAGGGCCGAGTCAATGGGTTCAGTTCCCGGCCTCCATGGCTCAGGTTGTCGCGGGTCACGGCGAAGTCGGCAGCACTGAACCCCGCGACCGTGGCGAACAAGGCCGTGTTGCTCTTGTCCCAAAACTTGTGTTCAACCGCGGCTTGAGGAAGGGGCTTGAAAGGTCCGCTCTTGGCCACCGGCGCCGGCCCCGGCTCCATTAGCCCCGGTTGCAGCAGAGCCACGGAGACTTCCTGTGACATCGCGGCGGTCGCACCCGCCAGAAGAAACAGCAGTGTAACTACACCGAATTTCAACGCCGCGCCAACCTTTGATGTCTGCATGACTTTAGTGTGGGCCGCCATTGGCCAGCCGTACACGTACTATCGCATCTTCGCCGCCAACGCGCATGGCCTATCCGTGCCACTTAAGCCACTCATTTTGATTACCTTGGGGAGGGTAACTGGTTACTGCGGGGATTTTCGGAGTGTGCAAGGGTTTGCACATATTGTGTGTGGGCACCTCATCCGCACTGCCACGAACCGCAGCCGAAAAATACCTCGATGGATGCCCCAAAAGGCTCGCCAGACGATATAGAATGCCAGTCCTAAAAAACAAAACCAGCCGGGAGGCCGTTCGCTAACCGAAAGGCTAGGCGTTTTGAGCGCAATGTTTGTCCCATTCGACGAGGCAGATGGATGAAGAAAGTGTCCGCAGCGGTTGCGGTTCTGCTGATGGTTGGAGGAGTCTATCTTCAGGTCAGAGGAAATAGCGGCGGCCTTCTCACGGATCTTATGCCCGCTGGCCGCCTGACCAACAGCAGCGCGGAGAAAACTGCCCAGCGACTTACCGGGACGGAATCGCGAGTTGGCAGCCTTCCGGATTCTCCCGTGCTGGTGTCGCAGGAATTGTGGCCCCGTGCACCAAACAAGCCGCATCGGGTTATGTTATCGTGGCAGCCCGGTGAGAGCGCTCTGGCGAACGACGATATCGTTGGTTACAACGTGTATCGGTGCAGCAGCTTTACCACCCATTGTCACAAGATCAATCGCGATCCTGTCCCGGCCCCCGAATATGTTGACGATCAAGTACAGGGTGGACGCGCCTATTACTATGCCACCACGGCCGTCAACCGGGCTGGGAGGCAAAGCCACCACTCCAATGTGATCAGAGTGGTAGTTCCGTTCCCCTGATTATTCCGGTGGAGCGTTTTGTCGCTGTCCGGCTTACGGAATTACCGCCTCCGCCAGGTTCGAGTAGGCGCTCTCCTGACCCTCGGAGTTCACCGCAGTGGTGGCGTAGTAGTAGGTTTGTCCGCCCGCCACTGTGGCGTCCGTGTAGGCCGTATTCGGATCCAATCCTGAATTGATTCGGGAGTAGGGTCCGGCCGACTGGTTGCTGCGATACACGTTGTAACCGACTACCCCGGAACTGGGACTCCACGAAAGATCCACCGAGTACTGTGGGGAATTCCCCGTTCCAGCCAGCGATTCCACGGTCGGGGAGTTGATGGCATTGCTGGCAAACGACAAAGTCCCAGAAACCGCCCCGCTGCTCTGCGGAGTGAAGGTGACCGTATAGTTGACGGACTGTCCCACGGCGATGGTCACCGGCAACGTGAGCCCGCTCAGCACAAACGCCGGGTTACTCATCGTCGCCGTGGAGACCGTCACGCTGGAAGTGGAGGCGGTGAGTTGCCCAATCTGGTTTGAACCCTGCCCCACGTTGACGTCGCCGAAATTGATTGAGCTCGGAGCCACTGTCAACTGCCCCGCCGCCCCCCCCGTGCCGGACAACGGAATGGTGAGCGTCGGGCTCAAAGGGCTGCTTGCCAGAATGCTCCCCAGACTCACTCCGACGGCTTTTGGCGCAAAGGTCACACTGAACGTAAAACTCTGCCCCGCCTCCAAAGTCAGAGGCAGAGTTACGCCGCTGACCGAATATCCCGGCCCTCCCACTTGGCCCATACTGACGGTTTCACTCGTGGTCCCAGTATTGATGACCGTCATCGGCAACATGGAACTGCTGCCCACCAGCACGTTGCCGAAGTTCAGACTCGCTGGACTGGCTTGCAGGCCCCAGTCGTTCACCCCTTTGCCCGATACATCAAGATTCAGCGGGTTGTTCGGTGCGTTACTGGTGAACGAGACCACGCCGTCCACAACCCCGGTCGTGCTGGGAGTGAAGGTGACGCTGAAGTTTACGCTCTGGCCCGCCACCAGGGTCTGCGGCAAGGTGAGATTGTTAACCGTGAATGCGGTATTGCTCACGTTTACGCCGGACACGGTGACCGAGGT
>JBAWFN010000036.1:0-7720 GCA_049591935.1 Terriglobales bacterium | reverse complement strand
TACCAGAAGTCCTGTACCAGGCTAGCTGGGCAGCCCCCAGCGCGCAGCCACTATTGCCTGGAGCGGGAGGTACTGAAACCTGTCCTACTCCCAGCCGCTTTTCCAGGTCAGAGACCAGAAGCGTGTTCTGGAACAAGCCGCCACTCAGACAAATGTTCTGGATGCCTTCACGCTTGCGCAGATCTTCAAGTAAATCGCCGACCAGCTCTGTACATGCCTGCTGCAGACTCGCCGCCAGCACCTTTTTCTGATCTTTACTGATTTCGCCGGGGGTGGAGGGAAGTCCGAATTGGTGGAAGAACTTGGCTGAGAGCGGAAGGCCACCGGACAGACCCCGGGTGAAGAAACTGAAATCGATCCTGGGAAACTGCGTATTCGAACGACGCAGCATCCGCAGAAAAACGTCTTTGAGATCCGGACTGCCCTCCACGCTCAGCCACTGAGTTTTGTGTTCCTCTTCCCGCGGCACGAAACCGATCAAGTCGGTGATCAGAGTGTAGACCCAGGCTAAAGAATGGGGGAAGGGAATCGTCCGCAGCACGCGGATGTTGGTGCCCTCGCCGATTGCCACCATCCCCGATCTTCCGTCACCCTCCTCGTCGAGGGTCAGGATTAAAGCCTTCTCGAAGGATGAGCAATAGAATGCGGTGGCCGCATGACAGAGATGGTGGTCGAGGCTGAGCACCCGTTGTGCCCCGCCCACACGCTTGCGCAGGCGGCGCACGTGGTTGAGTTGCTGGGCGGCCAGCCCGATGTCATCGGCTTCATAGTAGGCGTTTGCCAGCGGCGAAAAAGCGGACTGCTTGGCCCGCGTCCAGGAGCGGCGCACCCATCCTTGCAGCGACTGGCTGGCGATGGCCACCAGGTCCAAATCCTTCCAACTGATCCCGGCACTCTGCAGGCAGCACTCGATGGCGGTGATCGGCATGCCACGTGTGCGCGTGCGCAGCAACTTCCTGTCCTCAATGGCGATCTCGACCCTGCCATCGCACAACAGCACGGCCGCCGGATCCCGCTTGAACGACGATAGCCCAAGGATGCGCATAGAAGATTTCCGTTTCCCGATCGAACGCCTACGAAACTGTCTCCGGGGTCTTGGATTCCCGCTCCGGCGCGCCCTTTTGCCGCAGCAACAACGCCGGCTTGTTGGCCACCACGCGATAGCTGTTCAGCAGCCACAGCGGAGCCAGACAATAGATCCATTTCTTCAGCCAGTCGGAAAAACGCCAGTAGCGGTAAATCGACCAATCCAGCAACTCGCGTCCAAACCATGGCTTGGTGGATTCGTGGTTGAGGACCTGATGCACCCTGGGCCAGCCATTGCACCTCTGCTGCCACAGCCGTACGTAGGACGCGATCTTGCGTTTCTGCGCTTCAGTGAGGATCTCCGCTTCACCGCTATTCTTGATGATCCGGTCACTTTTCACTTTGGCGTGCTGCGCCGCTGGGTCAATGTTCGAATGGTCGCCCTGCAACGACGTCATGCGCTCATCGAACGGGAGATTAAGGAATTGGCAAATCTCAGTCATCGTCTTCTTCGGATCGTTGACCAAGTCCTCGTACTGCACCTCATGGACATGCGCTCCGCCGCGGCGCAGCCGGTCGGTCTGCGCCTTCAGTATCCTGCATCCAAACAGCGAACGATGGAACATGCCCGGGCGGTTGAACCAGGAATAGCTGATCGTCCCGGCACGCAACGTACTGCGGCAGACATCCGCAGGGTCTCGCCAAATGACGATGAAGCGAGCCTGGGGGAACATGCCAAATAGCACATCCATGCGATCGTAATAATTCGGAGATTTGCAGCCCCAGATTTTGGATCCGGCGTAAGACCGGTGCACGGTCTCGATGGCGGTCTTGAGATTGGGGAAATGGGATGGGACAGTCGCCCGGTCGATCGAGTGCCGGCGCAGAGCTCCACTCCAGAAATCCCAGTACTCCATCCAATTGCTTTTTCGATTGGGCCACGTAAACAGCGGCCCCAGCACCGCCAGATCGCCCTCGTACATCAGGCAAATCTCCGGATGTTGGTTGATCAGCCGGTAGAGCAGGGAAGTCCCCGAGCGCCACATGCCCACGACGAACAGCGGGCCGCGCTCGGCTTCGAAGGATCCGGGGCTTGCTAAGACAGTCGGTGCTTCCGGCAATGGTTCCTTAACTGGAGTCATCGTGAAGCTACGCCCTTTTCGGTGGCGCTGCTTGCACAAACCGCCATCTCGGAAGGCAGCGTACGAACGGTTTGCGCCAGTGCGTCGGCGATCTGCTGGTGTCCCAGGACGCTGGGATGCACATGGTCCATGAATAAAGGATGATGGTCCTGCCCGCGCCAGGCTTCGAACATATTGACCAGCGGCAAATGATTGGTTTGAGCGAAATCAATCATAGCCTTCTGGTAGGGATGAAGCTGCGAAGTCTGGTTTTCCGACGACAACAACAGCAGAACCAGCGGGACGTTGCGCGCCCGGCTTTCATCGGCAGCTGACTGCAAGTTCGCCGTAAATTCTTCTACCGGATCGTCAGCTTTTTGTTTGGCGGTATCCCATGTGCCTTGGATCATGAGCTCACGAAAACGATAGTAAGCCAAATTGCGGAGCAGATCTTCCACCAGAAAGTCGTAGATGGCGCTGCGTCGTGCCAAAGACTTGAAGGCAACCCCGCGAAGGATCTTCTGCCGCTGCGCACCCTGCAGGTGCGCCAGGTTTTCCATGCCGGTGTTGAAACTGTAGGCTAGAACCACCATGTCCGGCTGCAGGTTGCTTTCCAGCACCGTTTTCACGCGTTCGTCTACCAGAGAATTCGGATAAGCATTCACACCGGCCGAAACCACCTGGAAGTGAGTGCCAGGGCAGCCGCTGCCATTCAGGACCCTTTCCAGGTCCGCGCTGTAGTGATGGTCGTCATCTACACCCCAGCCCATGGTGACGGAATCCCCAAAAGTGAAAACCCGAAACTGGCCCGGCTGCTTCGGCCCCAGGTCGACGGGGTAGCGGAAGCCTTGGTTATTGATGTTAATGTGCTGGTGATTCACCACGGTCAGCTTGTTTCCGGGTTCCGGAACCCAAAGTAGACGGGGATCGGGGTGGAAAATGGTGTAGGAACCGTAGCCAAACAGGCGCAAGCCGAGTTCCAGCGCAATACAAACCGCCGCGAACCAGCCCACTCCCCGCCAAAACCCTCTCTTCTTCGCCATCCGACGAACCTCACAACTCCGTGGTGATCCCGAAACTCGTCCTTGTGTACTCTACTCAGTCAAAAGCTTTCAGACCCAGCAGTTCAAGGGAAACATTCCATGCGAACTTCGAGCCGAAAATAACATAGCGGCGCCACAGACGCCGCGGCTCGGCGGCCAGGCGGAACAGCCACTCCAGACCGTGTTCCCGCATCCATCTTGGGGCCTGCCGCAGCGTTCCCGCATTCAGATCAAAGGCGGCGCCTACTCCCAGCATCACCGGCACTGAAACCTTGCGCAAATGTTCCGACATCCAGCGCTCTTGTTTGGGAGTGCTGAGGCCGACCCAGAGGACATCGGCACGCGACTCTGCGATCGCTTGCATGGCTTGGCGGTCTTCTTCTTCCGTAAGCGGCCGGAATGGAGGGCAGTAGGTGCCCACCACCCGAATGCCATAGCGTTGCCGTGCCACCTGCGACAAACGGTCCGCCACCCCGGGAGCGCCACCGTAGAAAAAATGGCGATAGCGGTCGCCGGTCTCCTGAAAGAACGTTGCCATCAATTCCGGACCATAGACCCGGCGCCGAAGCCGGAAACCACGCCAGCGCCCGATCCATACCAGCGGCATGCCGTCCGGTACTACCAAATCCGCGGATTGCAGAATCGAGCGGAATTGCCGGTCATACTGCGCTTCGGTAATGCCATGCATTCCGGTCACTGCCACATAATGCGAACCGCTGCGTTCCAGGATCCAGCGTTCGAGAATCTCGATGACCTGCGGAATCTGAACCGCACTGACCCCCACTCCCAGCACCGGAAATCGGGCAGGGGCGGGAGCTGGCTCGGACCGGTGTTCTTGCGCCGAGCCCGCGCTTGCAGAGTCTAAGGCCTTCGCAATCTCTATCATGGTCAGTTTCCCAAATCGATGAAAGGGTACTTTCGTGGGGGGCGCAGCACTCTCAACTCTCGCTGAAAATGATCTCGCTGGTTCGGTGCATCGGACCTCTGAGGCTTTGCTGGATGAACAGTTGCCGCGCCTTTTGCCGCTTCCGACGCATGAACTCCGCCCAGCCCATGCAGGCCAGGAAGAACATGGGAGCGTGCCACGTCAGTTCCACATTGAAGAACGAGTGTATGAAAAGCACCAGCATTACGCAGAAACACTCCATGCTGATTTGGCGTTCCTGCCGGGTCAGGCTCTGGTTACGCCAAAGCTTGAACAGGGCCACCAGCGTCCACACCACCGCAATGGAGAACAGAAGAGTGCCAAAAACCCCAGTGCCCACCAGCAGCTCAATATAGTCGCTGTGGGTCGAGCTGGCGTTGATCTTCAAGGCTTTCAACACCGCAAATTTACCGCCGGCATACGCCCCAACTCCACTAAACGGCTTTTCTTTGAAGAAGATCCAGGCGTAGTGCCACCACACCAAGCGGCCACTCATGCTGTTGAAAGCATCTTCACTCTGGCCGCGGTGAATGAACGTTTTCAACACCTCTCCCAGCGTGGTATAGAGTATTCCGGCGACCGTCACGCCAATCAACACGATCCCGGTAGCACGCTTGGAGACGATCAGAATCACTACGACTGCACCCACCAGCCCCGCCATCGCGTTCCGCGTCTGCGACATCGCCGTGAGCACAACGCCGAACAGAAACAAACAGACGTACCACGAACGTTCGAAAACCTCAGGCGTGACCGCCAGCAGTCTGCACAAGGCGACGGTCGCGATCACCGCTCCGTACGCTCCCACGGCGTTGAAACCCGTAAGCGGAAGCACGCCGCGGAGCCGGCCATCGTCCATGGCTTCGGTCGGCCAGATCCCCAGCTGCATGACGCACCAGACCAGTTCGATGGTGAAAATGGTCCACGTCCAGTCCAGCATCACCTTGTAGTCGTCGGCATCGGTGACCACACAGAGGAACGCCGCAACGACGGCGACGTCCATCATGTATTCCACCGACTTAAACAGCGTCCACGCTCCAAACACCGACCATACCGAGGTAAGGGCGCAGAAAGCGCAGTAAAGGGCCAATACCCCTGGGATACCCTTGGTCAGCGAGGAGAACCACTTCACTCTTCCCGTGCCCGCGCAGTACAGCAGGTAAATGCCGATCAGGAACTCCGGGCCGAGACGCAAAATGGACCAGCTGTCCAAAATCGAGTCCCGGTAGCTGGCCACGGATCGAATTTCAAAGACCAGGGCACTGACGTAAATTCCGTACCAGATCAGGTGCCATTTATTCAACCGCGGACGCAGATAGGCCCAGTTCGCCCGCAGTTGCGGAAACGCCATCGCCAGCAGGTACAGAATGATCAGTCCCGCGATCAGGCCCAGCAGGTTCAGCACGCCGTACTTCAGCTTGCCCAAGGCTGTGGCCACAATGGCGGTGAAAGCGGTTAGCGCCACGAATCCTGCCACAGCCCCGAACCGGGGAGCCGCCGCCACTTCCGGCTGCTTGGCCACCATCGCGTCGCTGTAGGTTTCAAGTGTCTTCATTCATTGACTCCAAGACTTGACAGGCTGCGGGGAAGGTCAACGGCGGCACGCGCCGGCGACGCCATACTTGGCGTCTCCATCTCGCATACTTTTCGGGCCATCAACTCGCCGCCCAACAGCTTCGAGGCGAACGTTCTCAGCATTCTCTTCCAGATACCTTGATCAGGGTCGCAACTGCTGGGGGGACTGCAAAAGCGGACGAATCGAGATCGGCCCTACCGGGGGGAACGCCGACTAATAGGAGAATAGTCCCTATTCGGCGGCCCTGTCCAGAGTCCAACGTCTCTAAGTCACTAGCTTTAGAATCAGCTGGTTACGGCCTGCTACACCCCTAGAACAGAGTGTAGATAAAGGGTGCGATGGCGGAACTTTGAGCTAACACAATCAAGGCGCCCAGCAGGAACAGGGTCAGAATCATGGGCACCAGCCACCAGCGCTTGTTTTGCATGAAAAACGAGAACAGCTCGCCGGCGATTCCGAACTTGCGGGCGGTCGTGCGGATGAATTTCATGGCTACTCCTTCGAGTTGACAGAATGCTTAGGGTTCGCAGAAATGTGGGAAGCTTGGGGTTACGCGGCTCCGTCTTCTGGAAAAGCCTGCGGGTGCGCCGCCTGCTTTAGGCTGAGCTTCAGATTCTCGGCCAGAAGGTCCACGTTGTCTTCGTAGAACATGGACTCGTGCCCGCCGCGGATTCGGTAGACCTCCATAGCTCCCACCAGATGCTTCCAGCCGGCGTGGAACTCCCAGTAGTTTCCTTTGGGCCAATCGGTGGACTGAAAGAACGCCACCCGCCCACGGTAGGGTTGAGGCTGGTAGTCATAAGAGGCGGGATGAATAATGGTATCGAGATCCTGCAAATGACTATCGCCGACCGGTCGGCCCAGCGCATAATTGACGCGCCAGCGCATCACGCTCAGGCGGCGGCCGATTCCGGTCATGCGGTCACGAACAAAACCGGGTATCTGCCGGAACCGGGAGTGGTGCAGGTTGGTCAAGTGGTAACAGACCTTCTTCCACATCAGCGAACCGCGGCCTTCCATCGAGAAGACGCGATAGTAGGCGGGGTTTTGTGCGTCGAAAAGAGCGAGTAGTCCCACTTCTTGCCCGTCGTGGTGGAGTTGCCGCGCCATCTCGTAAGCAATCACCCCGTTGATGCACAACCCGGCAAGGTTATAAGGTCCGGTGGGCTGGGCTTCGCGCATCCGCTCCACCAGCACCGCCGCGATGTCTTCCAATTTGTAGGGAAGCGAGAGCTCAGCCGCGTCCGAGGCCGGCAAGTGCAATCCCAACAGTGGCTGGTCGGGTCCCAGACGCCGCGACAACGCAAGATAAAGTGGTCCGCCGCGCACCCAGAACAGCGGCACTCGCGATCCCGAGGGTTGAATGGGAACGATGGCGCCATTGGATCGTGTTCCGTTCGCTAGCAGCGCCGCCAGTTCTTTTGCCGTTGGCGCCTGGAAGACCTCTCCTAAGGACAGTTTCTTGTGGAAGACTTGCTCGATAAGAAGAAGCAACCGTGCCACCAGCAAGGAGTGCCCGCCCAGGTCAAAGAAGTTCTGCCGGACACCGATCGGCCGCTTGCCCAGTACTTTTTCAAAGATCTCGATCAGCCTGGTTTCAACGGGGCCGGTGGCGGTTTCATGCACCACGTCCGATTGGGACTCAGGCGCCGGCAACGCGTGGCGATCCACCTTTCCATTGGGCGTGAGCGGCAGCTGCTCCAGCGTCACGATCTTCGACGGCACCATGACCTCCGGCAGCCGCTGTTTCAAGAACTGTCGCAACCCATTGCGATCAAAACTGTCGCTGCTGATGGGTACTACATAGGCCACCAGTTCCGGCCGCTCGGGCGTGTCCTCCCGCAGGGCAGCTACTGCCTGCCGCACCTGGGCGTGTTCTGCCATGACCGAGGAAATCTCTTCCAACTCGATGCGGAATCCGCGAATCTTTACCTGCTCATCCAACCGCCCCAGCAATTCCAGATTCCCGTCCGGGAGGTAGCGGGCCAGGTCTCCGGTGCGGTACAGTCTTGACTGCTGGTCACTGCTGAAC
>JBAWFN010000035.1:0-1583 GCA_049591935.1 Terriglobales bacterium | reverse complement strand
GCACTGTGGCAATACCACATCGGCAAAATGTTCCTCCGCTAATCTTTTTTCAACGAGAGCATTGCCACCAACATGCAGATATATGAGCAACTCCGAAGTGTCGCTGACTACCACGTAAGGTATTGAGAGTTCCTTCCATTTATTGATGCACCAGGAAGGTCGCATAACCGACGCTTCCCTGATCTCGAGACGGGGTGAAGTTTCTGTAAAGCCTACCCAGTGTGTGTACGCTGAATGCTCTATTTGTCCGTCACGTCGGGCGATCGTCCTGATCCATACATATTCCAGTCCTCTGCGGGGCCGTTTCATTCCCTTCAGGATTTCGGCTAGGCCTCTGGGCTTCATGGCTTTATTCCATTTTAAACACCGAGTCAAAGTCGTGGGCTAGAGACAATCCGCTCCCAAGAATCGCTTGCATCGGCACATCCCCCTCACGCATCTAAACCTTGACAACGATTCACTCAGGTCTTAGCATTGACCCGAACGCAATCATAGTTGCATTGATTACAAAGCACTTAATAGAACCAGGAGGGACTTCACATGTCCAAGATTATCGGTATTGACCTCGGAACCACCAACTCTTGCGTGGCGGTTATGGAGGGTGGCGAGCCCAAGGTGATCCCTAATGAAGAAGGAGGGCGAACTACGCCTTCGGTGGTGGGATTCACCAAGACTGGCGAACGGCTGGTGGGGCAGGTTGCCAAGCGGCAGGCCATCACCAATCCGGAGAACACGGTTTACTCGATCAAGCGCTTCATGGGCCGGCGCTATGACGAAGTCAGCGAAGAGCTGAAGATGGTGCCCTACAAGGTGGAGCGCGACGGCGACAACGTCGTGATTATGGCGCAGGGGAAGAAGTACACCCCGCCGGAGATTTCGGCGCTGATCCTGCAAAAACTGAAGAAGGCGGCGGAAGACTATCTCGGCGAGAAAGTCACCGAGGCGGTCATCACTGTGCCCGCTTATTTCAACGACGCCCAGCGCCAGGCGACCAAAGATGCCGGCAAGATTGCCGGGCTCGAAGTAAAGCGCATCATCAATGAGCCAACGGCGGCGGCGCTCGCCTACGGTCTCGATAAAGGCAAGGACGAGACCATCGCGGTGTACGACTTCGGCGGCGGAACTTTCGATATTTCGATTCTTGAAGTCGGCGAAGGCGTGATCGAAGTGAAAGCCACCAACGGCGATACTCACCTGGGCGGCGACAACCTCGACCAGCGCCTGGTGGATTGGCTGATTGACGAATTCAAGAAAGATGAAGGCCTCGACCTGCGCGGCAAGGGCAACGAGATGGCTTTGCAGCGTCTGCGGGATGCGGCGGAGCGGGCGAAGATTGAGCTTTCGACCACGATGGAGACGGAGATCAATCTGCCCTTCATCACTGCCGACGCCAGCGGCCCGAAGCATCTGGTGAAGAAGCTGACTCGGGCGAAGCTGGAGTCGATGGTTGAGGACATCATTCAGCGGTCGGTTGGGCCGTGCAAGCAGTGCATGAAAGACGCCGGCGTGGATGCCTCGAAGATCAATGAAGTAGTGCTGGTAGGCGGGCAGACTCGCATGCCGCGCATTCAGAACCTGGTGAA
>JBAWFN010000034.1:0-10862 GCA_049591935.1 Terriglobales bacterium | reverse complement strand
ACCCATCTCCGCAAGATGTCACAGGACCTGGGCAAGTCCAGCGGGCAAACCCAGTGGTTCGACATGTCGGAAAAGATTGAGAAGTTCGTCAAAGCCGAAAAAAAGCTCAACGCCAACGTGGATTTTTATTCCGCTTCCACCTATCACAATCTCGGCATAAGCGTGGATTTGTTTACTCCCGTCTTCGCTGTGTCTCGCATCAGTGGCTGGACCGCCCACGTAATCGAGCAGCTCGACGATAACCGGCTCATTCGTCCCCGTGCCGATTACATCGGGCCCGCCTATCCCCAACGCTATATTTCCATCGACCGGCGGTAGCCAGCTCTCCGTTACCGCTAGTCCGCGGCAAACGAATAGTCGAACTTTGCTGTCATCAACCTCCGGAAAGCTCCGGGACTCATGCCCGTAATCCGGCGAAACGCCCGGGTGAAGTGGCTTTGATCCGCGAACCCAATTTCCAGGCTGATTTCCGTCAGCGACTTTTGCGGCGCCAACATCTGCTCACAGGCTGCCCGGATTCGCAGGCGATGAACGTACTCTCCGATGCCCTCACCTTCCGATCGGCGGAACACGCGTGACAGATGCACCGGATGAACTCCCGCTTCCCGCGCCAGCTCTTCCAACGTGAGCCGCTCGCAGTATTCGCTCCTCAATCTGTCTACCACGCGGCCCAGCCATGGCGGGGCGTCCTGGGCGGTTTCGCGCGGCAAGCGTGCGACACAGCCCACCAGCTCCGCCAGCGTGCTTTCCAGATGCAGGTCAGAATCTCCCTCACGGGTCGCGCGAAACAGCTTCATCGCCAGCCATAACATTTCTCCACCGCAAGATTCATCGCGGGCTGTATCCAGGTCTCCGGAGCAGTCTTGTATTCGCCTTCGCCAACTCGGCCGAATTTCGATTTCGAAAAAGCGAACCCCACGTGGCCCGATTTCATCCTGATGGGGCACTCCAGCGGGACGGTAGGCCATCGAGAATGGGCCAAACTGTTTCTGCTGGCGGCCATAGCGCTCCTTGTAGTCACCCTGTAGCAGCACCGCGAAAAACGGCAGCTCATGGGCATGCTCCGGCAGCTTCCGGGCAGAGGAATGTTGCAGGTCGGTGAAGATGGCGTCGCATTGCTCGTGCCGCCGCTGGACGGCTCCATAGAAACTTCCGCCCCGCATTACCGGCGCATTGGCTTCCCCCATAAGCTCCCCTCCCAAAGACGTTGCCTTTCTTCAAGACAACTTTCTATGCGATGCTTAGACTTCGTATCTGACAATTCGTTAGTTTAATGAGGTGCATGGCAATGCGTATCTTGACGCTGGTTTGCTTGTTTTTCTTGCAACAGTACAGCACCGCCCCGGCCATCGCCCCGGCGGCCGACAAGGGTTCTGCCTCGCAAACACCCACCTATACGGCAGATGGCCGGCTGATGTTCCCGGCCAAGTACCGCGAGTGGATTTACCTGTCTTCGGGCGTGGATATGAGCTATTCCCCGATCGCTATGGCGATGAACCACTCCATGTTCGACAACGTTTTCGTGAATCCTGAGGCTTACAAGGCTTTTCTGGAAACCGGCACCTGGCCTGACAAGACCATGCTGGTGCTGGAGGTCCGCACCGCTGGAACCAACGCGTCCATCAACAAAAGTGGACATTTTCAAACCACCGAAACCATGGGCCACGAAGTCCACGTAAAGGACGAGGCCCGCTTTCCCGGCAAATGGGCCTTCTTCGGTTTCGACGATTCCGACACCGCCAAAATGGTCCCGACCACGGCTGCCTGCTATTCCTGCCATTCTGCGCACGCTGCGGTTGATACCACCTTCGTGCAGTTTTACCCCACGCTGATCGATCTGGCGAAAGCGAAAGGCACGTTGAGCGCTGCGTACTTGAAAGACGAAGCCGAGGCGGCCAAAGCGCCAAAGAAGTAGCTGCAAGATTTTTCTTCGCGATCTTTGCGACCACTTTGCGCCTTTGCGGTGAAGAGCTTTAACCGCAAAGTGCGCGAAGACAGGCGCCGGGAACGCGAGACCTTGCCCGGAACCGTGCTCACACGCGCATCCCAGCCCGTCCCCGTTCTTAGGGAGTAAAATAGCCCTAATGCGCCGCGTTTACCTCGACAACAACGCCACCACCCCGATTCTCCCGGAAGTTTTTGAGGCCATGCGGCCTTACTTTGCCGAGCACTTCGGCAATGCCTCTTCCATCCATCATCATGGGCAGGAAACTCGTGCGGCGGTCGAGCGTGCACGTGAGTCGGTCGCGGCCTTGCTGGGATGCCGGGGGCCAGAGATCGTCTTCACCAGCGGAGGCACCGAAGGCGACAACCTCGCCGTTTTTGGACTGGTCCGCGCGGGCGATCACGTGATCAGTTCGACCATCGAACATCACGCCGTCCTGAATTCCTGCAAGCATCTTGAAGAAGCCGGATGCGAGGTCACCTATGTCCCGGTAGACGGACATGGTCTGGTCGATCCCGACGATGTTCGCAGCGCGGTACGTTCCAACTCCAAGCTGGTCTCGATCATGATGGCCAACAACGAGACCGGTGTGCTGCAACCGGTCGAAGCGATTGGGAACGTCGCTGCCGAAGCGAACGTCTATTTCCATACTGACGGAGTGCAGGCAGCAGGGAAGGTGCCAATCGACGTAAATATCATCGGCTGTGACTTGCTTTCGATTTCCGGCCACAAGATGCACGCCCCTCAGGGCGTCGGCGCACTCTACGTCCGTAAAGGAACGATTCTTCAGCCCATGCTTTATGGCGGAAGCCACGAGCGCTCCCGCCGCGCCGGCACGGAGAACGTCCCGGGAATCATTGCTCTAGGAAAAGCCGCTGAGATCGCGAAAGAAGCATTGGATCGCGGCGACTTGGCACAGATGGCGGCCATCCGGGATCGTTTGCAGGAGAAGATTCTAGCCGAGGTCGAGGCCACTGGCGTAAACGGGGAGGGCGCGCCACGCGTGCCCAACACCACCAACATTCATTTCGACTACATCGAAGGCGAGGCGTTGGTGATCGCACTCGACCTCAAAGGCCTTGCTGTTTCCACCGGTGCAGCCTGCTCCTCCGGCGCCATTGAGCCTTCGCACGTGCTCACCGCGATGGGCTTGCCCCCCGACCAGGCCCGCGCCAGCCTCCGTTTCAGCCTGGGCAAGCAGAATACCCCGGAGGACGTGGAATTCGCCCTGAGGTTGATTTCCCCGGCGGTGGGGCGCCTCAGGGAACTGAGTCCAGTGTACAGAGTCTTATCAGGGTAGGGATGTTGCGGCTTGAGCAACAAAGATCAAAACCGCGAGTTTCGTGACGCTGTTCGTGAAGTCGAGCGTCTTCTCGGTCGGAGGCTTAGCAATGTCGAATGGGACCGATTACATCGAGAGATCACCGGGAAGGGATTCAGCTTCGGTACAATAGTTCAGGTTGGGCTTGGCATGTTTGGATGAACAAATGAGATCTGCTGCTCCGAAAATCCGTGAGTACTTCGAGCCTGTGCTTGGCACTCGCCCCTGGAAGGCGAAGCTGGGGGTAGGTAGCTTTCTGACGCTTGATTTCGGACGGCGCTTAAAGGATCACGGCCATATACATGGAGAATGGCATCTGTGGATTTATCTGTCGAACTGGGCGCTGTTTCATGGAGATCGTCGTCTGGCGGACTCCGATTCTGACCGTCACGTGATCGCCGTGGCCGTTAGACGGCTTGAGGAAACGTCCCTCACCGATCTGCGGTTCGAGCGGGAACAACTGAAGACTACGTTCGTTTTCGGAGATTTTCGGCTGGTAGTTTCGCCCGCCGACTATCTCGAGGATGCGGACGAGCGAGACTACTCTTGGCTACTCTTCATGCCTACCAAAGAAGTATTGCGGGTCGGTCCCAGCGGCGTCCAGGTGGAACGCGCCGAAACTCCTCACTATGCCTGACTCAAGAACCATCGCCGTCGCTATGTCTGGAGGAGTTGACTCCTCCACAGTCGCGGCCATGCTGCGCGCTGAAGGCCATCAGGTTATCGGCCTCACCATGCAACTGTGGAATCAGCGGCGGTTGTCCGGTCATCCCGGAATGCCGGAGGCGGTCCAGGGTCGGTGCTGCTCGCTGGATGATGTTTACGACGCCCGCCGGGTCGCGGAAACTCTCGGCATCCCGTATTACGTCGTCAATCACGAGGAGCGCTTCGAGCGCGACGTGGTGCGGCCGTTCGTCGAGGAATATCTCTCGGGCCGCACTCCCATCCCTTGCAGCCTGTGCAACAATCACCTGAAGTTTGACCAACTATTGATTGTGGCGCAGCAGATTGGCGCCACTGCTCTGGCTACCGGCCACTACGCGCGTGTGCAGCACGACGAACCTAGCAACCGCTGGTTGCTGAAGCGCGCCGCCGACACCTCCAAGGATCAAACCTATTTCCTGTTCGGCCTGACCCAAGACCAGCTCAGCCGGACCATCTTCCCGCTCGGAGAAATGACCAAACCCGCGGTGCGCGACTTGGCTCGTGATTACGGCCTGGCCTTGGCACAGAAGCCGGATTCGCAGGAGATTTGCTTTGTCCCTGGCGGCGACTACAAGAAGTTTCTCGATGCCTATTTGGCCGGCCAGGGTGAGGCCCTGCCGGATACTTCCGGCGAGCTGGTGACCGCAGAGGGGGAAGTGCTGGGCGAGCACAGCGGCATCCATAATTTTACCGTCGGCCAGCGCAAGGGCCTGGGCGTGGCCACCGGTTCCCCGCTTTACGTGATTCAAATTAATGGAGACAAGCGTCAGGTGGTGGTCGGCGCCCAAGAGGAACTCTACTCGTGTACCCTGCGTGCCCACAGAATAAATCTAATCGCGGTCGACGATCTGCACCAGCCGATGCGAGTGAGGGTCAAGATTCGCCATCGCCACGAAGCCGCACCCGCGACCCTCGAGAAGTCAGGGGCTGACGAGGTGTTGGTGACCTTCGACCAAGCCCAGCGCGCCATCACTCCCGGCCAAGCCGCAGTGTTCTATGACGGCGACACCGTGGTGGGCGGCGGCTGGATCGCATAACCATCCACAAACACAAACGGCAGCGCCTCCGCGCCGCCGTGGTTCACAATCTTCACCCATCTAAATAAACATTTCGTCCCGCGCCGCGCCATCTCGCGATCGCCGCCTTCCTGAAAAGAAAAACTCCAACCCTGCCGTAAGCCCTTGCAGCACGCCCGAGACCTGGCGCACCGGAGAGACCACGGTTTTGTGGACCATGTCGCCAGTCTCTTCTACCCGATCGAGCGCCCTGCCCACCAGTTCGTCGGCGCGAATCACCTGCAAGCGGGCGCGGTCAAGCAGATCGCTCATGGTTGCGTCCAGGCGCTCCATCTGATGCTTCGCCATCGCGCTTGAGTCACTGAAATTGTTGACGATGGTATCGACTTTGGGTCGCAGATCCGCCAGCATCGCGTGCGCCAGATCCACGGTGGGCAGAACCTTGCTGCGCAATTCGTTGGCCAGGGCTTCCGTGCGAGCGCTGGTTTTGCGCACCGCCAGGTACATGGCGACGAGAATGCCCGCCTGGATGACTACTGCCGCCGCAGTCACGGCAATGAAGATGGTTAAGTTGTCCATAAGTTCCTCCGCCGGCCAGGCGCTCGTACTCACACTGCGGAGAACCGCCCCAACTACTGGTTCGGAGTGCCTCCGCCTTCAGGATGCGCCGTTTCCTGATAGGCCTGCCTGCCGGCCTCATAGGCAGACCGGAATTGCTCCTTCTGTTGATTCAACACTTCGCGCCCGCGGTCGGCCCAACCCGCAGCCTGCTCACGCGCCGCACGGCTCTGCTCCCGCACAAAATCGCGGCCCTCTTCGGCTTTGGAGCGCAAGGCTTCACGGGTCTCTTCGCCGGCGCGCGGGGCATATAAAATTCCCGCAATCGCGCCGAATCCCAACCCCGCCAGGAACCAAAGAAAACTATTGCTGTCACTGTCTGCCATGAATCTACCTCCGGGATCTCTCAAGCTGTTCGGATGGTAGCACCCAGCATAGGGAATTACAATTCACCGCAGGTCAGGCTTTACATAACGAAAGCCTTGCCCGCAGCATGCACCTCACGGCATACGACTTGCGACAATTCCTGCTACGAGAGACAATGTCAGGCCATTAGGAGGTCCTCGTGGCGAAGTACCGCCAGCACGGGTACCAGGATTCAGACCAGAAGCGGGAGAAGCAGTCTTCCTCCGAGCGCGGGGAGCGGCCGTCCAAGAAAGATACCTTCGGCCCGCGTCCGGTGCAGATGCCGGGCACACACGCGGTTTCCCGCTGCGCCCAGTGTGGCGCGCTTTTGCCTGCCGGAGTTGAGTCCACGGGCCAGTGTCCCAAGTGCGGCGTGGCCCTCCACTCCTGCCGCCAGTGCACGTCCTTCGACACCTCCAGCCGTTTCGAGTGCAGCCAGCCCATTGCGGAGCGAATTCCCCGCAAGGACGAACGCAACGACTGTACGTTTTATTCCCTGCGAGTGAGAGTGGAGAAGGAAACTTCCACCCCCAAGGCGGCGCGTCCCCTGGACGCCCGTCAAGCCTTCGAGAATCTGTTTAAGAAATAACTCATTGCGCTCACGGCTTCTGCGTGGGCCGCAACAGCACCTCGCTGATGAACGACTGCGGCGCCTGGGTCACCAGCATCGCTACCGCGTGCGCCACATCGTCCGGCTGCAGCATCTTTTCCGGGTCCTTGCCGGCGTGCGGGCTCAATTCAGTATTCACCGACCCAGGGCAAATCACCGAAACCCGGACGTTATACGCGCGCAGTTCCTCGGCTACCGAATAGCTCAAGCCGTTCAGCCCCCACTTCGATGCCGCATAGGCCGCGCCGTTGGGGAGCGGGTTTTTTCCCGCCAGCGATGAAATGTTCACAATGTGCCCGGTCCGGGCTTTGATCATCACCGGCGCAAATGCACGGATGCAATAGAAAACTCCGCGCAAGTTCGTATTCAGCACCTGGTCCCACGCCTCCGGCGGCATCTGGTGCAGCGGGCCGCCGAACCCTGCGATCCCGGCGTTGTTGACCAAAATATCGATCTTCCCAAATTTGCCGCTGACCTGTGCCGCCAACGCCTCAACCGACCCCGCGTCAGTGACGTCACACTCCATCACCTCCGCCTGTCCGCCGGCGCTGCTGATGGCCTCGCCGGTCCAGTCCAGCGGGACACGATTGCGCCCGCAAACAATGGCCACGGCACCCAAACCGGCCAGTTTCCGCGCGATGGCGGCGCCGATCCCTCGTCCTCCACCGGTAATCACTGCAACTTGGCTTTTCAGCCCCAGTCCACTATTGTTCATCACCAGCCACCCTCATTTTGTTTTTGTAGCCATCGAACCACCTGCGGTGATCCCATCGCATCATAACAAGGCAGGATTGTGCTTGGGGGTGCATCAGCTTGCCATAGTCGGATTGGATACTTATAATCCGGCTCACCGGAATATTTTCCTGGCCCGCGGGTGCTGCGATGAGGCCTTAGATCTTCCGGGCGTCGATTGGGTCAGCAGCTAGCGATCTGTACCAACCGGGTGAGCCGTGCTTGGATAGCCTGGGCAAGATGCCGTCGCATTCTGAAAGTTGCATTTCCCCAAATCCTAAGGAGCCATTTCACATGAAGACGAGTCTAGTGGCGATTGTGCTGACGTTTGCTGGATTAGCCTCGGGTCAGCAGCCCACCGCGCAACCGCCAGCCCAACCTGCCGCTTCACCCCAGCCTGCGGCTCAAGCTCAGCCCCAAAAGAAGGAAATCAAGGACCCCGCCGAATACAACGCATACATGGGAGCGGTGCAGCAGAAGGACCCGGCTGGCAAAGTCAGCGGTCTCGAAGCCTTCCTGGCGCAATATCCCAACAGTGTGATGAAAGAGGACGGGCTGGAGGCCTTGATGGTGGCCTATCAGCAGGCGGGAAACCAGGCCAAAGTAATCGACACCGCCAACCGGCTCCTGGCTGCCAATGCCAACAACGTTCGCGCCTTGGTTCTCCTGGCCTACAACGAACGTGCTGCCCAGAAATGGGCCGATGCCAAGACTCATGCCGAGCGCGGTCTCCAGGCTTTGCCTTCCATGCCCAAGCCGGATGGCGCCTCGGAAGCTGATTTCGAGAAACAGAAGGGCCAACTGGCGGCGCTCTTAGAAAGCGTGGCTGGATTTTCTGCCCTCCAGTTGAAGGACAACGCCACGGCTGAGAAGGACCTGCGAGCCGCCGTAGAAGCTGACCCCACCAACGTGGAAAACGTGTACCCGTACGCCTTGGCATGTCTCACGGCCACGCCCGAGGACGACGTCAATGGTCTGTTCTTCATCGCCCGTGCCGCCAACCTGGTCAAGGACCCAGGCGGAAAAGCCCAAATCACCAAGTTTGGCCGCAGTAAGTACGTGAAATACCACGGGTCCGATGAAGGCTGGAACGATCTGTTGACGCTGACTGCCACCACCCCCCTGCCACCCGCGGGCTTCACGGTTAAGCAGTATGTTCCCCCCACCCCCGCCGAGCAGGCGCATGACCTGGTGAAAGACAAGACCCCGGCCGACGTCAAGAAGTTGAGCTTTGCGGAATGGGAGTTGGTGCTCTCCGCTGGCACTCCTGAGGATGCCGACAAGGTGTGGAGCGTGATTAAAGGCGTGCCCTTGCAGATGGAAGCGACCGTCCTGAAGCCAGGCGACACCGAGTTGCAGATTGCTGCCAGCCAGGACGACATCGACGCCAAGCGCGCCGATATCGTACTCACCATGACTGGAACCATTCCTGCCAAGCTGATGCCGGCGGCAGGATCGACCCTGGACTTCGAAGGAACGCCTGTCTCCTACACCGCCAGCCCGTTTGTGATGACCATGGAAAAGGGCGCTCTGCTGACCAAAGCTCCGCCCAAAAAGCCACCCGTCCACCACAAGCCAAGTCACTAAGGGAATCCAACCGATTCATTGCTATGAGGGCAGCGTAGGAACGCTGCCCTCATTTTCTTGTCCGGAGAGAGTTCTAAAGACAACCCTCAGCGAACTGCTTTTCTCTCGTAAGCCACTGGCCGCGCGCTGCGCGGAGGGCGTTTGATTCCTGCGCGCAGTTGCCGCACGTCAATCTTCAATTCCGATATGGTTCGGCTCAAGGTATTGCGGTGCATTCCCAGTTGGCGGGCGGCGCGGCACTGATTGCCCTTGTTCTCCTGCAACACCGTCAGGATGAACCGCTTCTTGAACTCACGCACCGCCTCAGAATACAGAATATTGCTTCGGTACATCTGCATGATGAGTGCTTCGAGCTGGTCTCTCACGGCATCTCTCTTTCTTGGAGGAGTCCACCCGGCTCTTCCTTCGGCTTGCCTTGTCCTGCTTGCTCGGCCTCGCAGTTTACGACCCGTGCGGGGCGTGGTGCAGGGAATCCAGTCCCTGATAGAAGCGCATCCGCAGTTCCGAAGGCGCTACCCATACTGCTGCTCGCCCCACCACCAGAAAGTACGGCGCCCACTGCGATCCCCGCAGCCACTTCGAGGTGGGCGTAAACGCCGCCATGCTGGTAAGCACAATGGCCACCACCAGGCATCCGCGCAACAGTCCCAGCGCAGCGCCCAGAACTCGATCCACCACCCTCAGCCCCGCCTCTTTCATGGCCCAGCTTGCGATCCGCCCGGCGATTCCTGCCAACAGCATCACCCCCACAAAAATAATCAGGAATGCAGCGATCTCCGCCAGCCACACCGACGAAATGTTCGGGGAGAACCAAACCGCCAGCCGGTGATAATTCCATGCCGCCAGCAAGTACCCAAACACTAACCCGCCAATCCCAAAGGCTTCCTGGAAAAACCCCGCACTGGCCGCCTGCACCACTGACAGCAAGATCACCAACGCGATGATCCAGTCAGCGGCGGTCAATGTCTTCTCCAGTCGGTTCTCTGCTAAACATCCAGCTCGCGTCCGGTGAGCTGGTGATATGCCTCCAGGTATTTTTCGCTGGTCTTGCGGGCCACTTCTGGGGGGAGGGCTGGCGCAGGCGGTTGTTTATTCCAGCGAATTTCTTCCAGATAGTCACGAACATATTGCTTGTCGTAGGAATCCTGAGCCCGGCCCGGCTGGTATTTGTCTGCCGGCCAGAAGCGCGAGGAATCCGGCGTCAGGACCTCGTCCGCCAGGGTAATTCCCTTGGACGTGATCCCAAATTCGAACTTCGTGTCTGCAATAATGATGCCCCGTGTGCGGGCGTAATCCGCGGCCTTGGTGTAAATCTTTAACGTGACCTCACGCAGCTTCTCGCTGCGTTCCTGGCCCACGACGCGGACCATTTCTTCGAAAGAAATATTTTCGTCGTGCCCGGTGGTTGCCTTGGTGGAAGGAGTAAATATTGGCTCCGGCAGTTGATCCGACTCCTTCAAACCTTTGGGCAACTCGATGCCGCAGACCTTGCCGGTGGCTTTGTACTCCTTCCACGCCGAGCCCGAAATATACCCTCGCACCACGCATTCTACCGGCGCCATTTCAGCCCGCATCACCAGCATGGAACGCCCGCGCAACTGGTCGCCATGGGCGCGCAAGTTTGCCGGGTAGCTCTCCACATCCGCAGTCACCAGATGGTTGGGGACAACCTCGCGCAGAAATTCAAACCAAAACAATGAAATCTGCGTAAGCACGCGACCCTTGTGGGGAATGCCAGTCGCCAAAACGTAATCGAACGCCGAGATGCGGTCGGTCGCCACAAACAGCAACTGCTCACTGCCCACACGGTACACATCCCGCACCTTGCCGCTGGCATGAAGTTCCAGTTCTGGAAAGTCGGTACGGAGCAGCACGGGATCAAGAATTTGGGGGCTCATGAAATAATTCTACAGGTAGAAAACGTCGCGTATTTTGAACCCTCAGGAAATTTTTGTCAACCGCTTTAGTTGGAGCTTACTGCAC
>JBAWFN010000033.1:0-17787 GCA_049591935.1 Terriglobales bacterium | reverse complement strand
GGGCGTGGTCGGTAGCCTTGCGCGCCGGCACTTGTCCGGACTGGATCCGCTGGCGCAGAGTTTCTCCTTCCAGAAGCTCCGTCACCACGTACAAAGATCCTTCGTGAGTCCCGATGTCGAAAATCGCGAGAATGTTGGGATGATTTAGGGCAGCGGTAGCACGGGCCTCCTGCTCGAACCGGCGCAGACGCTCGGGATCACGCGAGAAGGCTGCAGGAAGAACTTTAATGGCTACATCGCGGGACAAGCGGGCGTCGCGGGCACGGTAGACTTCGCCCATGCCGCCGGCGCCCAGGGGCGAGACGATCTCGTAAGGACCGAGTTTGGTTCCAGAATTCAGCAAGATAAGGATTGTAGGCGGGAACGGAGGCCAATGGGAAGGGCGGGCCCTTACCTCGCTCTAATCCTCCACCACGCGGGCGGTCATTGCCTCTGCGGGTTCACCTCCGGCTAACCCCTGGGCCACAATGAGTCGGCGCGCCTCGACGCGGATCTTCGGCAGCTGCAATCCAAACAGTCCTGCGCCCCCGACCGCGGCAATGGCCCCCATGGCTACGGTGATGGGTGCTCCCAAGCGGTCGGCGAGTGCGCCGGCGAACAGGGCGCCGAACGGCGCCATGCCCATGAACATCATCGAATACACCGCCATGACTCGTCCCCGCAGATGGTCGGGCACCATGGCCTGGATGAGCGTATTCGAAGAGGACATCTGGAGCATCATGAAGAACCCGACCGGCAAAAGGAGTCCCGTGGAAAGCCAGAAGTGGTGAGAGAAGGAAAATAAAATCAGACTGACGCCGAAACCGCCGCAGGAAAAGGCCACCCAGCGTCCCAGGCCGTGGACGCCGGTTTTGGCGGCGAGCGTAAGGGCTCCGAGCAGGGCCCCAACGCCGGTTGCTCCCATTAGTATGCCCAGTTCGCGCGCGCCACCATGCAGGATGCGGTCAGCAAAGATCGGCATCAGCACGGTGTAGGGCATCGCCACCAGGCTGACCAGTCCCAGGAGCAGCAGGATGGCGCGGATGGGTCCGGTCCGGCTCACGAAGCGGAAGCCTTCGATGATATGAGCCAGCGGTGAGACCTGGTCATCCGCATAGGACGGCGGGTGCACTCTCATCAGCCACAGACCCACGATCACCGCAATGTAGCTTACCGCGTTGGCGAAGAAGCACCAGCCCTCGCCAATACGGGCCACGAGAATTCCAGCAATCGCGGGGCCGATGATGCGTGCGCCATTGAACATCGAAGAGTTCAGCGCAATGGCGTTCATCAGGTCTTCCTTGCCGACCATGTCCACCAAAAACGCCTGCCGCCCGGGGATGTCGAAGGCATTTACCACCCCCAGCAACGCCGCCAGCACAAAAATATGCCAGACCTGAACCGTCCCGGTGAGGGTCAAAGCCGCCAGGATAGAGGCGAGAATCATGGACGAAACCTGAGTCGCAATTACCACTCGTTGCCGGTTGTAGTGGTCGGCCACAATGCCGCCGAGAGGAGCCACGAGAAACACGGGAAACTGGCTGGCAAAACCCACCGACCCCAACAGCAGCGAAGAACCAGTCAAGCGATAAACCAGCCAGGCTTGGGCCACGGTTTGCATCCAGGTTCCGATCAGCGAGATAAGCTGGCCACTGAAAAAGAGCTGGAAGTTGCGATGGCGCAGGGCGCGCAGCGTGGCGGACAATTGGATGCTACCCTTTGGGCGGTTGGAGTACTCGTCGGGCGGACGTTCCGTTCGGGATGGCACAGTTTGGCTCTAGAACTATCCTATCAGCCGGAAATGGAACATTCGGGACCGCCGCCGCAGCCGTAAAATCTCGCCTACTGTGAGCCCGAAACCTGCGGTTCTCCAAGCATGCTCACCATTTTTCGCCACTAGCACAATCGGTAGTGGGTCAGTTTGGTTTGCAATGTTTCGCGGGCTTTGCGAATCCTTGGCGGCCTTTGCGGTGAACCGCTTTCTTACCGCAAAGATCGCAAAGAACCGCCGCGAAGGACGCAAAGTCTGAGTAGCCCTCAACCGTGAAACTGACCCACTAGCACAATCGGGTCATTTGCAATCTTTCGGATTTTGCATACAATACTTTCAACCCCCGGACCCTCCTCCCGGTTTGGCATTATCCGCCACTGCGCACGTTCAGGCCCTGAGTGAGAATCTGGCCGAGTTTTGGAAGGGGTTTCGCCTGCGACTCAGTTACCAGAGTCACTTGGCGTAAGGCGAAACTCTTCATAACATGCAGATACCGGGTTCGTTGAGGCTCTCTGAATGCACGGGATAGCAGTCACCCTTCTTACCGAGGACAAAGAGCGGCTGCAGGCACTCCAGCAACGCCTGGAGAACGCCCAGATCGGCCGCAATGTCTTTGGCCACGTGGGCTTTCCCGCAAGCCAGACCGATCCTCTGCTGCGCCAGATTCAGGATGTGCATGCCGAAGTGGTGCTGGTGGATATTGACCCCGAGAACAATCACCGGGCGATCAGCGCCATCGAACTCATTCACGCCAATACCAATGACCTGGTGATCTTCGCCGTCGGCGCGATGACGAATCCCGAGACCATCGTTTCCGCTATGCGGGCGGGCGCGCGTGAGTACCTGGAGCGCAACGCCACCGCGGAAAGCATGGTGGAAGCTTTCACACGTTTCGCGGCGTCGCGCGGCAAAGCGCGTACCTCCTCGGGCCGGGCACGAGTTTTTGCAGTGACCAATGCCAAGGGCGGAGCGGGAGCAACCACGGTCGCTGTAAACACGGCCATCGCGTTGCAAGAAGTGCATACCGGGGTTTTGCTGGTGGACTTTGCCTCCCTGGGACACGCCTCACTTCATCTGAATGCGCGTCCCACGTTTGGACTTACGGACGCGTTGCAGAACCTGCATCGCATCGATACTTCCCTGCTGCAAGGTTTGATGACCCAGTGCAAGGACGGCTTGCAGCTTTTGGCAGGGCCGCAACAGCCTCATCTGGTGACGCCCACGGCGGCGGAACTGGCCCGTCTGTTCGATCTGCTGGTATCGCACTTCCGCTATGTGGTCGTGGACTGCTCCAACCGCATCGATGAAACCGCCCGCATGCTCTGTGATCTGGCCAATGCGGTGTTACTGGTGGCACAGACCGATGTGGTCTCGTTGTGGAGCGCAGGACGCATGCGCACCTTTTTGGAGGAGGGCGCGGGACGTGACCGTGTCCGCCTGATTCTGAACCGCTACAAGAAGATTCCCGGATTCAGCGACGAAGACGTCGAGGCGGCGACCAACTGCAAGGTGCTGTGGAAACTGCCCAACAATCACCAGGCGATTGCCCCAGCCATCGACAAAGGCACGCCGGTCGCGTTGCATGAAAGCTTGGACATTGGCCGGTCTTTTCGAGGCCTGGCGGCGCTGCTGGCAGACGCCTCGCCCACTTCCGAAGGCTCTTTGGACCTGGTCTATCAGCCGGACAAATCGGAAACCAAGAAGAAGGCCGTCAGCCGCCTGCTGGTCTCACCCATGCGCGCCGGGCAGTAGCCCCCCTGCTTACTTTGCGGCAGCGGTCTTCCCTTCGGGCTTCGCGCCCTCCAGCTTGGCGTAAATGGCAGGATTAGCACAAACCTCGTAATACCACTGGTCGGTCCAGTGTTGCAGCGAAAGATTGCGCGTCTCGACCTGGGGCACGCGGCTTCCCCGCACCACAATCTTGCGGAAGATGTCATTCCCCACCGGCACCAACCCGCTCCACAAACGGAATTCTTCCTGAGTCTTGAGTTCGGGAAGTTCGAGCTTGCAAGGCTCCAGGGAAATTTCCTGCTCCAGCTTGTGAAATGCAGGCTGGCTCATGCGGATGCCGTTCACGTTGTACTTCAAAATGAAGTCCTCGGGGCTGTCCTCCAGGTCGGCGTCGCTGACCGTCTGGAAGGCATAAACGTGGAAGGGAGTGTCGGCGCTCTTCATGGTTTTGCGGACGCGCTTGCTGCAAGAGGAAAGCCGGTCGCTCTCGTTGAGTGCGTCGGAGATCATGATCCGTTGCTCCCCGTCCATCAGATACATGGGCGGTGAATCCTGGTAGGAGATGCCGACCCCCAGTTCGATGCCGGGCAGTCCGGCACGTTCCAACAGTTGGTTATACCCGCGCACAATCTCTACGATTTCCCGCGCCAGCACCGCCGCGCGGCCCACGCCCAGCCCCGGTTCACCGTCGCGCTCGAGAAGAGCCAGAATGATCGCGTCACCTTCCAGAAAGACCTTGAGGGCTCCGTACTTGGCCAGGAGTTTGTTCACCGGATCGTAGAAGTTCAGACTGAAATACGAAGCGGGATTCATGCCTCGCTCCAGCAACGAACGGGTGAGGCGGGAGGAGTCGCGCACGTCGGCTTTGATGATCACGTGACGCACCACCTTTTCCTCGCCTGACTTTTGCTCATCCGGCAATAGAAATTGATAGAGCGTCCCATTCATGGCCGAGAGTTGCCGGATCTTCTCGTTCGCGACCAGGTTGATGCTGTCGAGCGCGTTGTTGAGGGCCTCGAGTTGGCGCAGGTCGCGGTGATAGCGGATGAAATCGCGCAGGAAGCGGCCGGCTTTCTTGGCCCGCTCCGCGCCGCGGCAACTGGCGACACGGTCAATGGCGGAGTAGAGGCTGTCCGCAGAGAGCTTCCCATGGTCGGCGATCAACTTTTCGACGCGGACTTTCTCTTCCTTGGAGATCAAAGCGTTTTTTAACTGCTGGGCGTTAATCCGGGGTGAATATTCCGCCAGCAGCGGCACCACTTCATAGGAAGCGGTCACGCATTCCATGAGCTTCTCGCGCTCCACCAGATCTACCCAGTCGCCCAGGCGTTTTTTTTGCGCGCGACCTTCCGGGGTGGAATCGTCGGGCACGCCTGCGGCCACCAGTTCGTGGGCATTTTCCGGAACATTCAGCCAACCGTCGAGCGTCCGTTCGGGGTCCTGGCCCAGATCCAAACTCATGGATTGCAGAAATTCACAGGTGATTCGGCGGACGTTTGAGAAACGGTCGGGGTCGCGATCGAAGTTGCCCAGCATGACATACTGCTCAGCGTTCAAGTAGGTATCGCGACCGTCATCGGTAAAGATCAACGGGTTGAGAAATAACTTGTATTGCTCGTCGTAGCTGTTGCCAAACAAAGAACGGCGGGTGCGTGCCAGAGTCTCCTTCTCGATATCACGCAGCGTGCGCAACAGCTCCTGGCCGGTCTTGCGTAGAATGATTTTCTTGGCCACCTGGAAGCCCGCAGCCCGCTCCCGGTATTCCAATGCTTTCTGTTGCCGTACCCCCTCATAGCTTTTCAGCGTCATGCGGCAGCGTTCCAGAATCTGAGCGAATTGGGCATTGAGCTCGAGGCGCAAGAACTTAATCATCGCCGCCCGCGCCAGCAGGTCCAGCACCGGGCTTCCCTCCGCCTTGGCACGGTTCAGGGCAGCCACGTGGATCTCCGCCAGCAGGGGCTTCAAGTCGGAGACCTCCACCCGCTGCTGCGGCCGCTGGCTGGAAGCCGGCCGGATGATGTTTCCTTGGCCTTGTTGCACCTCGGTTGCCAGCAACCCCTCCACATCTCCATGGCGAACCAGAGAACGCGCGATGTGGACACGCATTTGTTCGACGAATTTGGGGCTCAGGTGAACATCGTGGCGTAGGTTGTCAACTCCGACCTGCAGACCTTCGAGTGAGAGCGTTGGGACAAAGCTGAGCAGACGCGGTGGAATCGCCTCTTCCGCCTGGTGCCCGAGTCTGAAGATGGGGATACGCGGCATTGGGAGTCGGCCTCTTAACTAGGGTTGCCGCGCCTGGCTCACCAAGCTGGCACGAAATTGTGGCACCACCAACGCCTGCTCTACCGTGGGCACATTCAGCGTGGCCAACTTCGCAGCCACGGTCCGTGCGTCGGAGGCTGCACCCGTGCTCTGGTACGCCCTCCATAAAAGCCGCATGGACAGCGGATCGGCGGAATCTTCCTGCAAGTGGGAAATCGCTTCTGCGTACTTTCCCTGGGCCACCAGGGTGGCTCCGGCAGCCCCGTGATAGCAAAGCTGGATGACCTGGCTTCGGCTCTTCCCCGCCATGGCTTCCAGTTGACTCAGTGCTTTGGCGGCCGGGTCGGTGTCTTCTCCTTCGGCAAAACGCGTGGCCTGAACCCGCAGAATGCGTGCCTGCTCTTCATTGCGGTCGGTGGCGGAGAGCTCATGCGGCTCCTGCAACGCATACTGCGCGGCCTGAAGGTGCTTCATCGCGGATTTGCCATCCGGCTCGTACATGGCGAGCACGCGGTGAGCTTCGGCTTCCAGTCGACCCAGTCCAGCCGCGTGCGCATGCTTGGCCACTTCCGCCAGTGCCTTTTCTGCTTGTCTATGATTGCCTTCTCGAATCCAAGTCAAACCAGACTGCAGTTCGTACTGCACTTTGTCGCCTGGGTTGCCTGCAAACACGATGGCTCGGTCGTATTCTTCGCGCGCTTCTTGTTCCTTGCCCATCAGAGCCAGAGTATCGGCTATGCCCAGCTCCGAACCGAAGTTCGGATCCATGCGAACGCTGATGCGGTACTGCTCCAGCGCAGCATCGAACTTCCCATCCATGCGCAGAATTTCCCCGTAGGAATCGTGGGGGTTCGGTTCATCAGGCACGAGCGCGACGTATCGATCCATGGCCGCAAAGGCCTTCTCGAAATCCCCGTCGAAGGCATAGGTGTATCCCAGGTCGTTCAGCACCGCCGGATAATTAGGCTGGATACTCAACCCGTGCTCGAGCACCACGGCTGCCTGATGGTAGCGCTCCTGCAAGGTCAGCCAATCGCCGGCCAGGAAAGCCAGGCGCGCGTCGCGAGGATACTTTGCCAACAAATCGTTCATCGCCGCTATCGCGGGCAGATAATTGTCCTCCTGCGCTCCGGCCAACCAGCGGATCAGCAAACGCTCTCCCCGGCTTGCTTTGGACGCCAGTTGCTTGGCCTGCTCACGAGCTTCGACCTGCTCGGTGGGGTCCTTACTGATCTTGGCGATCATGATGAAAGCTTGCGCGAACTTGGGATCGGTCTTGGTGGCGATTCGCAGGAACTGTAGGGCTTCGTTGAGGCGGTATTGCTCGAAGTTCTGCATCGCGGCTTCGAAGTCGGTGCGCGCCCGGGTTGAAGAGGTCGTGACCGGAAGTTGACCTCGGGCACCGACCTGCGCAGACTGCTTCGGGCTGGTCTTACCATCGGCAAACCCGAACGAGCACGACAGCAGGAGTAGAACAATCCCGTAACAGTGACGCATTGGCCCCTCGGAAATGATTGATTTCTTTACTTGTTATGCGATGAGCGTAGCACGGCATCGAGGCCCGGGAAACGTTACCCAAGTTACGTGGCGAGAGGAATTCCAATAGCGATTTCGGATTGATACATAAGGACTTGCAGGACTTTATTTGACTGCGGGAAAGCCGCGCCTCGTGCAGCCATCCACCGGGCTGCGATTCAGATCTTCAGGAAGACCCGCTTGCGGTAGAGCGCCCACATCGCGACCCAACACACCAGCACATAGCAGATTGCGTACAGGAAAGACGCATTCGCGGGGCTGGCCAACGGCTCGAACCGATTTTGGTACAGCACATCCTCCCAGGACAAACCGGCGGCGGTAGAAAAACGGTAGAGGCTGTGCGAGATCACTTCCGCAAACACATAGGCCACAATCGGGTTCATCCCGAATACCAGGAAAAATACGGTCCAACGTCCGCGCCAGTGCTTGACGTCGAGCGCCCAATAACACAGCGCCAGGCAGAGCAGCGCCAGTCCGGCGGTGAGCAGCACAAAGGAACTGGTCCAGAGATTCTTGTTGATGGGAAACCAAAAATTCCAAAATTCTCCTGCCCCAACACCAACCAGCCCGAACAGCGTCATACCGGCAATTTTCGTCTTGCTCGTACGAGTGCCAAGCAGCCAGTCGCCGGTGATCAAACCCAGCAGAGTAGTGGCCATCGCGGGGATCGTACTCAGGACGCCTTCCGGATCGTGAGTGCCGTCATACAAGTGCCCGGCCAGCAGTTGGCGGTCGAGCCAGGCCGCCAGGTTGCGATCGGGATCAAGCAGCGGAATGTCATGGGTAGGAACGCCAAAGCCGGGCACGGGAACAGAACGCATTAGCACCCAATAACCGGCGAGGCAACCTGCCACCGCGACCATCCAGCCCCTGCGGCCGAACCACAGGGCGAAGATAGCAGTTACGACGTAGCAGATGGCGATCCGCTGCAGAATCCCGTAGACGCGCCATGACGATAACCAATACCGGTTAGGAAAACCATTCAGGAACAGGCCTAGAGCGAACAGAATCAGGCCGCGCCAGAAAACGTGGCGCAGGAGTTGCCATCGCGATTCACCCCGTTTCAGGCGTGAGCTAAATGAGAACGCCATTGAAACCCCGACGATGAATAGAAAGAAAGGGAAGATCAGGTCGGTCGGGGTCCAGCCGTTCCAATCCGCGTGTTTCAGGGGCCAGTAAGAATTCGGTGCATCACCGGCATTGTTGACCAGAATCATGGCAGCGATGGTTGCGCCACGAAAAAAGTCTAGAGAAACGAGCCGCGACCCCGATGTGGTGGGCGGGTCAGGGGTGGACTCGCGGGGATCAGCGGCAATGCGAGGCGCAGTGGGCATGGCTGAACTCGATGGGCGGTTCCACCCCGACCCGGCATTCACGGGCTGAGAACTACGCTTTGCAGGGCAATCATTTCAGGTTCGCCTGCACGGGATAATACTTCTGGATCATCCTTCCCGTCATCAGGCCACCCTCGTATTCCGGAATGATCACTTCATCTGCCCCAGAATTGCGAATGGCGTTGGCGTAGCGTTGCTGTCCCGCCCGGGTAATGATTTTTATGTTGGAGTTCAACGACCTTGCGGTCACGGTGATGTAGAGATTATCGGCGTCGTTGTCGATGACGACACAGATTCCCCGCGCACGTTCCAAACCGGCAGACAGGAGAACATCGTGGCGCTTGGCATCGCCCTGCACGACCAGGAGACCATCCTTCAAAAGTTCGCGGCACAGACCCTCGTTGGTCTCAATCAAGACAAAAGGGATCTCCAGCCGGTTCAACTGGTCCACCACCGTCCGGCCGACCTGTCCATAGCCGCAGATGATGAAATGGCCTTTGACTTTTTCGATACCGATGTCATTCACCATGGATTTCCAGACCTCCACACCTTGCCGCCGAAAGACCGTGGCCAGAATGCGTTCCGCGATCCAAATCTGAAAGGCAAAGACGCATGAGTAAACAAACAGAGCAAAGAACTTGGTCGCATCATGGACGGAATGATAATCAATCGAATGCGGATTCAAAATCCAGAACAGAGCGTCCTGCCATCGCAGGCGCTCGAGGCGCATGTAAACCCGGACACACAAAAGGTTGAATCCTGCGAACACCAGGACTGGCAGCCACAATCGGCGAATGAAAACAACAACAATTCGACCCATTTAGCTCCGGCGCAGCAGACGAATGTTGGGCAATATAACAGAAAACGCGAGTGACTCGAAAAACGAGGGTGGCCGATTCAAGTTTTCGATCAGCGCCCCCTCCAGGCACCTATGGACGCGTGTCCAGAGGGTGTTTGGCCTTCTCAAAGAATTCGTTCTGTAATTGCAGGCTGGTCTGGTCGGCTTTGACCGCGCGAATCGCTTTGACGACGGCGTTCTTCCACGCATCCATCTCGAACTTGCCACGCTCGGCCGCGCCAAAGGATCCGTCCCCGGAATAGTGATTGGGAAAGCGGGCATACCACCAAATCGCGGTGTAAAGTTCGTCCGGTAGCTGGAGCCGGGCCTGGTCTGCACCGGATTCCGAGCGCGCGCGCTCCATGTGCACCAAGTCGGGGCGGGCAATCAGCATCTTAGAAGTCTCCTGTTCTCCGCCATGCAGATCTAGAGTCGTCTTCTTCGGCGGACCGCCCGCGGGAGGATCGACGATGGGAAGAACGTAGACCACATAGTCGTGCGGCTTCTCCAGTTGAGTCTGCGCGAAAAAAGGCAGCAGGTTTTCATTGCCGCCGTGGCCGTTGACGATGATGATTTTCTTGCACCCGTTGCGGGCCATTTCATCGGTGGTCTCTTGCAACAGTTCCAATTGCAATTGGGTGCTGTAGGCGATGGTTCCGGGCTCGTGCTTGGCTTCGAAAATCTGGCCAAAATAATATTCCGGGAACACAATCGCATATTCTTCTTCGGCGGCGTGCAGGGCGGCGTAACGGGCTCCGATCAGATCCGTTCCCAGCGGCAAATGTGCGCCATGCTTCTCCAGGATGCCGAAAGGAAGCAGGCAAGTACCCTGCGACTGCTGGATGGCGGAACGAAACTCCGCCGCAGTAAGTTCCTCCCAGTGCACGGAAAGCTTGTTCTGCGCCCAGCTCAGGTTCGTGCAGAGTGCCAGTAGGGCGAGAAATCCAAGAATCTTTCTCATCATCGCTTCTCCGGATGGGCAATTCTAGCACTCGGGAACTTTCCCGCGGCGGGAGCCAGCCCGTCACTCCTGACCGTGCTGCTCGTGGGTACTCTGGTTACCGTGGTCACTGTGGCCGATAACCATGCTGAGGATATGATGCAGACACGAGCCCCCTTCATGAAGCAATTGAACTTCGTACTTTCTCTTACCAATAGCGAGAACGACTATCAGCTGGAACAGGTCACAGCCGCCGAAGATGCAGCCAAACGCCTGGGCGTGCAGTTGCAAATCATGGATGCGGACAACAATGCCATTGACCAGAGTCAGCAACTGCTGAAGATCATTCAGTCGAATTCGGTCTCTCACCCCGATGGCATTATTTTTGAACCGGTGGGTGGAACCGCTCTGCCGCAAGTGGCGCGCGCCGCCGCCATGGCCGGAATCGGCTGGGTGGTGTTGAACCGCGAGGTTGAGTATGTCGCTGACCTGCGCAAGGCCTATCGTATTCCGGCATTCACCTTGACCTCCGACCATGAAGAAGTGGGCCGCATTCAAGGCCGGCAATTTGCCGCCCTGCTGCCTCAGGGAGGTTCAGTCCTCTACATTCAAGGGCCTTCGGAGAGCCTGGCGGCCAAGCAACGCACCTCGGGCATGTACGAAACCAAGCCGGTGGAAGTGCGAGTAAAGCTGATGAAGGCGCAGTGGACCGAAGCCAGTGCTTACCGGACTGTGAGTTCCTGGTTGCGCTTGTCGACGTCCCATCAAACCCACGTCGATCTGATCGCGGCGCAGGACGATTCCATGGCCATGGGCGCCCGAAAAGCGTTCGAGGAGTTGCCAAACGGCGCCGCTCGCGATCATTGGTTGACTCTGCCCTACCTGGGTTGTGACGGACTGCCGAACAGCGGCCAGGCCTGGGTACGCCAAGGGTCTCTGAGCGCGACCGTCTATATCCCGCCAAACGCCGGCACCGCCCTGGAGATGCTGGTGAAGGCAGTGCAAACCGGAAGCATACCTCCGGAGCAAACGTTTACCGTGCCGGTCTCCTTTCCAGCGATTGAAACCCTGGCTTCGTCTGCGGCGGTCAAAACCCATGCCCGGTCTGCAGGCGGAAGCGAGTAAGCGCATCCTGAGAGATTCTTCATCCCCGCCTCTGTTTAGCCTTGGCCACGGATTTTCACGGATCAACACGGATAGTTTTTCTTTTGGTTGATCCGTGTGAATCCGTGAAAATCCCTGGCCAGGGTTTGTCCGAAAAATCCTACGGCGCCTCGATCAATTCCATCTTGCCGTCGCGGGTGCGGTGCAACACCATCACTTTGCCTTTGGGGTCGCGGAAGACGAAGACGTCGCGATCGCGGAAATGGGCTTCTTTGATGGCTTCTTCCAGGGTCATGGGACGCATGGCAACGGCGTCGGCAGAGCGCGAGAGGTGAACCTCGGTGGACTTGGCAACCGCAGGAAACTTGTGCACCACCACGTCGACGGCGCTGTTTTCGCTGAGGCCGACGGCGGTGGTTACGGCTTCCTGCGGGCTACTGCCATTCCATTTCTTGGGGCTCGCACTTTTGTGATTGTGGCGTTTCTGGGTACGCCAGCGGGTCTTGTACTTCACCGCTTGCTTTTCCAGATGTTCAAAGGCTTCATTGACGGCGGAAGGCATGTCGCCGGCCTGGGCCTCACTGACGATCGGGCCGTTGCGCGGGCTGATGGTGATTTCGGCCTTGTGGCGGCGCTTCTCGACCGCCAGAATTACTTTGGTCTCAAACTTGTCGCCGAGAATTTTGCGGATCTTGCTAAGACGGGTTTCAACTTCCTTGCGAATGGCGGGAGTAACTTCAAAGTGTCTGCCGGTGAATTCCACGTTCACGAGCGCCCTCCTTAAGAATTAGTTTCGTCGCAACGGGCACAGCGTTGAAACAAGTAAGAAGTTAGAAGGCAGAATTGTTTCCTTCTTCTTTCTTACTTCTCACTTCTGCGTTATTTCTTCACCCTTCTTTGATGGGTGCTGGGGATGCGCATGTCTTCCCGGTATTTCGCGACCGTACGCCGAGTCACCTGGATGCCTTGGGTTTGCAGGATGCGGGTGATCTGCTCATCGGTCAGTGGTCGCGCGGAGTCTTCCTCTTCAATGAGTTTTTTGACCCGGCGCTTGAGGATGAGCAACGAAGTGTTGCCGCCCTCGGGACCGTTGACGCTCTCGCTGAAGAAGTACCGTAGTTCGAATACGCCCTGCGGAGTGTGAGCATACTTGCTGGCCACCGCGCGCGAAACCGTGGAAGGATGCACGCCGATTTCTTCGGCCACCTCCTTGATCATCATGGGCTTCAGTTCGTCGATGCCTTTTTCCAGAAAATCCTGCTGCCGGGCCACGATCGAGTAGCACACCTTCATGATGGTCTGCTTGCGCTGCTCGATGTTCTTGATCAATTGGATCGCGCTCTTGTAGCGCTCCTTGACGTAGTTGCGGGTGTCTTTGTCATTGCCGTCCTTGACCAGCAACCGCTTGTACGCCGGATTGAGACGAAGCTGCGGCACGTCTTCATCATTCATGATGACCAGCCACTCATCGCCATGCTTCACGAAAGCAACGTCCGGCTCAATCAGCCGGGGCTGCACTTTGTTGTAGCGCTGCCCGGGCCGGGGATCGAGGGTGCGAATATAGTGCAAGGCCTGCTCCACGGCTTCGCCGGGACGGCCGAGGGCACGCGCGATCTCCTTGTGCTGCTTGTTCTGCACCGCCCGCAGATGCTGGTCCACAATGGCGATACCGTCAGCGATGACCTGCACGGTCGCTTCGCGTTCGCCGTTGCCATTTTTCTGCGACTCCAGCTGTTGCTGATGGAATCGCAATTGATACAGCAGGCACTCGCGCAGGTCACGGCATCCGACGCCGGGGGGATCCAGTTGGCGGACCAGTTCGATGGCTTCCTGCAAATCGGTCAGGTTGAAATTGGGGACAAAGACCGGCGGCGGCGTTGAAATTGGCGCAGCGCTTGGTTTCGCGGTCTCTGCCGGAGGCTCTGGCGAAACCACCACTGTGGCAACCGCCTCATCTGCCGGTTGCGTCCCGTTTTCATTCCACTCTGGCTCCAGGCCGGCTTCGCCGGAAAGAGTTTTTTCCGCTAACGCCATTTCGTCGGATGACGGTACCTCGGCGTTCAGGCCCAAAGCCGCAGCTTCCTGGACAACTTTCTCCACCACCGCGGAATCGAGTTCCGGCGCTGCCGGCGGTATCACTCCCATCATTTCATCGTCGCTCGCGATCAAATAGCCGTCTTCGTTGAGATTCCCAATCACCAACTCGGCCGCTTCCCGCACTTCGGGGCGAGTTGGGATCGAACCGAGCTGCCAGATCAAGTGATCGCTGAGGTTGCTGGGCTTGGAGAGAAAATTCTCGAAGGAAGGCCGCTCGATGTCCTCACTCTCGCCCTGGCTGCGGTAGCCGGGATCAAGGTAATCCTTAAAGAACGAACCGAAATCGATTTCCTCGAACGGGTCTTTGGTTTCGGCAGCCGCAGTCGGACTTTCTTCCACGGCCGGGCCGTCGCGGTCTGCCTCCTTGCGATTGACATCATCGAGCAAGGGAACTGTGTCTTCCAATTCCTCCAAAACCGGGTTCTCGACCATCTCCGCGGTGATCATGTCCCGCAACTCCAGCTTGTTGAGCGCGAGCACACTGACCATCTGCACCAGACCCGGGGTCAGGATCTGCCGCTGCGAGACTTTCAGACTCAATCTGTGCTGCAACATCACCATAAATTTCGTCGTCGGTCGTTCGTCGTTGGTCGTTCGCCCCAGCCCTGATCTTGCCAACGACCAAGGACCGACGACGAACGGCCGTTTGTCACACTAAAGAAAAACTCTCTCCCAAATACACTCGCCGGACTTCGGGATTGCCGCCCAACTGTTCCGGCGTTCCCTGGAAGAAGATTCTTCCTTCATTAATGATGTAGGCCCGGTCGGTGACCGATAACGTTTCCCGCACGTTGTGATCGGTGATCAGAATGCCGATTCCGGCCGCCTTCATGTCACTAATGATCTTCTGCAGGTCGAGCACAGCAATCGGGTCAATCCCCGAAAACGGCTCGTCCAGCAAAATGAAAGTCGGGTTGATGCACAGAGCGCGGGCAATTTCCACGCGCCGTCGCTCTCCTCCCGAAAGCGCATATCCCCGGTTCTGCCGAATATGCTCCAATCCCAACTGGTCGATCAGCTTTTCCATCTTCTCCCGGCGTTCATGCCAGGAGACAGGCTGAGCTTCCAGCACGGCGAGGATGTTCTCCTCAACCGTCAACTTGCGAAACACAGAAGCTTCCTGGGGGAGATAACTGAGGCCATACTGGCGCGCCCGCAGATACATGGGCACGTCCGTGATGTCGTCCTGATCGAGCAAAACCCGGCCAGTATCCGGGGGCACCAAGCCTACGATTGCATAGAACGTCGTAGTCTTACCAGCGCCGTTAGGTCCAAGCAAACCAACAACTTCGCCTTGTTCCACCCGCAGGCTGACACCATTTACAACCCTGCGACCACGGTAGGATTTTCCGATTTCGTCGGTGGCCAGAGTACGCATTTATCGTGCCACTCGCGTTTGCGTGACGGCGGGGGATGAACTGTTGCCTTCAACCAGCACCCTATCATCGTGTCTAAAGAAAGTCAACGAAACCCCGGTAATCTTGCCCTGTTCGGCATCAAAAATGCTAGGCGAACCGCCCGTCAGCACGAATTTGTCCTCTTCGGCTGCATAAACCAGGTGTTCCCCTTGGGCTCGGCGTCGCGGTTGCGTGGCCACTACGTCCCCGGTCGCCACCATCTTGTCGAGTTTTCCTGCGCTGAGCGAGCGGTTGCCGAGCCCACGTCCACGAGCCTGTAGAAACGCGTCCATTTGCCGCGCGGTGGTCGTGATGTCTGCCTGCTTGGCCAGGACGTTGCCCTCAAAATGGACCTTGCGCTCGTCATCGGCATACGTCAGCCGCGAGCAAGTGATGGCCACAGGGGTAGAGTTTCCGTGAGAATCGGTTTGCACCAGGACCGTGGACACGGGCTCTGCCGGCGTTCCTTGTGCAACCAACGACCGATGATCGCGATCGAAATCGATGGCCGGCGCTTCCACGATATTCGCATCCTGCCACAGCCGCGCCCTTCCCCGGTAGAGCGCGGTCGCCGCCGCATGATGCACCGTCATGGAGCGGGCGGTGACGTGGATTGGGCTGGAAGAAGCTAAGAGCGCTCCGTTGGGCTGAGGCGTCAAGTCGCTGTAAGTGCTCTTGACATCTCCGTCGGCAAATGCGTTTCCGGTAGTGCGCTCCAACCGCATGCTCTGGGCGGTCGTGGTCATCCCACCGTCACTGACGCGCGCCGAGCCGGTGAGAACCAATATCTGGTCCGCAGTCGTGTAACGGCCGCGCTCACCCCAGGCTCTGCGGTCGCCGTCATTGTAGGCGACACTTCCTTGCTGGACCAGGGATTCAATGCCGCGCCCACTCTGGAAAGTAGCGTCGAGCGTGCGGCTGCTGCTGACCCGATCTTGCTGCCCGGGGTTCCTGCTTACGATTCGCGCATCGGGAGCGCCATGAACCGTCGAGAGCTGGCCGGACTCGTCGAAATGAGCGTCAAATTTGCCCGCCGTCACCAAAGTCTCCTGCCCATCCCCCGATCCAGCAGGACGAATGGCAATCTGGGCAGCACCCGAGGTTTCGGCGTGATCCAGGCGGCCGTTGCCAGCCAGCAAGAAATCCACGGCCGCAGCGGTCAGCTCCAGATCCTGCGCAGGATGTGCGGCATCCGATGAAGTCTGGTGCTGGACCAGCCTGACATTTTCTTCGGTGTGAACTTTGGTGACCTGATTCCTGCTGCCGAAATCGAGTACCACGCGCCCGGCGCTGGCTTGCATCGGTTGCGCGCCTGCCATCTCCGCAGTCACGTTTCCAGAAAGAATCGCCGTGCGCAACCCTTCCCGCTTTTCGCCCATGAGGAGTTCGAGCTGATCGCCCCGCGCTTTCGCTGCCGGATCGCTATCCGTCTGGATCAATATGTTGCCGGTGGCCAGGACACGACCGACACGATTGTCGGAGCGCAGAAATAACGTGGCCTGGTCGGATTGGCATTGCCGCTCCGCGGTAGTCATGTGCGGGTGGTCAAGCCAGATCTGATGCTTGGCCTTCATGACCGTTGCACGAATCGCGTTAAGGGTCACGCCCGATGACTGGGTCAGGATGTTGACCTGGGACTCGAGTATGAGTTCACCGGTGCCGGCCAGGTAGCGGACTCCCACCGCTGATCCGCTGGCTTGCGGCAGACTAAATTCGACTCGCTCCTTGGTGGAAGCGTCGCCCGTCTTTTGGTTGAAAACCAAGCCGCTGGTTTTGAGGTGAATCGGATTCCTGAGGCCACTTGGCGCGGACTGATCGGGGTTGGCAGTCCCTCCCGGATTTGCCTCCAAGTCGATCTGAACCTCGCCCTGCGCGGTCACATCACCGGCCTGCGGGTCGTAGTCGAAATCGGCGCCCGAGATGCGGTCATAGCGGCTGGAATCGCGCCCATAGATGGTGACGGTCACGTCGTGCAGACGGGCTCGCCCGCCTTGCTTGAACTGCACCGCCTTGCTGGCTTCGATTTTGAACCAGGTGCGGCCCTGCTCGGATTTCGAAACCGTGAAGCCAGTCGCGCTCTGCTGGATTTCGACGCCGATCTTCTCCGGGATCTGTTTCAGCGCGTTCTGTACCCGCATCTTGGCGTAGAAATAGACGCCGCCCACCAGCAGCACAAGCACAATGGCGCCGGCGGCAAACCAGCGGCGCAAACGGGTGATGAAAACAGACATCTGAAAACCAGTTTACAGAAACCGTCGAGGAAGCGCTTCGGGTGCAGAGTACAGGGCAACCCTACGGTTCTAGCCTCTGCTCAGCGCGGATTCGGTGGGTTCGGCAGTAGTTTCAGGCACAGCCTTGCGGTGCGGAGTGAAATCCTTTAGCGAGAGTTCCAAACCGCCGAAGTCAGGATGGTCGTTGTAGTCAAGCGTGAACGCAATATCGATGACATCACCCGGAAGAAGCTGCGCCTGCTGTACTCGCTCCGCCAACCGCCAGCCCAGGGCTTTGTAAACGACGGATTTTCGCCAGTTCTCAGAGCGGCGGGGTACGGCGGCGGAGTCGGGATGACAACGGGGCGTCAGCAAGGTGGATTGGGCAGCCGATTCCTCGCCGTTCCAGGCCAGCTTCAGCCGCACGTGCTTCTCTTTCATGATTTGCGGCGGCGCCATCAGCCGCACGTTACGTGCGGCAAAAATCGGTTCATAGTTGCCGCTTCCGAACGGCTGCAGCAGGCCGAGGGCCTTAAACAATTCCGGCGTCACACTGCTGAGCTGAAGCTCGGCGTCAATGTTGAG
>JBAWFN010000032.1:0-4067 GCA_049591935.1 Terriglobales bacterium | reverse complement strand
GCGCAATGGATGCAGAAAGTACAAGTGGGATGAATTAGGATTGGATAATTTAGTAATTTAGTAATTGAGTAATTGAGTAATTTAAAACCAGCAGCCTTTGTTCAATTACTCAATTACCAAATTACTCAATTACAAATTACTTAATTACCAAATTACTCGATTACAAATTGGTGTTCTATGACTGAGGCGGAACTGAAGAAACATCTCGACCTGGCGGAAAAAAGTCCCAAGCAGATTGCGGCAGCGGTTTTGGGGCTGACTGGCAAAACTCTGCGCTACAAGCCTGCGCCCGACAAGTGGTGCATTCTGGAGATTCTGGCGCATTTGGCGGATATTGAAATTCTGTACTCCTATCGCATGCGGCAGATGCTGGCGGACAAGGACCCGGTGCTGGCGCCGATTGACCAGGACGCTTGGGCGAAGAACCTGGGATATATGGAATCGTCGCCGCCGGAACTGGTCGCGCTCTACGGGCTGAACCGCCATGCGACGGTGCAGTTGCTGCGGCGGCTGAAGGCGGCGGATTTGCAGAAATCTGCGCGGCATCCGGAAAAGGATCATCCGGTTACGGTTGCGGATTACGTGCAGATGATGTCGAAGCATGGGCCGAATCATCTGGAACAGATTGAGCGGCTGAAGAAGGCGGCGGGGAAAACCTAAACCACAAAGGACACAAAGGTACACAAAGGGATTAGGCAAAAGCGGTGTTATTTTACGCGTTGTTTTTCGTCGTCCACGGTGCTTGCGTGAACCGCATCAGACCCGCGAGCTTCCTCGCAGCTGCCCAGGAGTCGATAGACTCCGCTGCCAGCGGCACCGCCTGCGCCAGATGTTCCGCTTTTCCTGCCACCACCAGCGCTGCCGCAGCGTTGAGCAGAACTACATCACGTTTTGGCGAGTGATTTCCGCTCAGCACCTCACGGATGATTGCGGCATTGGCCGCGGCGTCTCCGCCGGCGATGTCTTCGAGTGAGCTGCGTTTCATGCCGAATTCTTCGGGCGTGACCTCGTAGGTTCGCACTGCGCCATTGTTTACCTCGGCAATGCGCGTGGGGCCGGTGATCGTAATCTCGTCGAGCCCGTCGAGTCCGTGAACGACCATGGCGCGGCGCAGACCGAGCATGCTGAGCGCTTCTGCCAGCTTCTCCACCAAGTCAACCGAATACACGCCGACGACCTGGGCCGAAGCATTGGCCGGATTGGTGAGCGGGCCCAGTAAATTAAAAACGGTGCGCAGGCGAAGCTCACGACGGGCGGTTTGCACATGCTTCATCGCCGAGTGCATGTCCGGAGCAAAAAGGAATGCGATGCCGACTTCCGCCAGGCAGGCGGCCAGCCGCTCCACGGGAAGGTCGATCCTGACGCCGAGGGCTTCGATCACGTCGGCTGATCCGCATTTCGAGGTCACGCTACGGTTGCCGTGTTTGGCCACTCGAACGCCGGCACCGGCGACCACCAGGGCTGTGGCTGTGGAAATGTTGAAGGTGCCGCTGGCATCGCCGCCAGTGCCACAGGTGTCGACCAGAGCGTCGCGGCCGGTGCCGGTGACGTCTACGCTGGAGGTCGGATGCACAGGTAACGGGGTAGCAGCCGCGCGGATGGCTTCCGCGAAGCCGACAATCTCTTCGACGGTTTCACCTTTCATGTGCAGCGCGACCAGCAAAGCTGCAATCTGCGAGTCCGTGCAATTGCCCGCGAGAATTTCGGCCATGACGGTGCGGGCCTCTTCGCGGGATACAGACTCGCGGTGATTGGCGATTCGATGGAGGGCGTCGGTGATCATCAATGAGGTTCTAGAGTAGCATCCGACTCCTAAAAATCTTAAAACGCAGAGATCGCGGAGAACGTCCGCAGAGCGTCGGAGAAACCCGTTTGCCCTATCCCCTGGGCTTCTATAGAATCAATTGTTTGCAGCCCGCAGTTAAGCCGCGAGCGAAGTCCTGCCGATCATAAAGCTAAACGAGATCATTTATGAAGATTCATGAGTACCAGGGCAAAGCCATCTTGAAAAAGTATGGGGTGGCTGTGCCGCGGGGCGAAATGGCGGAAACCCGCGAGCAGGCGCAAGCTGCGGCCAAAGCCCTGTTCGATGCGGGAGCTACGGGCGTGGTGGTCAAGGCACAGATTCATGCTGGTGGGCGAGGCAAGGGCGGGGGCGTCAAGATTGCGAAGTCGGTGGAGGAAGCGACCGAAATCGCAGGCAAAATTCTGGGCATGACGCTGGTTACCCATCAGACCGGGCCGGAAGGCCGGGTGGTGCGGCGATTGTTGATTGAAGAAACGCTGCCGATCGAGAAAGAACTTTATCTTGGGATCGTGATCGACCGCGTCGAAGCCAGGCCGGTGTTTATGGCGTCGGCTGCGGGCGGGATGGAGATTGAGCAGGTGGCGGCGACGAATCCTGACGCCATCCTTAAAGAATACATTCAGCCGGGCATGGGTCTGGAGGCATTCCAGGCGCGCAAGTTGGCATTCAAGCTGGGGCTGAAGCCGCCGCAGATCAACGACGCTGTACGTTTTATGACGGGGCTCTATCGGGCGTTTCAGGAAACTGACGCATCGTTGTGCGAGATCAATCCGTTTGTCAGTTGCAGCGACGGGCGGCTGGTGGCGCTCGATGCCAAGTTTAATTTTGATGATAATGCGCTCTTCCGCCATCCGGAGATTAAAGAACTGCGCGACGTGACCGAGGAAGATCCGCTGGAAGTCGAGGCTTCAAAGTACAGCCTGAACTACATCAAGCTCGACGGCAATGTGGGCTGCATGGTGAATGGCGCCGGGCTGGCCATGGCGACCATGGACATCATTAAGTATGCGGGCGGAATGCCGGCCAATTTTCTCGACGTGGGCGGCGGAGCCAACGCCGAACAGGTGACACATGCGTTTGAGATCCTGCTGAGCGACAAGAATGTGAAGGCGGTGCTGATCAACATTTTCGGTGGCATTTTGCGGGTGGATACGCTGGCCACCGGCATCGTGGAGGCCGCGACCAAAACCCACATTCAGCTTCCCATGGTGTTGCGGCTGGAAGGGACCAACGTCGAAGCGGGCCGCGAGATTTTAAAACAGTCAGGCCTGAACTTTATTGTGGCGGCGACCATGAAGGACGCGGCGGAGAAAGTGGTTGCGGCGGCGAAAAGCTGAGATAAATTCATGAGCATTCTTGTAGATAAATCGACGCGGGTGCTGGTGCAGGGGCTGACTGGGCGCGAAGGCACTTTTCACGCCAAAGCCTGTGCCGAGTATGGGACCAAGATTGTGGGCGGAGTGACGCCAGGCAAGGGTGGCACCACGCACGAGGGCTGGCCGATCTTCAATACGGTGCAGGAAGCAGTCGATAAAACCGGCGCGGATGCATCGATGATTTTTGTGCCGCCGCCGTTTGCCGCTGATGCCATCATGGAAGCCGCCGATGCCGACATCGAGTTGATCGTGTGCATCACCGAAGGTGTTCCGACGCTCGACATGGTGCGCGCGTGGGAGTTTTTGCAAACGCGGCGTTCGCGGCTGATTGGGCCCAACTGTCCTGGGATCATTTCTCCCGGCAAATGCAAAATCGGAATCATGCCCGGGCGCATCCATCGCGAGGGCCCAATCGGCATCGTTTCGCGGTCGGGGACATTGACGTATGAAGCGGTCTATCAACTGACGACGCGAAACATCGGTCAGTCGACGGCGATCGGGATTGGAGGAGATCCGATCATTGGGACGAATTTCCTGGATGCGTTGGAGCTTTTCAATAAAGATCCGCAAACTGAAGTGGTGGTGATGATTGGTGAAATCGGCGGGAATGCGGAAGAAACGGCGGCCGAGTACGTTAAGTCGCGGATGAAGAAGCCAGTGGTGGGATTCATTGCCGGACAAACTGCTCCTCCGGGCCGCAGGATGGGTCACGCCGGCGCCATTATTTCGGGCGGCAAGGGAACGGCGGCGGAGAAGATCAAAGCCATGGAAGCGGCCGGGATTCGCGTCGCGAAATCGCCGGCTGATATTGGTGAAACCGTGGTGGCAGCGATGGGCGTTAAAGTTTAAGACCAGTTGTCAGATCGCAGTTCTCAGTTCTCAGA
>JBAWFN010000031.1:0-33573 GCA_049591935.1 Terriglobales bacterium | reverse complement strand
CTCCCACTTCTTCTCTCGCCGCGTAGTGGCTTTCCACATACTCATCCACCAGCTTGACGACATCGGCGACGATGCCGTCGCCCTTGAGAGTGGTTAAACTAGGGCTAAGGCTCTGCGCAGCTTCGCTCCGCTACACGCGCGGGGACGCTCGCGTCTACACAAGCAGCCCCCGATCAATTAGGCTTCAGCGACTTCTTTGAAAGCTCGCCTTCGAAATGACTTTCAACCTCTCCACGACTGGGCGGGGTTTTCACGCCGCTCAATACGATCGAATAGACGACTTTGTTGCCTTCAACCTGAGCGGTGATAAACGCCGTCTCGTCCAGTTCCTGGTTGGTGAATTTCACTTTTCTGCCATCTGCAAGAGTCTTGACCCACTCGTCGTCGGGCATTTTCAGTGCCTCCACCGTGGTTGTGGAGAACTATAGGGATTCTTCGACTTCGTGGCAAGCATCGGCAAGCGTAGCTTTCACTACACTCATACTGACAAGGGGGCAGAGTGACAACTAGCGCGCGACCACTTCTTCCCTCGCCGCGTAGTGGCTTTCCACATACTCATCGACCAGCTTGATGAACTCGGCGACGATGTGGTCGCCCTTTAGCGTGGTGAATAGGCGGCCATCGATATAGACGGGAGCTTTGGGTTCTTCGAAGGTGCCGGGCAGCGAGATGCCCAGACTGGCGTGCTTGGATTCGCCGGGACCGTTGACCACGCATCCCATGACGGCGACTTTCATTTCTTCGACGCCCACGTAGCGTCCCTTCCAGTGCGGCATTTGCTCGCGCAGGTAAGTCTGAATCTGCTGCGCCATTTCCTGGAAGAAGGTGCTGGTGGTGCGGCCGCATCCGGGGCAGGCGGTGACTTGCGGAGTGAAGCTGCGAATGCCCATGGATTGCAGAATCTGCTGCGCCACGCGGACTTCTTCGGTGCGGTCGCCGCCAGGCGCGGGCGTAAGCGATACGCGGATGGTGTCGCCAATGCCTTCCTGCAACAGCACGCCCAGCGCCGCACTCGAAGCGACGATGCCTTTGGCGCCCATGCCGGCCTCGGTGAGCCCAAGATGCAGCGGATAGTTGCACCGCGCGGCGAGCGAACGGTAGACGTCGACGAGGTCCTGCACGCCACTGACCTTCGCGCTAAGAATAATCTGATCCGGACGCAGGCCGTATTTTTCGGCAAGCTTGGCGGAGTTGAGCGCGCTGACGACCATGGCTTCCATGGTAACTTCGCGGGCGTCTTGTGGCTCGGCCAGGCGGGAGTTCTCGTCCATCATGCGAGTGAGCAGGGCTTGATCGAGCGATCCCCAGTTGACGCCGATGCGCACCGGCTTCTGGTTCTCCACCGCGACTTCAATCATGGTGGCGAAGTTGTCATCGTTCTTACGCCCGATGCTGACGTTGCCGGGATTGATCCGATACTTAGCCAGGGCCCGTGCACACTCCGGAAACTTCTTAAGCAAGAGGTGGCCATTGTAATGAAAGTCGCCGACGATGGGGACGGTGATGCCTTGCTTGGCTAGTTCGTCGACGATGGGGGCTACGCAGGCGGCGGCGTCTTCGGTGTTTACCGTTACTCGGACCAGCTCGGATCCGGCTTTGGCCAGGGCGGCTACTTGTTGGACGGTCGAGGCGATGTCCGCAGTATCCGTGTTCGTCATCGACTGCACCACTATTGGTGCATCGGAGCCTACGCGGACGTTGCCTATGGTGCAGGTTACGGTTTTTCTGCGATGGAGATTGGCCATGGGAAGCTTCATTTTAGCATGCGGGGAAGGCTTCACCACAGGGGGCACAGGGGTTCACAGAGGGGTTCAAAGGCCTCATCGCAGAGGGCGCGGAGGTTTCGCTAAGGTCGCAAAGAAAAAAGAAAGGCAGCGATCGAGGAAATGAGATCCTTCACTACGCAGGACGACTCGCGTTGCGAGTCGTCCTGCTTCGCTCAGGATGACAAAATGGAAGTGTTACGGCAGTCTGCCCGCCAGGCCGGGCAGCGTTTTGGCCAGGTCGTTATAGATCACCATCACCGCGAACAGCACCAGGAACACAAATGCAGTTTGATAAATGCGTTCTTTGATGCGCAGGCTGATGTCGCGGCGCATCAGGCTCTCGATAAACAGCAGCATGATGACGCCACCGTCGAGGATGGGAATCGGCAGCAGATTGAAGATGCCGAGGTTCAGGCTGATGGCGCCGGTTAACAGGAGCAGGGGCGTCCAGCCTTTTTCGCTGGCGGCAGCGCCGGCGGCGCGGCCGATGCCGATGGGGCCTTCGATGGTGCGCATCGACATCTTGCGCTGCACTAGCTTTTGCATCAGCTCAAGAATTAAAAGGGAAGTCTTGCGATTGTCGTCGAAGGAGCGCTGCAAGGCCGCGCCAAAGGAGAGGCTTCCGACTTTCATCGGCAAGCTGCCCACGCCGATGCGGTAGGCCTTGGTCTGCAAGGTCTGCACGTCGGCCAGCACCGGCTGAATGGTGAAAGTCATGGGCTGACCGGCGCGGGACACGGTCAGCGTAATCGGCTTGTCTTTGGTCTGCTTCAAGTGCTCAATCATGGCGCCCAAGGCGGGCATGGGCTGTCCATCGAGAGCGACAATCAGGTCGCCAACTTTAATTCCGGCTTTCTCCGCCGGCATGCCGGGCTCGAGTTCGGTGACTTCCATGGGCCGTTTCGGGTCCCAGCCGGCAAAGCCCATCTGCGAAATGCCGTAGGCTTCGGGAGTGATGGTCAAGTTCAGGGTTTGATCTCCGCGCTGAATGGCCACGTCGACCGGCTGATTGGGGTTCATCTCCACCTTGGGCTCAACCTGCTCCCAGGTGGGATTCTCGACGTTCTCAATGCGAATGATCTTGTCGCCGGCTTGAAGCCCATGCTTGGCAGCGGGGGAATCCTGCTCGATCCAACCGATTACAGCGGGCTGATCCAGATACGCTGGGTACTCGTAATGCACCATGTAAACGCCGGCCAACAGGCCAATGGCGAGCATGATGTTCATGGACGGGCCGGCAATGGCAATGATGAAGCGATGCCAGCGCGGATGCGAGAGGAATTCCGCGGGATCGCCGGTGCGCTCATCCATGGGATTCTCGCCGCTCATCTTGACGTAGCCGCCGAGAGGAATGGCGCTGATGCGGTAGTCGGTATCGCCGCGTTTGACACCCAGCAGGCGCTTGCCGAAACCGATGGAAAAGACCTCGACCCTTACCCCCAGCAACTTGGCGGCGGCGTAATGGCCCCATTCATGGATGAGAATCATGAATCCGAGAACCACTGCAACGGCCAGCACTGCGGTCAGAAATTCCTGCATATAAGTTGTACGATTCCCCTTAGATCCTGGATGAGGCCTGCCGCGGAATCACCGAACAATTCCGCGATTCGATTTTGTCCTGGGCGCTGCGGCGGGCTTCGCGGTCCGCCTCCAGCACCTTCTTTATAGATTCCAGTTTGTGGCTTCCCGTTTCAGCCAGCACGTCCTTTATTATTTCAGGTATCTCATCAAAGCGTATGTTTCCCTCCAAAAAGGCGGCTACAGCGACCTCGTCGGCGGCATTGAGTGCAACTGTTTTCGCACCTCCAGCCTCTGCCGCTTCATACGCGAGGCCCAGACAAGGGAATTTTTTCATGTCCGGAGGGCAGAATTCGAGGTGCCGTAAGTCCATGACCGGGAAGCGCATATCCGACTGAATACGCTCCGGATAGGTCAGGGCGTAGAGGATGGGCAGGCGCATGTCGGTCACCGAGAACTGAGCAAGTATGCTGCCATCCACGAACTCCACCATGGAATGAATTGTGGATTGCGGATGGACGATCACTTGGATGCGCGCGGGCGGCAGGTTGAACAGGCGGCAGGCTTCTATTACTTCGAAGCCTTTGTTCATCAATGTTGCAGAATCGATGGTGATGCGGCGCCCCATCTTCCAGGTGGGATGATTCAGGGCCTGGTCAACCGTGATCGAGGAGAATTTCGCCAGCGGAGTATTCAGGAAAGGTCCGCCGGAAGCCGTGAGCCAAATGCGCTCGACTTCCTCCATGCGTCCGCCGCGCAGGCACTGATGAACGGCATTATGTTCGCTGTCGATGGGCAGAAGCGGCTTGCCTTGGCGGCGGGCCTCGGCGGTGATTAATTCTCCCGCAGCCACAAGGCATTCTTTGTTCGCCAGGCCAACGGTTTTTCCAGCGCGCACAGCTTCGTAGGTGGCTTCGAGTCCGGCCACGCCTACGATGGCGCTGACCACGAAATCAGCATCTGGGTGGGTGGCGACGCGCACGCTTCCAGCTGATCCGTGGGTGACTTCGACGCCTCCTACGGCTGCTTTTCTTAGGCGGGTGGCGAGGATTTCGGCGTCGCTAGATGCCGCCATCGAAATCAGACGTGGTTTCCAGCGGCGGGCTTGCTCGAAGGCAGCGTCCACATTTCGGCCGGCGGCGAGCGCGACCACCTGAAAGCGCTCGGGATGAGACTCCACCACGCTGAGCGTGCTTTGTCCGATGGAACCAGTCGAGCCCAGGATGGCAATACGCTTCATAGGGAAAATCAATAAACCACGAAGGACACGAAGTATCACAAAGGTTAGCAACCAGGCTTTTCCTTTGTGCGCCTTTGTGTCCTTCGGGGTTGGCTGCCGCTCTTACTGCATCACGCGCCAAGCCGCATAGTACCACAGCACGGGAGCGGCAAAGAGCAGGGCATCGATACGATCCAGCATACCGCCGTGCCCCGGTAAAATGGTCCCCGAATCCTTCACGCCAGCGCCCCGTTTGATCAACGACTCCACCAGGTCGCCCAACTGGGCGGCGATGTTGATTGCCGCCGAAAGCAGCAGAGTCGGCCATAGCGGTGGCTTTTGTAGAGCGAAGAAGCCGTCCCGCACCTGAATCAGGTGGGCATTCAGCAATGCCGTGCTGATCGGCAGAGCGTAGTTGTAGAGCAGCATCCCCACTACCAGGCTGGCCAGCAACGATGCCAGCGCACCTTCCCAAGTCTTCTTAGGACTGATGCGTGGCGACATTAAGTGATGGCCCAAGGATCGGCCCACGAAATAGGCGAAAATATCGCCCGCCCAAACCAGCAGCAGGAGATATAAGAGCAGAAACGCTCCCGACCACTGCTCACGCAGTTGCACCAGCAATCCCAGCGGCAGAGCGACGTAACCAAAGGCAAACACGGAAACCATGGCAGCGGGCAGGCCGGTATTCAGGTTGATCTGCCGCAATCCGACGGTGAGAAAAACAAATGGGGCGATGGCCGCGGCGAATCCAACCGTGTAAACAAAAACCGCGGCCGAGAGCAGGGGCTTGTCGCCCCCCGGAGAAATAGCCAGGAATAAAAAAAACGCCCCGACAAAAAGATAGGTGGGCCAGCGAAAAGGGCGGATGCCGTAGGCCTCGGCCAGCTTGAGGAATTCCTGGACCGCCAGCAGCGCAACCAGCGCTGCTACCAGCGCGACCACGGGAACCGGCGCTCGCAACACCAGTAGCAGCACTACGGGGATCAAGACCACCGCGGTGAGGATGCGTTTGAGCAGTTGCAAGAGCCTCAGCTCCGAACCAGTTTCGAGTGATGGGAGTGAGCGGCATCATCCGCCAACCCGCCGTAGCGCCGCTCACGCTTCTGAAATTCGGCGATGCCTTCGAGCAAATGAAGGCCACGAAACTCAGGCCACAGCGTCGGTGTCACATAAATTTCCGCATACGCAAGTTGCCACAGCAAGAAATTACTGAGCCGCATCTCGCCGCTGGTGCGCACCACCAGATCGGGATCGGGCAAATCCCTTGTATAAAGGTGGCGCGAAACCGCGTCTTCATCAATCTTCAAATGTTCCAAGCCACCGTTGCGGGCGGCGGCATCGACCAACGAGCAAAACGCGTCCACCAGTTCGCTGCGCGCGCTGTAGTTGAGCGCCAGCGTCAGCGTCATGCCGGTGTTGTGCGAAGTCGCTCCGCGTGCCCACTGCATTTTCTCCTGCACCGAGTCCGGCAATTCGTGCTGCCGGCCGATGTACTCCAAACGGATGTTGTTTTTGTTCAGTGTAGGTACTTCGGCTTTCAGATAACGGCAGAGAAGTCCCATCAAGAAATCCACTTCGCTCCTGGGACGCTTCTTCCAGTTCTCCTCAGAAAAGGCGTAGAGCGTAAGGGCGGGAATGCCGATGTGGGCGGCGGTCTCGACGGTGGAACGCACCGCAGTCACGCCCGCGCGATGTCCGGCGATACGCGGCAGATGGCGGCGTTTGGCCCAGCGGCCGTTGCCGTCCATGATAATGGCGATGTGTTTTGGGAGCCGGGCTGGGTCCAAGTGCTGATAAATTTCCGCTTCCTTGCGGTCGAGCCCGGCGGGAACTGTTCGTTGCAAGCTAACCTCTTCCTTTTGTTGACGCTACCACAGGTTGGGGGTGGTTGCAATGACACGGAAGAGACATCCGGAGGCGCGGTCATCCGGTAGGTGCGGCCGAAGCGATGGGGCGGGTAGGGTCGGTTCTGGCGCTCTCTTCAAAGTAAGGAGCTGGTGTGATAAAGTAAGGAATCTTGGAGGTGGGCATTGGAGAAGCAGGCGAAAATCACCAGTAAGGGACAGATTACGGTACCGCGCGAGGTTCGACGCGTGCTGGGTGTTCGCCCCGGCGACCGGCTGCTCTTCGAAAGTGATGAAGGGGGAATACGAGTGCGACCCGTCCGGGCCAAGAGCCCCTTTGCGAAGTTTAGGGGAATTGGCAACCCCGGCATAGGTTCCGGCAAGAGCGGAATTATTCAGTGGGTCCGGGAGCTTCGCGGGCGATGACGACCGCTATTGATACTAACGTCATTGTTGCCCTCTGGGATCGGGACCCGGCCCTTAGCTCGGCCGCGCAGTCGGCCTTGGATGCAGCCTTGGGGCGCGGAATACTGGTCACGACGGCCACGGTTTTCGCAGAGTTGATGGCTGCCCCTGGCCGCAGCGAATCGTTCCTGGATTCGTTCTTCACAGAAACCGGCATCCGCATCGAATGGGCTTTTGGGGAAGCGGTTTGGCGGACAGCCGGGCGAGCCTTCCAGAGTTACGCTGCGCGTCGAAGGAAACAACGGGGCGCAGGTCCGCGACGCATCCTGGCGGACTTTGTAATCGGCGCCCATGCTCTGGAGGGCGGTCACGCACTGCTCACCCTCGACGATCATCTCTATCGCACGGCGTTTCCTGGCCTCGCGGTCGTAAGAGTGTAGTCCTCTCGCCCGCCGCGTTCCAGCCCCTCCGCGCCGTCCTCGAAGGCTAGGTTGCCTTATGAGCAAAGATGGGGGCCAAGTCGCTGCGATTGACGATACTGTCGGCCTTTGCTTCTTCTTTAATGCTCTGTGCAATTTGCAGCGCTTGAGCATAGTGAGGGGAAGCGTCGGCGGCATGGCCCGAGAGTTCAAGAACGCGCCCCAGCAAAAAATGGCTTTGTGCGTTCAGCGCGCGCAGGCCGATTCTTTCGCTGCGAGTCACTGCGCCTTCAAGCTCGCGCTGCGCCGGCGCATATTGCTTTTGACTGGTGAGCGCTTCTCCCAATAACAGCGAACACTGAACCGATAAGTACTTCAGGCCCAAGGTGTCGGCTTGCTGGGAAAGCGTGCGCAACTGGCCTACGGCAGCACTGGTGTGTCCTTGCTGAACCGCTAGCTTCGCAAGATTGATCTTGGCCAGCAGAACGAGGCGCGCATCGGTGGTACGCGATGCTGCCTGGAGAGCCTGCTCATATAAAGGTGTCGCTGACTTGTAATCAGCGCGGTAGAAGAAATTGTCGGCTTCATAACCCAGCACTTCGGCTTCCTGGGCCTGGTTGTTCAGTCCTCGGGAGACGGTCAAGGCTTCCGCAAAACTCTTCTGCGCGTCCTCGCTGCGTCCGACCTGGGCGAGAGCGTTGCCGTGAGCGCCGAGAACCTCCGCCAGCCAGAAACCGCTCTCTTTCGTCTGGCGGAAGGCCTGGAGCGCATCTTCTTCGGAACTGAGCGCCGCGCCATAACGTCCCTGGTAGCCGAACAGAGTGCCCATGCCGGCAGACTCAAGGGCGGCGCTGCGAGTGTCGCCGACGCTGCGCCGCAGATCCAGGGCGCGTAAATACTGTTGCAGGGCTTGATCGTACTGCCCGAGTTTCGTGGAAGTCTCGGCCAGGTTGTGGACTGTATCGGCGATGTCACCGGGCACCTTGAGCTTCTCGCGGAGTTGCAAAGCCTGCTCGAAATAAGTGCGAGCATCGTCGTAATGCGCCATCAACAGGTAGGTGTTGCCAATACTATTGAGGACGAGGCCCTGATCGCTCACATTGCCAAGATCGACCTGGATCTGGAGGGATTCTTTGTACAGCCCGAGGGCTTTGTCATACTGGCTGTGATTGTTGTAAAAGTCAGCCATATCGGTTAGCACCCTGGCTGAATCCGCCTTATCGCCCAGTTCGCGATAGGAATCCAGGGCGCTGTTGTAATCTTTCAAAGCCTGATCGGGCTTGCCGAGAGGTTCTTCGGTCTGAGCGATCGATTCCAGGCTATCGGCAATTCCTTTCTTGAGACCAAGACGGCGTTTGATGGCAAGAGAGTCCTGAAAGCTGCGCAGAGCGTCGTCCCACTTGGTCAAATCGGAGTAAGCGATCCCCATGGCTTGAAGGATCTGGGCTTTTTCTTCGTCGTTGCCAAACTCGACGGCCATGCCCTGAGCCCGGGTCAAATATTCCAAGCCGCCTTGATCGTTGCCGCTCTTAATTTCGACCCGGCCCATGGCCAGCAGTCCATCGACTCGTTTGGGGTCGAGGGTCAGGACCTTCGCGTAGGCGTCCTTGGCTTTATCAAACTGACTCGATTTTTCGTAGAGGTCGGCGAGGGCAAAGAGCAGATCAGCGTTCTCGGGAGATGCCTTGACCAGGTTGTCGTAGGCTTCGATGGCCGGTGGATAGTTTTTCAAAATGGTCTGATGTTTAGCGAGAATCAGATATTTTTCGGCGGCCGGAAGCTTGTCACTCAGGCCGACGGCTTTCTGCGAAGAACGTTCGGCGTCGTCTTCTTGTCCCAGCTGGGCATAGGATTCAGCTAAGTCGGAGTAAGCGAGGGCGAAGTTCGGATCTTCTTTAGTCGCGGCGTCAAGCCGCTTCTGGGCATCGAGGAAGTTTCCTTGCCGGGCGAGTTCAACCCCTTGGTCGTAGTCGTGAAGGGCGGGAAGGGAACTGGTGGAAGGCTTGAAGGATTGCCCCTGGAGCTTTTTGATGATGCTGCGAGAGAGCGCCAAGTTGTCGCGAATCTGGCCGGCCAGATGATCGACGGCGGTGAGCACATCTTTCTCGGTCGCCGACTCGGTAAGTTTGGCGGTGTGCGCGTGTTTGAAATCCTGCACGGTGGCATCGATGCGGATCTGGTCTCCGAACTTTGCGTATTGGCCCCAGACTACGGTGTCGGCGCTGCTGAAGTCGGCGAGACGCTTGACGGTGGGAGGATCAAACAGGGCGGAGGGCAGAATTCGCAAGTCACGAACGGTTTGACTGATGCGTTCCGGAGGAACTACACGAAGAGACGCAGACTGCCCGACATCGGTGCTCAGCATCTGAGCCAGGCTGTCGCCAAGCCAGTCCAGGCTCTGGTCGCCGGAAGCGTTGCGGAAAGGGAGAATGGCCAGAGAAACAGCGGGGCCGGCAGGCTGCGTCTGGGGAGCGGAACGGAAGCGTCCGCGGAAGGCGATCCCCGCCATGGCAAGCAGCAAGACGACGGCCGCTGGAATGCCGTGTTTTTTCCAGGAAAACCGGCGCGGCAGAAAGCCGGTTATTTTTGTCGTCCAGGGGACTTTGCTGGTGCCCTCGGTCCAGGCTTCCAAGTCCGTCACAATCTCACGCGTGGATTGGTAGCGGCGCTGGGGATCAATCTCAAGGCACTTGCGCACTACTTCGCTTAGAAATCGTGGAACACTTGGATCGACTTCGATGGCGGGCCGGGCAGGCTCTTTCGTTCGTTTGAACATGGCAGCCTGGGCCGTGGGCGCGTCGAACGGCATCTTATCGGTGAGCAATTCGTAGAGAATCAGGCCGAGAGCGAAAATATCGGATCGCGGACCGACGTGTTCGCCCCGCACCTGTTCTGGAGACATGTATTCCGGGGTGCCCACCAGCATGCCGGTCTGGGTCATGCCCCCGGGTTCGACGGAGCGGGCGATGCCGAAATCCATCACGTAGGTTTTGCCCTGGTGATCGACCATGATGTTTTGCGGCTTGAGGTCGCGGTGAACCACGCCTTCGGCGTGGGCAGCTTCCAGGGCCAGGCAAACTTGTTTGATGATCTGGACGATCTCTGCAACCGGCAACTTTCCTTTGGTCTTGACCAGGCCCTTCAGATCCTGGCCCTCGACATAATCCATGGTGATGAACTTGATGCCGTCGAGCTCGCCCAGATCAAAGATCCGGATTACGTTGCGATGGGTCACTTTACGGGCAAGAATCAGTTCTTGTTTGAAACGCGCGAGAACCTCGGGATGGACCGCCATCTCCGGGCGGATCACTTTCAGAGCCACAATGCGGTCAAGCTCGCGGTCTCTGGCTTTGTAGACCGCACCCATGCCCCCTTCGCCGAGCAAACCAAGGATCTCGTAGCGTTTTCCCAGGGAACTTCTAGGCAGGAGCGGGGAGAGAGAGACGGGAGAAGCCGGCGACGGGCGTGACCAACCCTCGGCAACTCCGACGGTAGCGTCTTCCGCTGAAGGCGCAGCTACGCCGACGGTTTCATTGCCGGACGAAGGGGTCGCGATTCCGACCGTCGCATCGCCGGACTGAGGCGCCGGCATTTCAGCGGTCCCAGCCGGAGATAAGGTGATTGCCGTCGCTTCCCCAGCGTCGAGGGGGGTATCGCATTGGGCGCAGCGAGATGCCGCCGGAGGATTGCTGGCGTGGCAATGCGAACATTCCATGTCGTTCGCCATTCTACCGCTAACGGTACGTCACCGTGGACTTCGTACAACTCGACTGCAGCGCTGCTGCCTCCGGGTTAGTCTCCAGTGCCCGACAGCCAGACGTCTTGCTTGTGGATCAGGGCATTGTCACGGATGGTGACGCTGCCTTTGCGCACCCCTTGCTGCGTGGGAGTGAAAGTGATGTTCATCACGCAGCTCGACTTCGGCGCCAGAGAGGTGCCTTTGCTGCAAGTGGTTCCTGAGGCGAAGGCAAAATCATTACAGATGCTCACTTCCGACAGAACCAGCGGAGTGGTGCCCACGTTTGTGAGAGTTACGGTCTGCGGCGGGCTGGTGGTGCCAATCTGTTGAGTCCCGAACTTCAGGGACCCGGGGTTAAGACCCGGGATTGGGTTAATGATGGTCGCACTGAGCGGCACGGTTTGCGGGCTTCCGGGCGCATTGTCACTGATTGCGAGTGTGGCTGTGGGATGGTAGTTGTCTTTATCCGGGAAACAGGTAATTGAGATCTTGCAGGATTTGCCCGCTGCCAGGGTCTTGGGGCAGAAGCTGATGGCCACGAAGTCATCGAGATCGTTGCCCGGAGGGGAAATCTTGATGCTGCTGATGGTCATGGGGGCGTCGCCAGTGTTGCTCAGGGTCACGAACGCTTCCCCGGGTATCCCGAGGTAGAGCTTGCCAAAATTCACTTTGGATGGGGACACGGTGGCGATGGGGCCCGATCCGTTCACCACTTGAATGGTCGCGGTGCTGGTTTGCGGTGGATTGTTGCTGGCCGCGAGGGTGGCCGTATTGACGTAAGTGCCGATGCTGGAATTGACACTCACCACGTGAACACTGGTGCCGACGACCGGAGACAGGTTACCCAGCGAGCAGGTCAATCTCTGAGTCGGCGCGGCCTCACTCACAGCACATGTTCCCGGCCCGCTGTAAGGCGGGCTGATCACCCAGACGACGTTGGCGCCCGCGGGCAGTGGATCGTTGAGCGTGGTATTGGTAGCCGTTCCCGTACCCGGCGCGGCGCTGTTGCTCATAGCTACGGTGTAGCCGATGGGGCTGCCCGCGTTGACTACCGCCTGGTCCGCCGTTTTGGTCACGCTCAAGGCCGGGGCCGCAAGGGTGATCGGGAAAGCTACCACCACGTCATTGAACTGTTTGGTCTTTCCGCCAATTCCGGCATCGGGCGGCTGATTGGGATCATAGTAAGTCGTAATATCAAAAACGAACTGGCAATAGATCGGCGGATTCGTCGGATTCCCGTTGATGAGCATCGGCGTGCTGCAATTGGTCCCGTAAGGCGTGATGGCCGATGCCTCGTAGTCGGGATCATCGAACAGCCGCGGGATGTTCTGATAGTTGAGGCCTGGCGGGGGCAGATAGGAGTTATTGTTCCACGCAATCGACCAGGAGATGGGACCGTCGTAATCGCTGGTGGGAGGTTCGTTCCCTCTGGACTGGAAATACACACTGTAGAAGACACAATTGCCGTTGGAATAGGCGTCGCATGCCGGCACGATGGCGTCACCGTTGGCAAGAATTTCGTAAGTGAAGAAGCTGGTGAAGCGGCAATCGAAATCCGTCATCGCATTCTGGCCGGCTGGGCAGTCTCCATTGGCCTGGGTGGTGGGTACTTCGGTGGCGGCAACCGTCATGGTGAACGGCGTGTTCACCACAGCCGCCGTCAGAGCCAAGGAGTGCGCATTGGGGTCGGGGCAGGGGTTCTTCCCGGACGGGCAATTGAACACTGCGGGTGGCGCCGTGACATTCGAGCATGGGTAGATACCATTCGGACAAGTGAAGGGCGCTGACATGGTTATGGCAGGGGGCACAAATGAAGCGGTCACCGACTGGTTCGAATTCATTAAGACTGCGCAACCAGCAGTTCCGGAGCAAGCTCCTCCCCAGCCGCCGAAGGTAGTGGGCTGCACCGGGGTTGCGGTTAGATTGACGGTTGTGCCTCCGGGATAGGTGGCCGAGCAAATTCCAGACTGCACACCCGCGGTATCCGTGCAGTTGATCTGTTGCAGATTGTCAGTCACGGTGCCGTTGCCGGTGCCCAGGGTGGTTACTGTCAAGGTGTAGTTCTGACTTGATCCCATCACCGACAACACGACTTGCGTGCTGCTGTAATTGACCATCCAGCTCAAACCTTGAGGCAAGCCGGGCAAGTTCGTAGTGACAAACTGGCCGCTGAGCGAGCCCGCCGTCAGGATCACGAACTGGTTGCCGGCCGCAGGAATGAAATTGTTGATCAGACTCACATTGAGCGTGCCGCTTAGGGTTGTGCTACCCGGCACGTTCAGTTGGGAGTACTGCGTACCCGCCGTGAGTCCTCCGACCACCACGTCATAGGCGCCCGCTGAACCTTGGGTGTAGTTGCCGGTGCCATTGATACCGATCGTCAAGATGCCGGGGTTGGGAATGTCGCCGGCCTGGGTCACGCCCGCCATGCTTACATTGCTGAGGATGGTTCCGTCGCCCGAGAGTGTACCGGCGCCGGCCACGTTCAAAGCGCTGGACGCCACCAGTGTTCCATCCACCTGCGCCACACCGCCGTTGAGACTGAACGTAACAGTCGAAGCGCTGCCTCCGGCGGTGACCTGGAACAAGCCGGCATTCTGCACGTACGAAGTGACGTTGAAGGCCTCAGAATCCAGAATGATGTTGCCTGCGTTTCCGAGTGATGTCCCCGTGATGGTGTTGGCGCCGTTGGTCATCATCACCGCACCGCCGCCGGTCAGAGTCACGCCGTTGGGAGCACTCAGAACCGTGGCGCTTTCGATCGAATCCAGCAGCACTGTGCCGTTGTTGTTGATGGTCCCTGCGATAACCGTCGTGCTGTTGTCCCCGACCGTATAAGCGCCCCCGGAAGGAACCGAAACGGCGCTGGCGGTGCCGTCCAGAGTGAGTGTGTTGCGGCTGAAACTTCCCACGAAACCGCCGCTGATGCCACTCAGCGTTCCGCCTTGAACCGTGAGTCCGTTGGAGAATTGCACGGCTGCGGCGGCGCCATTGGCGACGATGCTTCCGCCGGCGTTGGCAACGGTCGTGCTCACCTGCAACAGACCACTGCCGGTGGCTTCGAGTACTCCCTGGTTCGTCAACGTGCTCGGGTTCAACGTCACGGATCCACTTGCGTTGATGGTTCCCTGATTGACTACCGTCAACCCGTTCGACCCAATGACGCCAGACCCCTGAAGGATGTTGCTCACATTGGTCAGCGTTCCGCCGGATTGGTTGATGATCGCCGTTCCCCCCGGACCTCCGGTGCTCAACGTCACCGTGCCATTGCCGGTCAGACTGACTGGAGACGCCATGCTCAAGAACGTGTTGTTGGCAGTCTCGTTCAACTGGATCGCGCCGGTATTGCTGATTGTGCCCTTCAGGAAAGTGGTGCTGCCGTTGGCTCCCACATACGTGCCTGCAATGTTCAGCACACCCTGTGCGGTACTTCCATCCAGCGTAATGCTGTTGCCGCCAGGAATGGTTAACGTCCCACCATTGGCGGTCGCCAGCGTTCCTCCCTGGATTACGGCTGCGTTTACGAACTGCACTGTAGAAGTAGTTCCGTTGACTTCGATTGTGCCGGCGCCGTTGGAAATCGTGGAGTTGCTGAGTACTAACGTTGCACCAGCGGTCGCCTCGAGTAAACCTTGATTAGCAAACCCACCGGGATTCAGAGTCAACGCTCCCTGCACCGGCAGGTTGGCGTCGATGGTCCCCTGATTCGTCACCGACAAACCATTGGATCCGATGACGCCCGCCCCCTGCAGCGTGTTGTTCACATTGGTCAGCGTGCCGCCGGATTGGTTGATGATCGGCGTTCCCCCGGGACCTCCGGTGCTCAACGTCACCGTGCCCCCACCCGTCAGACTAACCGGCGTAGCCATGGACAGAAAGGTGTTGTTGGCCGTCTCGTTTAATTGAATCGCGCCCGTATTGACGATTGTGCCTTTCAGTAAGGTGGTACTGCCGTTGGCCCCTACGTAGGTGCCGGCTATGGTCAAAGAACCTTGAGCGCTGCTTCCATCCAAAGTGATGGTACTGGGATTGGTTAAGATCCCATTGTTGATGCTAGCCAGCGTTCCTCCCTGGATCACGGCTCCGTTCACGAACTGCACCGCCGAGCTGGCTCCATTCACCTTGATGGTGCCCGTACCGTTGGTAATCGTGGAGTTGCTCAGGACCAGGGTCCCCCCGAGCGTCGCCTCCAGCAGGCCCTGGTTCGTGAATCCGCTGGGATTCAGGGTCAACGCTCCCTGGGTCGGCATGTTGGCATTGATCGTTCCCTGATTGGTCACTGACAAACCGTTCGACCCGATGACGCCAGACCCCTGCAGGGTGTTGTTCACATTGGTCAGCGTCCCTCCGTCTTGGTTGATGATCGCCGTTCCCCCCGGACCTCCGGTGCTCAACGTCACCGTTCCCGCGCCCGTCAGACTTACCGACGGCGTAGCCATCGATAGAAACGTGTTGTTGGCGGTCTCGTTTACTTGAATCGCGCCCGTATTGTTGATGGTTCCCTTCAGGACGGTGGAGCTTCCGTTGGCTCCCACGAAGGTGCCGGCGATGGTCAACGAACCCTGACCGGTGCTTCCATCCAGAGTGATGGTACTGGGATTGGTTAAGAGCCCACCGTTAACGCTGGCCAGCGTTCCTCCCTGGATTACGGCTCCGTTCACGAACTGCACCGTAGAGGTCGCTCCGTTCACTTGGATGGTGCCGGTGCCATTGAGAATGGCGGAGTTGCTCAGGACCAGGGTGCCTCCGAGCGTCGCCTCCAGCAGGCCCTGATTCGTGAATCCGCTCGGATTCAGCGTTAGTGAACCCGTACCCGGAATATTGGCGTTGATCGTTCCCTGGTTGGTCACCGACAGGCCGTTCGACCCGATAACTCCCGTCCCCTGCAGGGTATTATTGACGTTGGTCAGCGCCCCACCCGCTTGGTTGATGATCGCTGTTCCCCCCGAACCTCCCGTGTTCAAGGTCACCGTGCCCCCGCCCGTCAGACTGACCGACGGTGTAGCAATGGATAGAAAAGTGTTATTGGCGGTCTCGTTCAGTTGAATCGTTCCCGTATTGTTGATTGTGCCTTTCAGGGAGGTGGAGCTTCCGTTGGCTCCTACAAAGGTGCCAGCGATGGTCAAGGAACCTTGATTGGTGCTTCCATCCAGAGTGATGGTGCTGGGATTGGTTAAGATCCCACTGTTGACGCTGGCTAGCGTTCCACCCTGGATTACGGCCCCGCCGACGAACTGCACCGTGGACGCAGCACCGTTCACCTGGATGGTGCCGGTGCCGTTCACAATCGTTGAACCGCTCAGTACCAGCGTCCCTCCGCTGGTCGCCTCCAGCATCCCTTGGTTCGTAAATCCGCTCGGATTCAGCGTTAGTGAACCCGAACCCGCAACATTGGCGTTGATTGTTCCCTGATTGGTCACCACTAAACCGTTCGACCCGATTACTCCCGTCCCCTGTACGGTGTTATCCACATTGGTCAGCGCCCCGTTGTTGCTTTGGTTGATGATCGCGGTTCCGCCCGAGACCGGACTCGATATCACCGCCTGGCCGTTGCCAATAAGGCTGACAGCCCCAGCCATGGTCAGAAACGTGTTGTGCCCCGCTTCGTTCAATTGGATGGTGCCGGTATTGTTGATCGTTCCCTTAAGGGACGTGCTGCTGCCGTCCGCTCCTGTGTAGGTGCCTGCGATCGTCAATCGGCCAAAGGTGCTGCCATCCAGGGTTAAGGCATTTCCACCCGCAACGCCGAGACTTCCACCTCCGCTCGTGCTTAGGGTTCCGCTCTGGATGATTGCTCCGTTGGCGAACTGCATTGTCGAACCGGTGCCGCTCGCGAGAATTGTTCCGCCGGTGTTGTTAACGGTGTCACCGCTCAGTTCCAACGTCGCCCCAGCGGTGGCTTCCATAAGCCCCTCGTTGGTAGGTGCAGTCGCATTGACCACCAACGCTCCCTGAGCCGGCAGATTCGCGTTTATGGTTCCTTGATTGGTCACCGACAATCCGTTCGAGCCAATGACGCCGGATCCCTGCAGCGTGTTGTTCACATTGGTCAGCGTCCCGCCGGATTGGTTGATGATCGCTGTTCCTCCCGGACCTCCTGTGCTCAACGTCACCGTGCCATTGCCCGTGAGACTGACCGACGGCGTAGCCATCGACAGAAACGTATTGTTGGCAGTCTCATTCAGCTGAATGGTTCCGGTATTGACGATTGTTCCCTTCAGGAGGGTAGTGCTGCCGTTGGCTCCCACATAGGTGCCTACGATGGTCAGCGAGCCTTGAGCGGTGCTTCCATCCAAAGCAATGGCGTTGCCACCAGCAACGGTTAACACCCCACTGTTGACACTGGCCAGCGTTCCTCCCTGGATAGCGGTCCCGTTGACGAACTCCATCGTGGAAGTAGCCCCATTCACCTTGATGGTGCCGGTTCCGTTGGTAGTCGTCGAACTCAACACCATCGTCCCTCCGGCGGTTGCCTCCAGCAGGCCCTGATTCGTGAGTCCGTTGGGATTCAGCGTCAATGACCCCGTGCCCGCAACATTGGCATTGATGATTCCGCCAGCTTGATTGGTCACCGCTAAGCCGTTCGATCCGATCACCCCCGTTCCCTGCAGGGTGTTGCTCACATTGGTCAGCGTGCCCCCGGATTGGTTGATGATCGCTGTTCCCCCCGAACCTCCCGTGATCAACGTCACCGTGCCATTGCCCGTCAAACTTACCGACGGCGTAGCCATGGACAGAAACGTGTTGTTGGCCGTCTCGCTCAGCTGAATCGTGCCGGTGTTGTTGATTGTTCCCTTCAGAACGGTGGAGCTGCCGTTGGCTCCCACGTAAGTGCCTGCGATGGTCAAGGTACCTTGGCTACTTCCGTCCAAGGTGACCGATGCGCCACCCTGCGTACCCAGGACGCCGCCGTTGGCGCTGGTCAACGAACCGCCTTGAATGGTGGCGCTCGTGAGTTGTACGCTGGCGCTGCTTCCGCTCGATAGAATTCTTCCGCCGGCGTTGTTGTAAGTATTCGAAAGTTGCAACGTGCCGCCGGTGGCCTCCAGCAGACCTTGATTGGTCAGGCTGGGCGTATTCACTACCAAGGTGCCGGCGGTGCTGGCATTGATGATTCCGCCTGCTTGGTTGACCACCGACAAACCATTCGACCCGATGACTCCCGTCCCCTGCACGGTGTTATTCACGTTGGTCAGCGTGCCGCCGGACTGGTTGATGATCGCGGTTCCGCCCGCCTGCGCCGTGTTCAACGTCACCGTGCCGCCACCCGTCAGGCTTACCGCGCCAGCTATGCTCAGAAACGTGTTGTTGGCAGTTTCGTTCACCAGGATCTGCCCGGCATTGGAAATATTTCCGAAGACGACTAGGGTGTTGCCGTTGCCGATCGTCAGGCTGCTCCCAGTGTCGATCGTGAGACCCCCGATAGTGGCGGTGATGTCGAGAGTGACCTGCGACGGCATCGGATTTCCGTCGTTAATGCACACATTCACGCTGCTGCTGTTCGGAACGCCGTTGCTCCAGTTACTGGAATTGCTCCAATTGCCGGATGCTCCTCCGATCCAGTTGTCGGTCGTGCCGGTGCAACTGGTGGTCGCGATCAATTTGAAGGTCGCGCTCACCGATTGATTGGCGTTCATTGTCACCGTACAGCTTCCGGCGCCACTGCAGGCCCCGCCCCAACCCACGAAGGTTGAGCCTACGTTGGGAGCAGCGGTCAAGGTCACGCTGGTTCCGGCAGAGAAATTTGCGGAGCAGGTTGTTGTCGGGCAACTGATTCCTGCCGGGTTGCTCGTCACCGTGCCACCGCCGGTGCCGGCTTCGGCGACGTTAAGAGTGAATGCAGTGGTTGTGCCCGTACCGGAAAGTACGACAGTTTGCATGCTGCCAGAGATGTTGTTGGAGTTGTCAGTGACCGTCAGCGTCGCGTTTTCATTCCCGGTTTGCGTGGGAGCGAAAAGGATGAATATGGTGCACGACGAATTGGCGGCCAACTGTCCGCCCGCCGAACTGCACGTATCCCCTGAGCCCTCGTGGAAATCTCCCGGCGAAACCGCATAGGTGAACGTCAAAGGCGCGCTGCCCGGATTGCCCAGGGTCACGGTCTGCGACGAACTCTGCGTTCCCACTTGCTGATAACCAAAATTGAGACTGGGAGGGGCGACATCGGCAAGCGGGGTTGCCACCAGAAACCCATAAGCGGCGATGTTTCCAATCAGCGGGCTACTCTGAGAACCAGTGACCGTGGAAGTGGCCTCTTCGCCTTCTGTCGCATAGGCGTAGATGGTGTGGAAACCGGGCAGCAGCGTCGCCGTGGTGCCGCTGAATTTTCCCGGCGTGCCCGCAGTGGCCGGCGTCCAGGACCCTAGCCAGGTGTCTAACTGGAACAGCAATTCGTCGACGGGCGCAGGACTAAGACCGTTCGACGCCGTAAACTGGAAGGTTGGAGTTTCGTTGGAAGTCTGATTATTCGTGAGTGGCCCGATGGCCGCGACGATCGGATTCGGCTGTACTGATTCCGCCGTCAGTACGCTGGCGTTCGAACTCAGGTTGTTGGCGACATAGACCTCATTCGTCACCGGGTTTGCCGCCAATGCGTAAGGCTGGTTGGCGTTCGCATCGGTGACGGTCGTGTTGGCGTTGCTCACTCCGTCGATGACCGTGACACTTCCGAAGTCGGTGCTGTTGTTGCCGTTGTTGGCTACGTAGACTCGATTCAGCGTCGGATTGACGGAGACAGCAAAAGGAGTGGTTCCCACCGTCACCGTGGCAACTACCGCCAGCCCGTTGCCGTCAATCACTGAAACCGTATTGCTCCCCTTGTTGGTTACATAAATCCGGTTGGTAATCGGATTGAGATCCAGGGCGCTGGGAGTGTCGCCTGCATTGATGGTGGCCACCACCGTTGCAGTAGAGCCATCAATGACCGAGACATTGTCGCTGAACGAGTTGGCGACATATATCTTGTTGGTCAACGAGTCCACTACCAGAGCAACCGGGCGGCTCGCCGCCAAATCGGTGATAGTCACGTTGCTGGAGACGACGGAGTCGAAAACTGTAACGTTGTCGCTTCCATTGTTCGCCACATAGACCAGGCCGGTAGCCGGGTTGACCGCTACGGCGACCGGTGTTGTCCCCACGCTGACGGTGCCGGCAACTGTGTTATTGGCACCATCGATCAGGGTCACGTTGCCGCTGCCGTTGTTGACCACGTACACCGTGTTGACCACCGGATTCACCGCAACCGCAACGGGATTGGTTCCGGTAGGGATGGTGGCAGCCACCGAGTTGTTGGATCCATCGATGACGGTGACGGTGTTGTTGCCGTTGTTGGCCACATACACTCTGTTGATGGCAGGGTTCACGGCAACTGCGACGGGGTTGGTGCCGGTGTTGACCGTAGCTACGACTACGTTCGTGGTTCCGTCGATCACGGTAACGGTGCTACTCGTACTGTTGACCACGTATATTTTGTTCGTCACCGCGTTCAAGGCTACAGCGACAGGATTGGTCGGCGTGGAGAGGGTGGTCGTGACCAGGCTGCTATCCGCGTCGATTACGGTGACATTGGCGCTCCCGTTGTTCGCCGTGTAGACCATGTTGGTGACCGGATCCACTGCCACGGCGACTGGAGCGATCGCGTTGGAATCTGCGACAGTCGTGGTGGCATTGGTTGCGCCGTTGATCACGGTGACGTTATTGCTCGCGTTATTGACGACGTAAATCTGATTCGTGGTCGGATCGGCCGCCACCGCAACCGGACTGTTTCCAGCAGTGACGGTCGAGGCGACCGTATTGTTGGCTCCGTTGATTACGGTAACGTTGCTGCTGCCGTTGTTGGCAACGTAAACGGTGTCGGTCACAGGATTGACCGTCACCGCAGCGGGACTTGTTCCCGTGGGAACTGTGGCCGTGACCGTGTTGCTGGCCCCGCTAATTACGCTCACGTTGTTGCTGCCATTATTCGCGACGTAGACCGTATTGGTCGCCGTGTCCAAGGCCAAGGAAGCTGGACTGGTTCCGGCCGCGACCGTAGCTGCAACCCGGTTATTGGCTCCGTTCACCACCGTGACATTGTTGCTGGCGCGGTTGGCCACATACACCAGGTTGGTCGCTGGATTCACCACCACCGCGGTGGGAATGTTCCCGACGCCGATGCTGCCGACCAGCATGTTCTCAGCGCCGTTAATGACCGTAAGATTGTTACTCTCGCTATTCGCCACATACACCATGTTGGTCAGCGGATTCAGCGTTATCGCGATCGGGCTGATGGCATTCGGGTCGGTGACCGTGGAAGCAGTATTCGTGGCGCCGTTGATCACGGTGATGTTGCTGCTCCCGTTGTTGGCCACGTAAATCATGTTGCTCACTGGATTGACTGCCAGGGCGATGGGATTACTTCCGGTGTTGACGGTCGCGGTGACCGAGTTTGTCGCTCCATTGATAACGCTGACTGTGTCGCTCGCGGTATTGACAACGTAGATGGTGCTGGTCACAGGGTTGACCGCCACTGCGGCAGGAGAGTTACCAACCCCGACGGTCGCAGTTACCGTCTGCGGGAACGCGGTATGAACGGAAAGCACGACCACGAACAACAGCCAGATCGCAACCCTCCCGAGCCGGAAGGAGTTAGCCTGCGCTGAACTTATCTGGAAACGGGACAGGGGTTGCCTCTTCGATGGCTCTCTGCTTGACGAGTGACGGATTGTTTTCATGGGTAAGCGGTTCAAGAAATAGATCTGCGAACGTACATGCCGGCAAGGATCTGGACTGGGGGGTCCAGCGTCTCAGCAAATGTCTCAAACCCGGGGCCAAGATTCATCCACCTTACGCTGCAAACCCGGCGGAGCATTGTACCCCGTTTCCACTAATCGCGGCACTGTGAAATACTTTGCATCTTGACCTGCCCGGCTATGCGTTTCCACAGCAGCCGAGATGCATTATTTTGCAGCCCACGCTTTCAGTCCCCGGCCTGGGACCCTACGCTTCTGAGCCCCTCGCAAGGATAGAGTTCCGGTTCTCATGACTTCGGATTCAGGGTGGGAATCCTTGTCACGATTGGGTAGTGGGTCAGTTTGGTTTGCAATGCTTCGCGGGCTTGGCGAATCCTTGGCGGCCTTTGCGGTTAACCGCTTTCTTACCGCAAAGATCGCAAAGAACCGCCGCTAAGGACGCAAAGTCTGAGTAGCCCTCAACCGTGAAACTGACCCACTACCCACAATTGCGAAAATATCGGCATTTGGCTAATCTACTTCCACTGTTATTTGGGCATCATTCGCAAGCAGCTTTCCCTGTCCCGACCTTGAATGTAAGGAGGCTATGCTTATGCATTGCCGCATTTCCGTCTTGTTTGTCTTCTCGCTGTGTCTTTCGGCGTCAGCTCAGAACGACCACGCCGTCCATGCGGCCAGGCCGGTCACCCTGATGACGGGCGTGGGTAATGCGCACCACCCGGTCTCGAGCAAGAACCCTGAAGCGCAGAAGTTCTTCGACCAGGGGCTGCGCTTTATCTATGCTTTCAATCACGATGAGGCGGCGCGCTCGTTCCAGAAAGCGGCAGACTTGGATCCGAAACTCGCAATCGCGTATTGGGGCATCGCCGAAGCCGTCGGCCCGAACTACAACGATCCGGCCAGCGACGACCGCTTTAAGCACGCGCACGAGGAAATTCAGAAGGCGATGGATCTTTCCGCCGGCGCCTCGCCCAGCGAGCGGGCTTACATGCAAGCCATGGCTTTGCGTTTTCCAGCTGACCCCAAAGCCGATCGCCGCAAAGCTGCCGAGGAATATCACGATGCCATGCGCGAGGTTATGAAGAAATATCCTGACGACCTGGATGCCGCGACGCTTTTTGCCGAGTCGGGAATGACGCTGCATCCCTGGGGTTTGTGGCATGTCGATGGCAGTCCGGAAGCCGGGACGGAAGAGATTGTCGCGACCCTCGAATCGGTGATCCGGCGCGATCCCAATCACCTGGGGGCGATTCACTACTACATCCATGCGGTGGAAGCTTCGCCCAATCCCGAGCGCGCGCTGGCAGGGGCCAATAAACTGGCGTCGCTAGCGCCTAACGCCGGACACATCGTCCATATGCCGGCACACGTGTACATCCGTACCGGGGATTATGAAGCGGCGGTGAAGACGAACGAAGAGGCCGCAGCCGTGGACCGGGCCTATCTCAAGGCCAGTGGCGCGCAAGGCATTTACCCGATGATGTACTACAGCCACAATCTGCATTTCATCGCCATGTGCGCTTCGATGAACGGCAACTATGCGGAAGCCAAGAAAAACGCCGACATGCTAGCCGAGCATGTTGGACCGGCGGTGAAAATGATGCCGCCGCTCGAAGGCTTCATGACCATACCGATGGCGGTCGACGTCCGTTTTCACCGCTGGGATGAGATTTTGGCGATGAAACAGCCCGATCCTGATATGAAAGCCACTACCGGCTTTTGGCATTTCGCGCGAGGCATGGCGCTGGCGGGCAAGGGAAGAGTCGAGGAAGCCGAGGCCGAGTACAAGATTGTTTCTTCTGCGGAAGCGGCTACGCCTCCCGACGCCGTCTTTGCCATGCCGATCAACAACAAGACCAAAGACATCCTGAAGATCGCCGAAGATGTTATGGGCGCCAAGATTGCGTTGGTCAGAAAAGACAACGCGCAGGCGATCGCGTTGCTAACCGAAGCAGTCGCGATTCAGGACACGCTGAAGTACGGCGAGCCTCCCGACTGGTTTTTCCCGGTGCGGGAGTCGCTCGGCGGCGTTCTGCTGATGAATGGCGATGCGGTGGGGGCAGAGAAAGTGTTTCGCGCCGATCTCGACCGCAATCCGCGGAACCCGCGCTCGCTGTTCGGATTGCAGCAAGCCCTGAAAGCTCAAGGCCGCAACTACGACGCCGGCTTTGTGGAAGCGGAGTTCCAGGTTTCGTGGAAGGGCGGGCCGACACCGCTGAAGATAGAGGACTTGATGTAGCTGGCGTGGAGGGTCGAGGACACTATTTCGGTCGCAGCCGCGTCGCTGCGCTCGGCAGGCTGCAGGTTTGCGCGGCATCGTGGAGAGCTGTCTCCAGGGCTGCGCCCAGGGTCTCAAGCTCCGCCGTGCTCATGATTTTCTGCATGCCCTCGAAGAGCTGGCGCTCTTCTTTGCGGATGTGCTGAGATAGCGCGATCGCGAAAGCGGAGAGATCGTTCTGGTTGAGGGTTCGCAACCGAGCGCGGTCGAACCAGCTCCGCAGAATCGCGTGCTCTCCGAGGAGTTCCTGCATAACGGGCCGCAACTCTGGGAATTTCTCTGCCAGGGGGAACAATTCTTTTTCTTCTGCGGCAAAATGGATCGCGATCTCCTGCTGGAAAATCTGTTCAACCTCTGCCTGCCATGCTTCGAGATCAATCTCGCCTGACCGAATCGCACGGTCCAGCCGTACGCACAGCGCCAACGCATGCTGGTGCTGGCGCGATAGCGGAATCAAACTCTTGTCGCGGAGCATACTCTGGCATTCTATCGGTTGTTCACACCGCGGGTTGTTGCTGGGTCATGCAGTGCATGGCGCCGAAGCCCCAGATCAGATCTCCGGAATAAATGCCGACGATCTCGCGGCCGGGAAAAAGATCGGCGAGAATTTCGAGGGCCACGCGATCGTTGGGGTCGTTGAAGACGGGAACCAGCACCATTCCGTTCGCGATATAAAAATTCGCGTAGCTGGCGGGCAGGCGACGGCCTTCAAAAATGACCGGCACGGGCATGGGTAGCTCAATGATCGAAAGCGATCGGCCGTTTTGATCGGTGGCCTCGCGCAGGCGGCGGATATTTTCCCGCAAGGGCTCGTAGTTGAGGTCGTCGGGGTCAGACTCTACGGCGGTGACCACGGTGTCCGCAGAGACAAAGCGCGTGATGTCGTCGACATGGCCGTGGGTGTCGTCGCCGGCAATGCCCAAGCCCAGCCAGATCACTTTGCGGATTCCCAGGTGATCGGCAAACAGTTTTTCGTAGTCTTTGCGCTTCATCGCCGGGTTGCGCTGTTGCACTTTGCCGAGTAGGCATTCTTCGGTCGTGAGTAACGTGCCTTGGCCGTTGACGTCGATGGATCCGCCTTCCAGAATGACTCGTTGTTTTCCAAACATGGGGCGGAGTTCGCGAGCCTCGGCAGCTTCCGCCATGAGGCTGCCGATCTTCTCGTCCTGCTTCCAGTTCGGATACTTGGCCCAGGCGTTGAAACGCCATTTGATAGCGGCGAGTCCCTCCGGACTCTCGCGTCGAGGGTCATCCGCGCAACACTTCACGAAGGTGCAGCCGGAGTCGCGGGTCCAGACGCGGTCGCTGGGCCAGTGGTGAAAGCGAATGTTGTCGCTGAAGGCGTTGGCAAGGGTCAGGGTCTTGCGAGCGCGCTTTTCGGACACCGCGTCGTTAACAATTAATTCCACACGTTCGTGACGCGCCAAGTGACGAATGATTTCCGCATACACCCAGGGGATCGGCTCGAATTTGCCCGGCCAGTCGTCTTTGTAATGTGGCCACGCCAGCCAGGTAGCCGCGTGGAGTTCCCATTCGGCGGGCATGCGGAGGTTGTCGGTCATGGTTTAGTCAATCAAGCGGTTGGTGATAGGGGCGTAGCTGTCGATGCGGCGGTCGCGCAGGAACGGCCAGTTGCGGCGAATGTCTTCGAGCGTGCGAATGTCCACTTCACCGAGAAGGATCTCTTCTTGGTCAGGGGAAGCCTCGGCGATGACCCGGCCGAAGGGATCGCATAAGAACGATCCGCCCCAAAATTCGAGCCCGGAGCCAGGCGCGGATTTGCCGCGGATGTCTCCGGTTTCAAAACCTACGCGATTCACCACTGCGACGTAAACACCATTGGCAATCGCGTGGGATCGTTGAATGGTGCGCCAGGCGTCGTGCTGAGCTTCGCCGAATTCGGCTTTCTCGGCGGGATGCCAACCAATGGCCGTGGGATAAAACAGCACGTGCGCACCCTGCAGCGCAGTCAGGCGGGCGCCCTCGGGATACCACTGATCCCAGCACACTAGCGTTCCCACCCGGCCCACGCCGGTGTCGAACGCGCGGAAGCCGAGGTCGCCGGGCGTGAAATAGAATTTTTCGTAATAAAGAGGATCGTCGGGGATGTGCATCTTGCGATAGAGACCGCGCATCGTGCCGTCGGTATCAAAAACCACCGCGGTATTGTGATAAACGCCTGCGGCGCGCTTTTCGAAGAGCGATGCGATCAGCACGATTTCCAACTGCCTGGCCACCTCGGAAAGCTTAGCGGTGGTTGCACCTGGAATCGGCTCAGCCAAGTCAAACAGAGCAGCGTCTTCACGCTGGCAGAAGTACTGGGTCTGGAAAAGTTCGGGAAGACAGATGATTTGCGCCCCCTGCGCCGCCGCCTGGCGTACGCGCTCGATCGCGCGTTGCAGATTCTTGTCGGGATCGGGGGTGGCCGACATCTGAATCAGGCCGACACGGAATTTGTCAGGTGGCAAGTTCATGGTGTGCACTGGCGAGGAAATAGAATACCAGTTTCGAGTTCCCGGTTCTCGGTTCTCGGTTCTCAGTTGTGTGCGGTAGCAGGAGATCGCCGCCTTCTAGTAGAGTAGTACTTCAAGAGAAGAGACTCGGAGATGCGAGCATGAAGCATGGCAATCACGACGGCAGCGGCATCGACCGGAAGCTCCACAACCCGATCGAAGACCGGCTGACTCCGCTGGAGCCGCTGGATTTGACCAAGGTGCGCAGCATTGACGACCTGGTGCGCGCGATGGGCAAGACGGCTTTCACCGGGCGGCAGATGGGCGAAGCGGTGGATGTGCTGGAGGCCATGGCCAGGGATGAAGAGTGTTTCGTGGTCATGACCCTGGCTGGCGCCATGACGGTTGCCAAGCAGGGACTCATTATTACTGAACTGATCGATCGCGGCATCGTCAATGCCATCGTTTCCACCGGCGCGCTGATGGCTCACGGGCTGGTGGAAGCCACCGGCCGCGCTCACTTCCGTTACAACCCCGACGTGCCTGACACCGAACTCTACGAGCAGGGCTACAACCGGGTTTACGACACGCTGGAACCGGAGACCAACCTCGACGAGGTCGAGGAAGTGATGTCCCACGTGCTAGAGGGTTGGGACCAGGCGGAAGTGATGTGCTCCTACAAGCTGAACCACGCCATCGGTGCGTACCTTGCGAAACATGCGAAAGATCAGCGGGGCATTCTGAAATCCGCTTATGAAAAGGGTGTTCCGGTGTTTGTGCCGGCTTTCACCGACTCCGAGCTTGGCCTGGATGTGGCGCTGAACAATCGTATGCGCGAATCCACCGGCCGGCACAAAATCAGGTTCGATCCTTTCGAGGACCTGGAGCATTTTGCCGCGACCCTGCTGCGGCAAACCCGCCTGGGAATTTTCACCATCGGTGGCGGCGTGCCGCGCAACTGGTCGCAGCAGTTCGGGCCGTTTATTGAGTTGCGCCACCGGCGCATGGGGGAGAATGTCCCGCTGAAACGTTATCACTATGGAGTGCGCATTTGCCCGGAGCCGGTCTACTGGGGCGGGTTGTCTGGAAGCCCCTACAGCGAGGCCATTTCCTGGGGCAAGTTCGTGCCGCCCGCCGAAGGCGGAAAGTTCGGGGAAGTATTCGTGGACGCCACCGTGGGCTTGCCCATCATCGTGGCGGCCGTCCTGGAAAGGCTGGGAAAGTCCTCGCCAAAGAAGAAGGAGAAGGCGGCGCGGAAGTGAGCTAGTCGAAGATCAGCACCGCCGAGGCAATCACCGTAGTCCACAGTCCCCGCTTGTCACCCACTGCCGACTGCGTCACGTTCGCGGTGCGCACGATCTTGTTGGAGATGCGGTAGATTTCCTTCTTTTCGTCCCAGGAGCGATCGGGGTCGAACTCCACATTCAGCGTAGTGGCCAGCATCTCAGCCGCCAGTTCTTCGGCGTAGTCGCCGGCAGCGTTGTCGGTTTCTCCGAAGGAGTGGTGCTCGCTCAAATAACCGTAGGTATTGCGGTCCGCGGGAATCGCTACACCGATACTTGAGGCCAGCAGGCGATGTGGTTCGCGGGTGGAATTCTCCGCGACCACGGCGAAAACCACTTCGCCGGGGCTCAGATACTTCAGTCCCTGCGAGCGGGCTACTAGCTTGCAATTTGGCGGGAAGATGGATGAGACCCGCACCAGATTCTGGGCGGCAATGCCGGCGTCACGCAACGCCAGTTCGAAAGAAGTGAGACGTTCCCGATGCTTTCCGACCCCCTTCGTAAAAAATATCCGCTTGGGGACCATGTCTTTGCCCAATTCATTTTCCTCCGCTGCCGGGTGGGTTGAGGGTCAAATTTAACACAGCGTGTCCCGCAGGCAATATGAAAATTGAGTTACAGGGGCAAAATTTTCGGCGGAACCCCGCGCCGGGCGGAATACGGCTATTGGATTACGTCGGCTGGAGTCAGCTCCGGAACGATCACCAGCAGGTCATAGCCGTAGATCATCCGTTCCATGTCTGGGTCCACCGCGCCCATTTTCGCGAAACGCAGCTTGCGGAGATCATAGAGCGTCCAAGCCTCCGCAATCTGATTGTCGATCGCCGGTTTTAGCCAGAGGTAGTCCGGATCTTCATCCATAACGAATTTTTCAAGCCTGGTAGGTTGATCGTAGCCTGCAAACAGTCTGTGCGTGCCCTTGGCCCCCAAAACGCAAATATGTAGCGAGGAGCTGCCTTGCCCATCCGCCATTTCGGCAATGTAGTTGCCGAGATCGCGCTGGTGAAGCGGGTTAAAGCCCTTATAGAGGTGCCAATCCCCGAATTTAAACAGCACCTTCTGCGTGCCGTCGCCGGCAGATTTCTCCATGTCCTGGCGGAAATCCTCTTTCATAAGCTGGGCGCGTTGGCTATTGGAGTCGGCTGCTCCCTGCGCGTTCTTGAGGTAGATTTCGCGGCTTACAATCAATTCCTGGAATATGGTGTTCGCCACAGCGTTGCCTTCCCGTCGCAGCAATGCAGCCGCTTCCGCGAGTTCAGAATCAGGGGCAGCGAAAAGGAAAAGTTTGGATGGATCGCCGGCTTCTTTGGCGCGAGCCGCGTCCTGCTGCTCCTCGCCGGTGAGGCGGGTAATGGCGGCGGTTGCAGCCGGGCCGGGATGTGCGGCCAGAATCTGGCCCAGCAGCCAACCGGCTGAGCCGACGAACTCCTGATCAAGACCCCAAAGATGAAGGTGCCGGTTGTGAGCCACTTCTGCACAATGCGCCGCCAGATCATTTTCCTGCCTGATGTCCATGAAGGCAATGCTGTTCGGATACTGATGGATGAGCGCAGCCGTTCGGGCGAGCCGGTCGGGCTTGCCAAATGACGCCGAAACCAACTCCGCAACCTGTGGACCAATCTCGACGGCCATGGCGGAGAGCCCCTGCGGCGCCATGAGGTCGCAGACTACGGCCGTGAACTGAGGAATCTCGCGAGTAATGTGGTCTTCGCCAATGAGCACGTACTGCGCATTGGCGATGGCGCCTTCCAACACCGGAGCTGCGGCGCCCGCAAACTTGCCATTCTCCAGACGGAGGTCATAACGAACCTCGCGCAGCTTCTGCTCGAAGGCCGGCGGCTGGGTTGTGGCGGTCTGACCTGGGGCTTGCGCATAAACACGCTGCGCAGCCATGAAAGCTGCAACGCATAGAAATAAGGAATGAATGGCCTTCAATTTGCTCCTCAATGTTGAATGGATAACAGACGAGAGTAGTTACGATCAGGAAGGCGATCCAGTTCCATGAGATTTACGAAGAACGACGAAAGCGTCGCCCGGCTCGGTTGCGAATCCGCCAATTCTCGGAGCGGCGCTACTTGGCGGCGGTGACTGAGCTGACCGAGATGGTGTCTCCGTCGACCGTGCCCTTGACCGTAGCTCTCCCAGCGCCTAACTTGGCGAGCGCGTCCAGCGTCGCCTGATTGCTTGTGTCCAGGGTGTAGACCTTGTCTCCCACTACGAGAGCGTACTTCGATCCCTTATTGACGCAGGTGCGCAGGCATGACGCGGGATCGCCTTCCATCATGTGCGTGGCCCCGCACATGGCGTCGCTGACGGTGCCGGTGAAGGTCTGAAGCTTCGCCGCGAAAGCCGCAGTGGTGAGCAGTGTGGCCAGTACGAACCTGGCCGCTAGAGCAATGAGTTTCCTGGAACTGCATCTCATGAATCGTTCACTCCTTGGAGGTTTTGCCTTCTGACCGTAAGCGTACCAAACCCCAAGCCGGAAGTTGTAAAAACTGATCTTGTCCGCGGATGCAGCGACACAGCCAGTCAGGCCTTGGGGTCGAATCGCAGGGTTACGTCCACCGTCTTGTCCTTCGAGTTGACCGATTCGTGGATGCTGACGTTCCAGTCCCCTAACCAGAGCATTTTTGTTTCCTCCTGTTCGGTAAATTGCCGGGGATAGTCCGAGTTGTAGGTGTCGCCCGTGCGCAGAGCCCAGGCAGTTTGCATCTGAGCAGTGGCTTTTGAGTCGAGTCCATGAATGTCCAGGTCGCCCATGGTGTACGCGTCGCCTTCGCGGATGCTGAGGTCATATTTGACGGAAAGCGTCTTATCGTCGACTTCACGGTTGGTCTTAATCGCCGCCGCCATGTAGCCACGGGTGCCATACAAGCGCTGGAGAGCAGCCATGTCTGCCTCCACTTGGATCACGTTGACCGGATCCCCAATCTGCGCATGAATCGATTGCCGCAAGGCAAGGGTGGGAAGGACTTTGTTCCCCGAGAGCGTGAGCTCGGCTAATTTGTATTGCGCACCGGGATTGGGGCGGAAGATTACATCAACCTGTGTCTCTTCCGGATCCCGCTTTACCACTTTCGCTTCAGGATCGCCAAGCGCGGCCTTGAGATATCCTCGTTGTAAATAGAACCGCAGAAAGTTCTTTTCCGCTGCTGCGCGGATCGCGTCACGAGCGTATTCCTTGCCGCTGAGTTCCTTGGCCGCAGTCTGCAGCACGGGCAGCAGGGTTGGATCAGCTCCCTGGAACTGGACATCCCGAATGGTGATGGGCCGGCCGGTAACGCTGAACTCAAACGCCTCCGTTGGTCCGCTCTCGGCGCCCACCCGGAGATAGTCGGCGCGGCCCTCCACTTTTTCTTCAATCAACATTGCCTGCAGCGCTAACGAGACGTCATCCGCTAGATCTCCGCGGATCGGGAGTTCGCCATGAAACAGCGGAACTCGCGCATGCAGCTTTTCGGCGAGATCATGATCTGAAAACCAGACGAAATTTTCGAACCGCGCCGGGACAAAGCCGGGCGAATCCTTCACCTGAAACTCTCCCTTGGTGCCCTTGGCGGAATAGTCGAAGCCGAAGGAGACGTCGCTGAAGGCGCCGCTATCGCCGAGCACGCGAACCGCCCCTCGGAAATCGTCCTCATGCACGGTTTGGCCGATCTGCAAACCAGTCGCAGCAGCGATATCTTCAGGTTTGTAGCGCTGGCTGCCTGTGACTTTAATGGCGACTAATGCATACGCCGAGGCGGGGAGTTCTTTGGCAGCAGGCTTGCCACTTTGGGCGAGAACACTGCTGACGCAGCAAAGACAGCAAACCAAGAAAAGGGAACTGCGCCGGTTCGCGGGAGGAAGGATCGCGGTCACGATTTTCCCGCAGCCGCATCCACGCCCTTAATTCTGACCGCAATATCAATGATCGCCCGGGCGGCGCGGCTGAGCGACTTGTCCTTGCGAAACACCAGCGCCAAGTCGCGGCGGATGGTGGCATCGGAGAGGGGAACGGTGGTCAATGCATTCGCCCGCACATCCTCCAGCACGTTGGAGCGGGCCATGAAACCGATGCCGGCATCGGCGGCCACAAAGCGCTTCAGTAATTCACTGGAGTCGAGTTCCATGATGTACCTGGGCTTAAGCTTGTGTTCAAAGAAAAGATCTTCCAGAGCATCGCGAGTGTGCCCACCTTTGGGCACTACCAGCGCGAACTTCGCCGCTTCAGCAACCGTGGCAGACTTTCTTCCGGCCAGTGGGTGCTGCGGAGGAACGATGATGACCAGTTCGTCGCGATGGATCAGCACCGCCTTCAGCCGGGCGTCGTCGACGGGAAGCGAAACCACGCCAAAATCCACCGAGTTGTCGAGCACCGACTCCAGAATCCTGGCGTAGTCGGAGCGGGTGATGCTGATGTTCACGTCCGGATATTGCTTCTTAAATTCTGCGAAGACTTCCGGCAGAATGTGCAGGCAGGTTCCTTCATTCGCCCCGACTATAATTTCACCGCGAGGCACACGCTCGGTCTCGCCAATGCCGGCCAGCATGGCCTTGCGAGCCTCCATCAGCTCTTCCGCAAATTTCAGGAACAGCTTGCCGGATGCGGTGACCGAAACCTTGCCGCCGGAACGGTCGAGCAGTTTGGCTCCGACTTCTTCCTCCAGCAGGCGAATCTGGGACGAGATTGCCGGCTGGGTGCGGAAACGTTTGTCGGCGGCGCGAGAAAAGCTCAGGTGTCGAGCAACCGCAAGAAACGTTTCCAATTGGTCGAAATCCATAAGAGCCTTCAGCACTCAGCCGTCAGCATTCAGCCGAAGCCTGACGCTGCCCGCCTGGATCCCCGCAAACTCCCACGGGATGATTCTACTGCTTGAGCAGTTGCTCGATGGCCGACGTCACCTCCGGCGAATCGGGCGTTACTTTGGACTCAAAGCGCTGCACCACGTTTCCTTTGCGATCCACCAGGAACTTGGTGAAGTTCCAATTGATATCGCCAGCGATGGGTGCGGGCGTGTCTTTGGTCAGGTACTGATAAAGAGGCGTCTGGTCGTCACCCTTTACCGATACTTTGCTGTACATGGGAAAGGTCACGCTGTACTTGCGGGTGCAGAAGGTCTTGATTTCTTCATTCGTGCCCGGTTCCTGAGCGCCGAAGTTATTGGCGGGGAAGCCGACGATCACAAAACCCTGCGCCTTGTACTTTTCGTAAATGGCTTCGAGCGCAGTGTATTGCGGAGTGTATCCGCACTGGCTGGCGACGTTGACCATGAGGATGACCTTGCCTTTGAAATCGGTCAGCGGCATGGGCTTGCCCTCAATATTGGGGAGCGTGAAATCGTAGATATTGGACGCAGCAAAAGTCGTTCCTGCCATAAGAAGCACCAGTCCTAATAAGAGGTAGTTGCGGGTTCGCGCGGTCATCAATTTCTCCTTAAATTAATATTGCTGCTGATAGCCCGACGAGAGTGAAGTCAGAATAGCGGATGGACTTGGATGAGGCAACTCTCTGCGCACTCCGCGGCCATTCTCTGCGTCCTCTGCGTTTTAGGGTTTTGACTTTGTCGAAATCCTGCTAAGTCTTAAAACGCAGAGGGCGCAGAGAATGGCCGCAGAGTGCTCGGAGAGTTGCTGGGGGGCTGTCCGTATTCGGACACTTGCTCCCATGAGTGAACAGAAAGCTTTCCGAATTGACCCTATGGAATCCATCTAACTCTTTTCTTCCGTGGTGTTTGCCTGATACTGTTCTGTGGTAGAGGGCGTGCCCTTCTGAGGAGCAAATGGATATCGCTCGGCCTAATATCGCCCGCCAGAAACGCCGGCGGCAGATCATTTATATCGCGGTTGGAATTGTGTTGCTTGCCTTAGTGACCATGGGGCTGTCGCGGCTGAAGCCGGCAGCGCCCACGGTGGAACGCTCCACAGTTTGGGTGG
>JBAWFN010000030.1:0-9489 GCA_049591935.1 Terriglobales bacterium | reverse complement strand
GTGTTCTCGCGTAGGATACGGCAGAGGTCGCCGCAGACTTCTTCCCGTCCGTTGCCCAACAAGTGGTGCACCAGTTGGAACGAAGCGTCTCCGGCGGCGTAATTCTCCATGGCATGAGCGACCTCGTCGTCGGTCGCGCCCAGCGGTGTTGCCCAGAAGATCTCCGTGGCTTGCAGCGCCTTGTAGCCAAAGCCCGCAAATAAAACGACCGCCAGCATGGCGATTGCGGAATAGTCTGCTCGCCGGGGCCGCAGACGACAAACGCAAACACTCAGCGCCACCCAAAAGACCACGGTGAAGGTGTTTTGCAGCACTCCATTCCAGTCGCTACCGGTTACGGTTGTGGGCAGGATGACCGCGAACGCCGACATGCCCAGCCCCAGAGCCATCAAGCCGAACTTGCGGCCGCGAGTCGATTCCTCAATGCCAGCATTCGCTGATAAAGGCAGTGCGAGCCACGTCATCCACACCGTTAAAGCCGCTGCCAGAGAAGCTGCGTACAGGTGCGCCCGCCAGCCCTCGAGACTGAACGCGCTTCCCAGGAACCGAAACAATGCTGCCCACAGGAAAATGAAAGCCAGCGCGCCACCGGCCACCAGGTTCACTTGGCGCGGATATCGAGTGCGCCGGCTCGCCAGGCGGATCAAATTGAAAATCGAGACCACCACTACAGCCAGCAGCGTGTGGGAGAGGAGGCTCCAAAGCGAAAGTTCCGTCCATCCGCGATCAAATTGCAATGACGCATGCTCGGCATAAGTGCGCAGCTCGGAAGCGAGGCCGTAGGTCAACGTCACGACCACCGCGATCAGCACGGCGTTTGAGTAGGAGAACATTCCGTCGGTGTCACCCTCGGCATCTCGGCATTGGTGGCGAAGGTCGAATCCCGCCACCAGCATCAGCGGAACCAAGGCAGTTACGCTCCACCAGTAGGCCGCCTGGTTGTCCTGTAGGGTTGCCATGAAAGGCCGGAGCAGCAGGTAAACCCCGGCGGTTGTAAGCAGGCCGAGCAACCCTAGGAAACCGAGTCTCTCTTTCCTCGGCCACTGCGTGGCCGCGATCCCAGCCAACACCAGCAGGTACAGCACGGCGTGATGACCTGCGAACCACGGCATCCACGAGTAAGGTGGTTCTTTGATCAGGGCGACAAAGGTATAGGGGAGAAACGCCAGCAGACAATAGATCGAGGTGAGGATCAGGTAGATCCCCCAGGCCGCTTTCGACAAAGTAGATAACCAGATTCGCAAGATGGTTGGCTCGGAATGTCCGCCGCAAGGCTACAGATCTAATTCTGGGCTGGACCAGCGCATCCCGCAAGGTGTCGGCGGTGCAAAGTAGGAGGCGAGAGTGACCAAAGTACCCAATCAGCAAGAACGCGAACGTCCACGCGAGGACTTACGCGGCTCGCCGCCTGGCAAACCCATAGAAGACAGGAATGCCGGCCAGAATTGCCAGGCAACCCAGAGCAGAATTTCGCAGGTTGTCAGTGAAGGTGTAATAGAGCAGCAGCGCTGAGGCCAGAACAAACAGAACTGGAACCACCGGATATCCCCACACCCGATAGGGACGCGGAGCGTTCGGTTCGCGCCGGCGAAAAACAAATACCGTACTTCCCGCGATCATGTAGAAGAGCCATTCTGCGAAAATCGCCAAAGAGAAGAACTGCCGGAAACTCCCCCCTAGCAGGAGCAGGCCTATGGACAACAAAGCCTGGACCGCGATCGCCACTGAGGGCGTATGAAAACGCGGATGAACCTCGGCCAGCGCGGAGAAGAAATAGCGGTCACGTGCCATGGCAAACGGCACACGCGCTCCGCTCATGATGGTGCCGTTGAGCGTGACCAGCATCGAAATCGCCATTGCTGCTGAAACCACCCCCGCACCCACCGGTCCCCAAATCAGGCCGATTGCATCCGAAGCCGGACGCGGCGAAGTTGCGATCGCATCAACCGGCAGCACAAACTGGACCGCGGCATTGACCAGCATATACAGCGCTCCCACCGTGGCTACGCCCACGATCAGGGCCAGCGGGATGTTTCGCTCCGGCTGGCGAATCTCCTCCGAAACCATATTCAAGTCGTTCCAGCCGTCATACGCCCAGAGCGCCGCCACCAGCGCGGCCATGAACCCCGCAATCCCGCCTTTAGCCCCGGAGTACGTCGCGGCAAAATGGTTCCAGCTTCCTGAGGAATAACTAAAACCGACGAATACGATCCCGAGAATAATCGCGACTTTCAGCAAAGTGAAAACCAGCTGGAATTCGCCAGCCTTCTTGATTCCGGCGTAATTGAGCAAAGAAATCAGAATCGTGGCCGCGATGGCGAAAAGCTGTCCGTAGGTGACGGCGAGGGGCCAAGTAAGACAGCGATCTGAAAAGAAAGCAAAAACAGAAAACGTTCCCAAGATACGAACCAAGCCGGTCGTGACCGTGGCAATCGAAGCAGGTTTCGCGATCAGGAACCAGGTCCATGCATAAAGAAAGCCCGGCAACGGCCCATAGGCGTCGCGAACGTACACGTACTCGCCCCCGGCCTGCGGCTTCATGGCGCCGAGTTCGGCGTAGGTAAGCGCGCCGAAAAACGAAAGCACGCCGCCCACCAGCCATGCGAGATAGACCAGTTTCGCCGAACCAACTGCTTGCATCATTTCGGCGGGGACAAGAAATATCCCACTGCCAATGATGGTTCCAACCACCACCGCCGCAGCCTGGCTCAGGCCAAGATCGCGGAGCAGGCCGGGTCGGGTTGCGGCTTGACTTGCCATGTTGGAGTTGCAGTATACGCGAGCGCGCAGAAAGCGCTGAACCACAAAAAACACAGAGGTTCGCAGGGTGGCCTACTTAAGTTCGCGTTCTCTTCGCGTCCTTCGGGTCCACTTCGCGATCTTTGCGGTTAGGCGTTTTTTCCGAAGCAGCTAGGCTGGCCGCGTAGCCTGCACAGAATGTCATTGTCGTGCCGATCATCACATACCAAGTCCAGGGCACCCGCGTTCCCAGCCACAGGTACAGCTCGGTCGCGAAGCCGCAAAGCATGCCGGCCATTGCCCCGCTCTGGTTTGCGCGCCGCGTGAGCACACCCAGCAGGAAAACGCCCAGCAGCGCCCCATAGGCCACCGACGCAATCTGCAATCCGACTTCCACCACCCGCCCGATGCGATGCAATGACAGCACCGCCAGAGCGAACAGCACCAGCGCCCAAAATACTGTCATGAAACGCGACAGGCGTAGGCGCCGGCGTTCGTCCACTTGGGGCTTGCGCTGCAAATAGAAATCAATCACCGAGGTAGATGCCAAAGCATTGAGCGCAGCACTCAGGTTTGACATTGCTGCCGCCAGGATGGCTGCAATCAACAAGCCCGAGATCCCGTGTGGCATGCGGCTGACAACGAAGGTTGGGAAAATTCTGTCGGGCGTGCCGAAGCTGGCCGAGGGCACGCGATAATACACGAACAGCATCACTCCAATCATCAGGAACAATGCAAACTGAAACAGAATTGCCACTCCGCTCGAAAGCAGCGCCGCCACGGATTGCCGCTGGCTGCGTGCCGCCAGGAGCCGCTGCACAATCAGTTGATCAGTGCCGTGACTGGCCGTGGTCAAAAACGCCCCGCCGATCACACCTGCCCAGAAGGTGTACGGCTTCCAGAAATCGGGAGTGAAATCAAAGACACGCAGCTTGCCCGCATTTTCCGCCACACTGTGAATGGCTGGCCAGCCGCCGGGAACCAGATGAACGATGGTGAATAGAGCCACCAGCGTGCCGGCGACATAGATTCCCGTCTGCACCACATCGGTCCAGATCACCGCCGCCAGACCACCTTCGAAGGTGTAGATCAAGGTCAGCACGGTGATGATGGCGATGGACGCAACCTCGCCGGTGCCGATCGCGATCGCAATCACAATGGACACCGCATACACGCGTACGCCCTCTGCTGCCGCCCTCGTCACTAGAAACAATCCTGCCGTCAGAGATCGCAGCTTTCGGCCAAAGCGGCGCTCAATCAATTCGTAGGCGGTGTAAAGATCCCCGCGGAAGTAATGAGGCAGCAGAACAAAACTGATGATCACCCGGCCCACGAGATATCCGAGAACCACCTGGAGAAAAGCCAAGTTGGTGTCGTAGGCCAGCCCCGGAATGCTGATGATGGTGAGCGTGCTGGTCTCCGCGGCCACAATGGATAGCGCGATGGCCCACCACGGAATGTTGCGATCTGCCAGAAAGTAGTCGCGCAGAGTTCGCTGGCGCTTGCGAAATCGCAAGCCGAAGAGGGTAATGCCCGCCAGATAAAACGCGATGATGGCGAGGTCGAGTTTATCCAGACCCATAGACATGCCGCTTGTCCCAGCCTAGCGGTGGCGTGTGCGCTTCGTCTCGATTGATTACGCGCGGGTACCTAACTCGTCAGCGGAAGGGAGCGCAACCTCCGAAGGTACTAACGTGAGTCGCCGGGAATTATCCGTCGTGATAGAACTACGCTGATGAGCATTTTTCTGGGCATCGACGGCGGGGGCAGCCAGACCTCGTGCGCGGTCGGCGACGAAACCTCGCTGTTAGGCAGCGGCAGTGGTGCCGGAAGCAACGTAGTTCGAGTGGGCGAAGCGCAAGCCAGGAAGTCCATCGCCGCAGCGGTTCACCAAGCCTGCGCGGCGGCCAAGGTTACTCCGCAGCACATCAAGCGAACCTGCATCGGGGTCGCGGGGGGTGCGCTGCCCGAGACCACAGAAGTCATCCGGCGAATCCTTTCCGAACTGGTTTCCGGCGAAATTGAAGTCGTGGGGGACATGGTCATTGCCATGGAGGCAGCCTCCGGGACCGGCCCGGGCGTGATCGTCATTGCGGGCACTGGGTCGATCGCCTACGGGCGTAACGCTGAAGGCCAGACGGCGCGCGCCGGAGGTTGGGGGTTCGCAATTTCTGACGAAGGCTCTGGACACTGGATCGGGAGAGCGTCCGTTACTGCGGCCATGCGCGCTTTCGATGAAGGCCAAAGCAACGGATTGCTGGAAAGTCTGATGAAGGCCTGGGGAGTGAAGACGCGGGAACAGATGATTCTGGTGTCCAATGCGTCCCCCGCACCCGATTTCGCCGGCTTGTTTCCCGCAGTGCTAACCGCCGTCGACGCAGGCGACGCCAGGGCTCACGATATTCTGGCCCGGGCGGGGGTGGAGTTGGCGACTCTGGCGAAAATTGTAATTGCCCGGCTGTTCGCGGATGCTGACCGTGCACCTGTGGCCATGTCGGGAGGTGTCTTCCGTAATTCGGCTCTGATCCGGCAGGTTTTCTACAATAGGCTGCGGCTGGAATGCCCCAAGGCAGTGGTCAACGTCAACGTCGTCGACCCAGTTCAGGGAGCCTTGGAGTTGGCTCGCAGAGCCGCGCTTGGAGCCAAAGCGTAGGTAGATTTCACCACCAGCGTGTATGACGCACGACGATTCCGAAACCACGAATGTTTCACCGGCCGCAAGCCTGCCCGAAGATCTCGCTGACTCTGATCTCACGGTGGCAGCGAACCAATTCCTGGACGAAGATTCCGCTCTGGCCTGGTTGCAACACGCCGAGCTGCCGCCGGATTTGGTCGAGAAGCTCAGCAAGAACAGTGTTGCCACCAAGAGCCGCAAAGTGAAGCTGGCGATTGTCAACCATCCGAAAGCCCCCCGTTACCTTTCACTGTCTCTCATCCGGAGGCTGTTTACGTTTGATCTCATGCAGGTGGCGCTGGCTCCGGCAGTTGCAGGTGATCTCAAGAGGGCGGCGGAAGAGGTGCTGATCAACCGTCTGGAAACGATTTCCGCGGGAGAGAAGCTTTCGCTTGCTCATCGCGCCTCAGGACGAGTGGCGGGTGAACTTCTGCTGGACGCAGAGCCGCGCATTATCGCCGCCGCGTTGGAGAATCCGCGCTTGACCGAAGCGCTGGTGACCAACGCTCTACTCCATCACGAAGCCTCTTTCGCGTTGGTGCAGACGGTTTGTGGTCACTCCAAGTGGTCGCTGCGGCGGGAGATACGGATTGCCTTGCTGCGCAACCAGCACACACCGGCGGAGCATGCCGTCGAGTTCGCGAAATTCCTACCCAACGATGTAGTGAGAGAGATCTTGCAGAATTCCAAGCTGCCGGAGAACCTGAAAACCTGCCTGACCCAGGGCGTTCAGCCGTAGGCTGAAAGACGAACGATTTCGAGCCGTGACGGGACTATTCCTGCGAAACCGCCAGCGTTAGAAGTCCCTCAACTTTTCCCCAATCGTCGATGTCGCGGTTGAAGACGATCTCCCTTCGCTGGTCAGAAAATCGCGGATCCAGCAGGAAGAGTTTGTGGATTGCATATTCCCTCGGCCCGCTGTAGTAGCGGGTTTCATCGAAAATTGCTCCGTACAAGACGTACAAGTGTGTCTTCCACGCGATGAGTGGAGCGTGCTGATCCAGCAGAGTGCGGACGATGAGGTTAGCGTAAATCGAGCTTTGTGAAAAATACTCAGCACTCACCGTGATATGCCGGCCGTCACTCAAAAGGTGCCTCCCGCGCAGCTTGGCGCTGAGTTCCTGCAGCGACACGGGATCTGATTCTGCGGCGTACAGCACGCTGTCTTCAAGGGCAGAATCCCGGCCGCAACATACCGTTTTGTCGTGAAGAACGGTCTCCAGTACGGTTGTGAGCACCGCGGAACTGCTTTTCGACGGCGCGGTGAGTGCCGGCAGATCAGCGACGCGGACCTCTTGGTTGGGAAGAAACACAGACGCGTTGCCTTCTTGCCCTTGTACGAGGCAAGAAACGAAGATCAAGAAAATGAAAATCGAGAGGCCGTAGAGCTTGGCCACAATATCACCTCCGACGGTCTGGTTGGGAAAACTCGTGACCGCGCCCAAAAACCTGACACTGCTTGCATTGTAAAGGGCAGGGCGGAAGGTTCGGCGGCGAGAAGAGCAATCGGAAGTATTACGTCTACGGAACCCAATCAGCGATAAAGATATTGGTTTCGTGCGGAGCCTTAGCATTGCGGTTGGACGCCCATACCAGCTGCTTGCCATCCCGGCTGAACATGGGGAAGCCGTCGAAGCCGGGGCTGAAGGTGATCTGTTCCAGGTTGGTGCCGTCCGCGTTGATGGCATAAAGCTCAAAATTGCCCATCCCGCCGGTCGATCCCTGGTTCGAGGAGAAAACGATTCGTCGGCCGTCGGGGAAGAACGCCGGAGCGAAGCTGGCCGCGCCCAGGTTGGTAATCTGACGCTTTCCGCTGCCGTCGGCCTTCATGATCCATAGCTCGAGGAACGTGGGGCGGATCATGTTGCGTTTTAGCAGTTCTGTGTATTCGGCGATCTCTTTCTCTGCACTCGGATGATTGGCGCGGTACACGATCCACTTGCGATCCGGCGAAAAGACCGGCCCGCCGTCGTAGCCGATCTCGTGGGTCAGTTGTTTTACATGCTTGCCGTTAGCATCCATCGAGTAAATGTCGAGATCGCCGTTGCGCATGGAAGTGAAAACTATCTTCTTCCCGTCTTCGGAGATCGTCGCTTCGGCGTCATATCCCGGGGTGTTCGTGAGCTGCTTGAGATCGGAGCCGTCGGGGTTAGCGGTGAAAATGTCATAGCCGGCATAGACGGCCCAGACGTATCCCTTGGAAAAGTCGGGGCGCGGTGGGCACTCGGCACTGGCCAGATGGGTGGACGAGTACAGAATCTTCTTGCCGTCCGGATAAAAATAGCTGCACGTGGTTCGGCCCTTGCCCGTGGAGACCATGCGCATCTCTGAACCGTCGACGTTCATGGTGAAGATCTGGTCGCATTTCACGTCGCCGTGCGAGGACTGAAAAATCAGCTGCTTGCCGTCGGCAGAAAAGTACGCTTCGGCATTTTGTCCGCCGAAGGTAAGCTGGCGCACGTTGCGCAGATGGGTTTCCTGAGACGTAGCGAGAGTCGGAGTGTCTGCGTTCTGTGCAGCAGCTATGAGCGACAGCAGTCCACAGACAGCAATCAACAAAATCTGGAGTATTGGTTGCATGGGAGCGAACCGATAGTGTAGCAGGGAAGTGGGGTCAGTTCAGCGAGAAGCGAGATCAGCGGTTACCAGGGCGATCTGCGGATCGGAAGTGATTCAGAATGCCCTCAGCTTGCACTCGTGTGACCACGGCCGAAAGCGCCGCCGCATCGGCTTGCTTGACGGCCTGTAAGCTGCCGAAATGTTCCAGCAACCGGCGAGTGGTGCCTGCGCCAACCCCTGGAATTTCCATCAACTCGGTGGACCGGTCGCGCATCTGCCTCCGCTTGCGATGAAACGTGACTGCGAAGCGATGGGCTTCGTCTCTTATCAGCTGTACCAGGTGCAGCACGGGTGAATGATGGTCCAGTACTACCGGCTCGTTGGCTTGCCCAAAGACGTAGATGATTTCTTCGCGCTTGGCGATCGCCGCCAGGGGCTGATTGATAATTTCGAGCGAAGCCAGCGCCTCCGCCGCCGCATGCAGTTGCCCCAGTCCTCCGTCAATCAGCACCAGGCTGGGGAATTTCTGCTTCTTCTCTGCTTGCAGGCGCTGGTAGCGGCGCGTTACCACCTCTCGCATGGACGCGAAGTCGTCCACTCCATCCACGCTGCGGATGATGAATTTGCGATAGTCAGCTTTCTTCATCCGACCGTCTTCCCACACCACCATCGAGGCGACCGTTTCCGCACCCTGAATATGCGAAATGTCGAAGCATTCGATGCGCCGCGGCGGCTCCGGCAAGCCCAGTGCGTCCTGCAGTGCCTCCTGAATCTGCCGCTGGTTCGGCTTCATGACTCGAAACCGCTGATCGTACGACTGCTTGGCGTTGTTTCCCGCCAGATCGATGAGCGCGCGCTTGTCACCACGTTGCGGCACCAGGATATTCACGCGGGTGGCTCTGCCGCCCTCGGCCGCGAGTTGCTCGGAGAGCAAGTCCTCCAGCGCTTCACGGTCGTCAAACTCCACCGGAACATAAATATTGCGCGGTACGTAAGGCTGCCCGATATAGAGTTGCGTGAGCAACGCCGAGAAAAACTCGCCGGGACGAAACCGTGCCTGTGTCTCCAACTGCTCGCGTGGGGACGGCCGCCCTCGGCCGTCCGGGACGGGCGCAGCCCGGCCGGGGTCCACGTGATCCATTTCCAACTCCGGCAAATCCTCCCAGAAAAACTCTCTCCGGTCCAGCACCCTCCCGCCACGCACGTGGAATAAATTAACTGCCAGCATGTCGGCTTCGTAGTGATAGCCAAAGACATCGGCGTCATCGCCCTCCACCGCTGCAATCCGCTGCTTCTCCTGTAGTTGTTCCACAGTCGAAATCAGGTCGCGATACTTCGCCGCCCGCTCGTATTCTTCCGCCTCAGCCGCCTTCGCCATGCGCTCCCGCAGCGATCGCGATAGGTCGGTCGGCCGCCCTTCCAAAAACAACTTCACGTCGCGTACGGCCTCCAGATAAATCTCGGGTGTCGTCAGATCCGCCACACACGGCCCCAGGCAGCGCTTGATGTAGTACTGC